>JASHTF010000089.1 GCA_030040715.1 Gammaproteobacteria bacterium | reverse complement strand
GCGGTCGCAATGATCTTCGAGATGACGCGCGACTATGAGATCGTGTTGCCCATGATCGTAGCGGTAGCTCTGAGCATTGGGGTACGGCGGCTGCTGTCGCGGGAAAACATCTACACCCTGAAGCTTTTCCGCCGCGGCCGCGCCGTACCGAAGGCGCGCCAGGCGAACATGTTTCTGGTGCAGCGGGCGAGCGAAGTGATGGACCGCGACGTCGTGTTTGCTCCTGCGCAGAGCAGTGTCGAGGAATTTCTGTCTCGCCCTGGACCGCGTCGTATCCGTCACGTGGTCATCACCGAGGGCGATCGTATCGTCGGCGTCGCGCGCGTCAACACTGCGCTCCGGTACGTATCGGCGAGTGCACAGTCGGGCGTCACGATGCGAGAGGCCGCCAGTTTCCATTTCATCGTGGTGCAAGAAGATGAGATCCTGTTCGAAGTGATCCGGTCCATGTGGCGTCACAGTGCATTGATGGCCGTGGTGGTGCGCAAGGGCGGTACTGGAGGGGCAGCTGACGTGGTCGGGATCATTAGCAAGGAGCACGTCGCCGACTCGGTCGCCACGAGTACTTCCATTTATGCCGACTGAGGGCACCAGGCCTGTGCGCGGATCTGTCTTTCGTACGGGCACTCGCATCATTTATATTTATCCAGTGAGGAATTCGCCTAGACCGTATATGGCACGGCAAGAGTCGCGCGAAACCAAGAGGCAAGGAACCCGCCGGCAGCGCAACGCACTTGAGGTTCTGAAGCAATTCCGCCTGATCTACGGATCTGTGCGGCAGCACTCCCGGCGAATCGAGGCAGCCTGTGGCGTGTCGGGCTCTCAGCTGTGGCTGATGCAAGAGATTGAGAGCACGCCCGGAATTGGAGTCTCGGAGCTGGCCCGCAGACTTTCGATCCATCAAACCACTTGCAGTCAACTGGTTGAAAAGCTCGTGAGCCGCAGGTATGTACGCAAGAGCCGGTCAACTCAGGACCAGCGCCGGGTCGGATTGACGCTCACGACCGGTGCGGCCGATGCGCTAAAGCAGGCTCCGGGGCCCGCAGAGGGCGTGCTGCCGGAAGCGTTAGCGGAACTCCCCGATGCAATTCTGCATTCCCTTTCGTCTCAACTTCGAAAGGTGATCGCGAAGTTGCGCCTGCGCGACGAGAAATCGGCCGGGAGACCGCTCGCCGACCTCTGAGCAGCGCTCCGATTCCTTTCTGTCTATGTGCAGCGGTGAGTTCGCAGGGAACGTCGGGTCGGATCGCCAGACCAAGCCATGAAGCTCGCCATCATCTTCACGCGCTACTCGAAACCCTAGGGCGCGAGGAGAGCATTGAGCGCAGTAACAGCTCGACCTGCTTCAGGTCATAGGGTTTGCGGACGAAGCGGACTGCGCCCTCGTGCCCGCGGATAGAGACTCAGTCTACGGAAAGGCGTGTCGACGGGTTTCTCAGCCCCGGAAGCGGCCGTCACGGGCACGCGGGTTGATCGCTTTGAGAGCGAACTTACAAGTTTTCAACGTCGGACAGTTGGTCACCGATCGGCAATTGCCGGATGCGCCGCCCTGTGGCCGCGTAGATTGCATTGCACAGCGCGGGTGCGATCGGGGTGAGACCGGGCTCACCGACACCGCCGAGCGGCACATTGAAGTCCTGGGGCAACAGATGAATGTGGATTTCCTGCGGTGCCTCGCTCATGCGCGCGATTCGAAAATCGTGGAAATTCGACTGATCAACGCGCCCACGAGTGAAAGTAATCTCGCCATATTTGGCAAGGGTTATCCCCATCACACAGGCACCTTCGCACTGTGCACGTATTCGGTCCGGATTGACCTGTGGACCGCAGTCGAAGGCTAGATCAATCCGAGGAATCCTCAGGCGGGCATGAGGCTCGACCGCCACCTCGATGACTACGGCCGTGTAGGAAAGGGAGCTGTAGGAAGCTGCGAGCCCAAGCCCATGTCCGCGCGGCAGAGCGCGACCCCAGTTTGCCTCACGCGCGACTACTTCGATCACACGCCGCAAGCGACCCGTATCGATCGGATATAGTAAGGGTGACTCACCATAGTTCGATTCATCCGACAGCTTACGTGGGTCGATCTGTCGCGCTGGACCAATGAGATCTAGCAGGTATTCTTTATGATCTCGCTTGGCGGCCGCAGCCAGCTCGCAGACGAATGATTGCGTGGCGAATGCATGCGGTAAATTAGACACCGTTCGGAACCAGCCGATGCGACAGTGAGCCTCGGCCGGCACGATCTCCAGTCGAAAATTGGGGATCTGAAACGGCAAGCTGACCGCGCTCATTCCATATTCGCCGCGCCCCTGAAATCTGGCACTGACGTTGAACGTGGAGCCGATTGGAGGTGCCGCGCTGCGATGCAACCACGCCATCGTGTTGCCTGCGTCATCGAGCCCACCCTCCAGGTGCTCGAATGCGACGGCGTGATAATAGTCGTGCCGAATGTCGTCTTCTCGCGTCCAGGTCACCTTCACCGGACGACCGTCCATGGCCTCGGACAGCAGCGCCGCCTCGACGGCGAAATCGTGGAAGGATTTGCGGCCGAAGGCACCTCCGAGCAACGTCACATTTACCTTCACGTTCTCGATCTTGAGGCCGAGCCGCTTGGCAATGGCTTCGCGCGTGTCCTCAGGCGACTGCACGCACGCCCAAACCTCGCATCGATTGCCGATCGCCCTCGCGGTTGCCGCCGGTGGCTCCATAGAGGCATGGGCAAGATGCGGCATGTAATAGTCGGCGTGTACGCGTCGAGCGCTCGTAGCGAGCGCCTTGAGCGCACCGCCCGTATCGCGCACGACCTTGCCGGCCGAATGCGTCGCGTCCTCAAGCGTACGCTTGTAAGCGTCTGAGTCGTAGCTCGCGTGCGCACCTTCGTCCCACTCGACGCGCAGCGCAGACCTGCCCTTGATGGCGGCCCACGTACTCGTGGCGATCACCGCCACACCACCGAGAGGATGGAACTGGGCGGGCGGCGGCATGCTATCAATTGTCACCACTTTGAGCACGCCCGGCACTCCGAGCGTTACGGTCGCGTCATAGTGAGCGAGCCTGGCGCCAAGGACTGCGGGGCGCGCAATCACCGCGTACAACAGCCCCTCCGTCGCGTAATCAATACCGTAGACCGCGTGTCCGTCGACGATGTCTGCTGCATCGATCAGAGGAAGATCGTCCTTTCCGATGTAGCGGAAGGCGCTCGGAGCCTTCAAGCGGAGGCTGGCTCGATCCGGGACTTTAATCCGGGAGGCCCCTTTGGTCAGCGCACCATAGCCCAGGCGGCGTCCCGATCGAGCGTGCACGACCTCGTGACTTTGGGCGCTGACCTCCTCGACCGGTACGGTCCAGCGCGCCGCTGCGGCCGCTTCCAGCATCCGCCGCGCCGCGGCACCCACGCGACGCATCGGCTCAAAGAAATGCCGCATGCTCGCCGAGCCATCAGTGTCCTGATTGCCGTAGCGAGCCTGGTCGCCCGGGGCCTGCAGGACGCGCACACGCGCAAAGTCTGCTTCCAGCTCATCGGCCACGACTAACGCTAAGCTGGTGCGGATGCCTTGTCCCATCTCCGAGCGATGCACCGTGATCCACACTGTGCCGTCCGAATCGATCGCGATAAACACCAACGGATCGTCCACTACACCACCAGGCATTGCAGCGGCACCATACTTTTGGTCCGACGGGAGTGCCGGTTCGGCGGCGATCGCACCGGAGACGCGCACGCAAAGGGCAAGCCCCGTGATAGCCCCTGCGTTTTGAAGCAGCGAACGTCGTGTAACAGATGTACTCATGGGGTGGCTGCCTTCCCGATACTTACGCTTGACGAACGTACGAAAACGCTCCGGAGGGAGTCAGTTTATGCGAAGACTATCCCTCATGCCTGGGGCCGCTGCAACCTACGCTGCGGCACCGCTTGGCACTACTGATCGTTCTCTCTTCGGGTGCCGGTGCGCAGCCGGAAAACAACACAAGAATCCCTGCGCCGCACCGGAGTATCATCGGCCCGATTTCATCCTAGGCTCCTGGTACGTTGTCGACGCGAGTAACGGAAGCAACGTCGCCGAGCTCGAAATCGAACCGGTCACCGAATCCGACTGCGGATTTCGACTCACTGCACGACGAGCGTGCCGACCATTTGCGGATGTATCGAGCAAGTAAAATGGTACGTTCCAGGACGTTCGAACCGAAAGCTGTAGGTGCCGTCGGTATCAATCGCCCCGGAACGAAACAGCCCACTGTCGCTCGTAACCGTGTGCGGCTCATCATCCTTGTTGGCCCACGTCACGGTCGTTCCGGCCTTGACGGTCAGGGACATCGGTGTGAATTTAAAGTCTTTCATCACAATCTGCGCCGGCGCCGTCTCATCAGCGCTTGCGACTCGGGTGTAGAGCGCCACAATCAGCAGCAGCGCTCCGACGAACGCGAGTGCGACGCGGGACCTTGGAATCCTCATACGCCACCCGCGACGCCTGAGGCGTCCGCCAGCGTGCTATCACCCGGCGACAGGTGATGCTTGATCGATGACACGGTTGTGATGCCCAGCCGCGCGGGCAATTGGTCAGATGCCACCACCAGTGGACCCGGACCCGGGCCGACGCCAGGCTCAGGCTGCGGATAGGCAGTCGAGCGCGCGGTGTGAAAGGTGATATTGCCTTCCACTTTCTGCACGATCTGGTGGATGTGCCCGTTCAGGATCGTCACAGAACCAAACCGTCGTAGTTGCTCGATAAGCAGCCGAGCGTCCCCGGTTCCCCAGCCCCACGGCTCATAGATGCTCCAGAGGGGCATATGCGCGAACACGACGATCGGCGTGCTGGCAGATTGGCCGCGCAGGTCGTCGTTCACCCACCGGAGCTGCTCGGCGCCGAGGGCACCCAGCCCACCCGGCTTGAAATGCAGCACGTTGATCAGTGCCATGAAGTGAACACCGGCGTGATCGAAGCTGTAATAGCCCTTGTTGTTCGAGGCCTTGCCAAAGCGATTAAAGTATTCGGAGACGGTCGTGTCGGCGACATCATGCTCGCCTGGGACCGTGTGCAGCTCGGATACGGCCAGTTGCGAGAGCAGTTGCTCGGCCGTATCGAACTCCTCGGGTCTCGACAAATGAGTGATGTCGCCGGTATGGATAATGAGCTGCGGCCGGATGCTCATCGAATTCACGAGCTCGATGCTACGCGTCAGGGTCGCGCCTACGTCCGGGTTGGCAGGCTTATTGAATCCGATATGGGTGTCGCTGATCTGGACAAAGAAGGGCCGCCCCATCTTTGAGCCACGAGTCTTGTCAGCGGCGACGGCTAGATCGATCGGGGTTAAAACACCGCCCGTGAGCGCGAAGACCGTACCGGCCCCACCATAGGCGAGGCACTTAAGGGCGTTGCGACGGGAGCGACTGGGCTGATCGTTCGACATGGGAGGCTCCATTTGGGATTTCGTCACAGAGGACCGCGCCTGGCACATATTTATTCCTTGGCCCGCGACTCCGGCCATACATAATTTGACAATGAATCGTGACGCGAGCCATCGCGGGCTCGTGAGGGGCTGGCATCGTCGATGTAAAGGCCGATCGACAAACGATCGAGCCGAGGCGACAGAGGATGCGCAGCTTGCGCTTTCGGTCATGAGTACCCGATCGCGCAGCCAAGGTTTTCAGGTCGTGAGAGAAAAGCGCAAATACCGCGATCGATCTGTTACATCGCTGCGATGGAACAATCTCATCTATCGATGCGCCCCGGGATTTAACCCTATCCTCTAGCTCGTTGTTCAACCAGGCCGACGCCATGGTTCTCTGAACAGGTGCAGCGGTGGCTTTCAGACTGACCGCATCCTGAAGCACTAAATACCTAGCGCGCCGCGAAGAACCTTCCGTTCGTCAGGTGTTACTCATGGGCGATCAACTCTGTTCAACCATGGAGAGCACAATGAACTTGCATCGTATTAGAGCCGCAGCGCCAATCGCGCTCGGCGTCATCTGCGTCGTGACAGTGGCCGGATGCGGCGGCGGCGGGAGCGGCGGCAGTGGCACTACCAGCAGTATGTCGGACCCCCCGGCCACCTCATCGTTCACCGACACCGCATTGGTAGCGGATAACACCACCGTGGTCGCCAGCGCGACCACCATCGACGCCAACCTGCAGAATCCCTGGGGCATTGCCGTCGCTCCGGGACTGCCCTTTTGGATCGCCGACAACAACAGTAACCTCTCGACCCTCTACAGTGGTACTGGACAGATCGAGACTGGCACCGTCACCGGCTCCAACAGCGTCGGGATTACGATTCCGTCCTCGGCCGCCGGGGTGCAGTCCAATCCGACTGGTCAGGTCTACAACGGTAGCGGCGGCTTTCTCATTCCGACCCCCAATGGCTCGGAGACGGCGCTATTCATGTTCGACGGCGAGGGCGGAACCATCGCCGCCTGGGCACAGGACAGCGGCGCTACCGCAGTCACCGCCTATGACGATGGCCTCTCCAACGGCACTCAGCACGCGGTCTACAAGGGCCTCGCCATCGGCACCGTTAGCGGCGCAACCTATCTCTATGCGACCGACCTGCACAATAATAAAGTCGACGTGTTCGATAGCAGCTTCTCCAAGCCTGCAGCGATGCAGGGTAAGTTCATTGATCCCACGATTCCGGCGGGCTTCGTGCCGTTTGGTATCGCGGCGGTGAATGGGCAGTTGTACGTCACTTTCGCCATGCAGGATGCGGCCATGCACGATGAGGTCACGGGGGCTGGTCTGGGCTACGTGGACGTATTTGATTTCAGCGGTAACTTTGTCAGCAGATTTGCATCAGCCGGTGCGCTCAATGCCCCGTGGGGTATCGCGGTAGCACCGTCCGGCTTCGGCTCGATCGCCGGGGACGTGCTGATCGGCAATTTCGGGGACGGCACCATCAACATCTTCACGCCCGATGGGTCGCTCGCCACCTATGAGGGTCACCTCTCGGTCACGAATGGCGGAACTTTCAGCGTTCCGGGCCTTTGGAGTCTGACCTTTGGCAATGGTGATCCGGACAAACCTCTGACCACGCTGTTCTACACGGCTGGATTTGCTGACCAGACCGATGGAGTGTTCGGCAGTATCTCGATGACGAGCACCGCCAATCCGACTCCGCCCGCCAATCCCTATGGCGCTAACTGAACAGCTACGGCCCGAGTTCTTTCGGCCAGCAGGCGATGCCCCGCCATGAGCGGGGCATCGCTTTTGGGCCGCGAGTAGCCCGCTGTTATGTCCCCAATGAATCGGATGCGCTCAGAGTCTTATGGACAGGGTGAAGCCGGTGCCCACCACCGTGAACGCGCGCTGTCTGGTTCGCTCCATGGATGATCAGCGCCGTCGCTTCGAGGCGCAGGTTCCACCGCATCTCGATGCAGCCTCCGCTCCGCGCCAGCAGGCTCGTCAGCTGCCGCTGCAGAGGTTCTTGTGCAACAGCAGATCGAGCGCCGTACAGGCGTTGGGAACGGGCGGTTGTGCGCCGGGTTGAGCAGCAGCGGCCGCGCTCAACACCGCAGCCGCCTGCTGGCCGCTCAAGTGAGCGCGTTGCGATCGCAGTAGCGCCACTACGCTGGTCACTTCCGCGGTCGCGAGCGAGCTGCCTGAATAAAAGTCATAGTGGCCCTGCGGGGCGAGCGACATGACACTGCGCCCCGGGGCAAGTATGACGTCCGTGCCCCGATGACCGTTCTCGATCGCATCCGCTGCGATGACGCCCGCGATGCCGGTAGGAAAGGCGTTGCGAACGCCGTCTGACGAAACCGCGCCCACGACGATGATCCCTGAGTCCAAGGCGCGCCTGATGAGCCGCGACAGCAGCGGATCGCTTGGACCGGCGAGGCTGAGGTTGATGACGTCAGCGCGCGCCTCGATCGCGGCAGCGAGCGCCTGGGCGAGGGTAAAGCTATTGCAGGCCGCCTGCACGCCCGCCGCTGTGAGTTGCCAGCAGGCCTTATACGCCAGCAGCGAGACGGCGGGAGCAATGCCGACGATGCCGATGCCATTGTCGGGCACGGCGGCGATCACCCCCGCGATCGCCGTGCCGTGCGCATCGGCACTAAAGGCGCGCGGGTCGTTATCGACGAAATTGCGTGTGACGACGTGAGTCGGCAGATCCGGGTGATCGACCTGCACGCCGGTGTCGATGACCGCGACGCGCACTCCAGCCCCACGGCTGAAGGTTTGAGCTTCCGCGACGCCCATTTCCTGCACGTTGTGTTGCAAGCTCGCATACGGATCGTTATAGCGCTCACCCGCGGTCTTGAAGACGAGCAGCGGTTGTGCCGATTCCACCCGCGCATCACGCCTCAATGCGGCGAGCGAGCGCGACTGATCGGTGTCGGCAGGTAGCTGGTACACCAAGCAGTGCACACTCAATAGGGCGATCGGCCAGCTGGCGCTTTCCTTCAGCCCGTAGTCTTTGGCCAGGGCGCGGCTCAGCGAGCGGGCGACGCCTCCCACCGTATAGGCACCGGCGCCGTCGTAGCCCCGAGGCGTGGAAGCGGCGCGGGACATGCTCACGGGATTTCGAACCGTGACGACGATGTAGCGCTGCGGAGAGTCGCGCGCCGCGGCGGGCAGCGTGGCGCCCGAACGCAGCGGCGGACCGGAGCTGCACGCTGCGGCACACAGTGCGAGCAGGGCGGCGAGCCCTCTCACCATCCACCGCCCTCGTCGAGCACTGCGGGTTCAGCAAACGTCACGCGTGCGTCGCGGCGCAGCGCGGCAACGGTCGGATTCAGGCGCTGAGCCGCCGCGCGGGAGTCGGTGAAGGCTAGGGTATAGGCCCCCGCATCACTCGGACCACGAACCAGGGTCAGGCCATACTGGGCCAGCAGGCTTTGCAGCGCGGCGAGCGACATGCGGGACGAGAAGACCACGCGGATGCGTGAGCCAGGTGCCACGGGTGCTGAAGCCGAGGACATGGTCGTGTACCGCGGTTCCTGCTCCACCTGAGCGGAGCGATGCAGCAACGAGGTGCCCATGGCGCCCAGTGCGACGGCCTCGACCAGCGCTGCGGCCGCGATCCAGTGCACAGCGCCAAATCGATGCGCTCGCACCGGAGCGCGGCGTACGGCGCTGGGGGCAGCGAGCGGCGCCTCGCGCTCGAGCTCACCGAGGCGCTCGAGCGTCTTGGCCAATCCTGGCTGGGGCGCATAGTCCAGAGAAGAAGCTGATTTCAGCAGTGCGCGCAGCGAGCGTTCCTGGGTGAGGTCGTCCCGACAGATCGCGCAGCGCTCCAGATGGCGCGCGACGCGTTGGGTATCCTCTGCATTCAGCCGCGCGGTCACGTACCACGGCAGCAGCCGCGCCGCCTCGTCATCGCATCGGCGATTCGCAGCGCAGTCATCCATAGCGCCTCTCCGCCTCCGACCCATCGCTGAGGATGGCTCGCAGCTTGCGCCGGGCATTGAACATACGGGTTTTTACGGTGTTGACAGGGCAATCCATGATCTCCGCGATCTCCTCGCACGAATGATCAAGGTAGTAGGTGAACTCAAGCACCAGCCGCTGCTCGAGTGGCAGCTGCGCCAGCCCGAAATCGAGTAGCTGGCACTGCTCGAGTACCTGAGCATTGTCGCTCACCGAGGGTTCTTCCTCGGCAATTTCCAATCGCATCGCGCGCTCGTGGGTGCTGGCGCGTCGGATCATGTTCAGCGCACGCCGGTAGGCGATGCCCGTGATCCAGGTCGATACGCGTGAGGCGTTGCGAAATTCCCCCGCGCGCTGCCAGACAACCAACAGCGTGTCATTGATGATTTCCTCTGCGTCCTCGTACCGCTTCGTCAAGCGGGTGAGAAACCGCGCCAAGCGGCGGTGATAGCGCAGGTAGAGGTCGCGAAACGCATTGCGATCTCCGGCGCTCACGCGTTGCAGCAGCTCGCGGTCCAGATCGTTGCCGATCGATCCCGCTCTGGCTGCTTCACTACTCAGGTCACCATAATTCAAGGACTTACCTCATCACCCGCGGCAGGCAAGCCGGCCTACCATCGGTAAGTTACTCAAAGGGACCCGCCGGTTCATGACCAGCAGGAATTCTCCCACCGCCGCCCATCAATACCGGAACGAAGCCGTCAACACCCAGGTACCATTCGCGCTGGCGTCGTCGTACAGGCGCGACGCGTTCGAAGCGGCAAAGAACCGGGTCAGCTCCAGGCTCACGCGGCGATAGACATAGCGCACGGCGAGGTCTGCTGCCCAATAGCTCACCCCGAACAGGCGCTGCAGATCGTAGTAGCCGATCCCACCGCCGACAGCTAATCCCATAGGCAGCGGCCATCGCGCGGCGAGCTCATAGTCCAGGCTTGATTTGTGTTGCGCGAGGCCGAGCTCGGAGTACTGCGTGAGGTCAGGCTGATAGGAGATGCTCCCGCTGAGCCGATCCAGATAGCTCGCCGACAGTTGCAGCTCATCGTAGTCGTATCGAGCCGGCCGCGGATCATCCACGTATTGGTAGCGTGTGTAGGTGAGCGTGGCGTTGAAATCTCCGCCGAGCGGCCGGCTGATGCCCGCATACAGATCCAACTCCACCGCCGAAGCCGCGAGCGGATACGGGTCCACGTTCGAGCCCCAGATGCCAACGAACCAGTCCTGCGGATCCTGGTAATTAGCGCCGATCTGCACCGCCCCGCGGTCATACGTCTGGGAGATACCGTGGAAAACGTAGTCTGTGGTGGCAGCGATCGAGGCGCTCCACGGTCCATCGGCCGAGCACAAGGACCACGGGAGAGCCGTGAGGGCAATGAGCTGCAACAGGCTGCCGAGATAGTGGCGGTTCGCGGCTCGCATGCGCATCGCGGCCTGTAACCTTCGCATCTGCGAACCTGAAGCCATTGCGGTTGATCGCTACCGGGCACGCTGTTGATGCGGAAGGGCATCAACAGCGTGCGCCGGACCTCCTCATCAAGTGAGCAGATCGAAGCGGTCCAGTGTCATGACCTTGTTCCAGGCAGTAACGAAGTCACGAACAAATTTTTCTTTGGCGTCGCTCTGCGCATAGACCTCGCTCAAAGCCCGCAGTTGCGAGTTGGAGCCGAAGATCAGATCCACCCGCGTCCCGGTCCATTTGATTGCACCGGTCTTGCGGTCGCTGCCTTCGAAGAGATCACCCGTTTCAGACGTGGGGCGCCACACGGTACCCATATCCAGTAGGTTGACGAAAAAGTCATTGCTGAGCTGACCCGCTCGCTGGGTAAATACTCCGTGTTTTGAGTCACCCGCGTTGGCTCCTAACACACGAAGTCCACCGACCAGCACGGTCATCTCGGGTGCGCTTAGCGTCAGAAGCTGCGCCTTATCCAGGAGCAATTCTTCAGTGCCCATGCCGTAGGCGGTTTTCTGGAAGTTGCGAAAACCGTCGGCCTGGGGCTCGAGTACCGAAAATGCCTTGATGTCGGTTTGCTGCTGCGAGGCGTCGGCTCGGCCGGGCATAAAGGGCACGACTACTGTGTGGCCGGCGGCCTTGGCGGCTTGTTCAACCCCCACGCACCCGCCGAGCACGATGAGATCAGCCATCGAGACTCTCTTCCCGCCGGGGGAGGCGGTGTTGAAGTCCTTCTGAATGTCCTCGAGTTTGGACAGCACCTTCACGAGCTGTGCCGGTTGGTTCACGTCCCAATCCTTCTGGGGCGCAAGGCGGATACGTGCGCCGTTGGCGCCACCCCGCTTATCGGACCCGCGGAAGGTCGAGGCCGAGGCCCAGGCCGTGGACACGAGCTCGCTCACCAACAGACCGCTTGCCAGGATCTTCACCTTGAGCTCGGCGATTTCATTGGGGCCGATCAGCGGGTGGTCGACGGCTGGCAGTGGGTCTTGCCAAATCAGATCCTCTCTGGGCACCTCGGGACCGAGGTAGCGGGCTTTGGGGCCCATGTCGCGGTGGGTGAGCTTGAACCAGGCACGTGCAAAGGCATCGGCGAACGCCTCTGGGTTCTCGTGATAGCGGCGCGCGATGGGCTCGTAAATCGGGTCAAAGCGGAGCGACAGGTCGGCGGTCGTCATCATCGGCGCTGCCTTCTTGGTCGAGTCGTGCGCGTCTGGAATCATGTGCTCGGGCTTGACGTTCTTGGCGATCCATTGGTGCGCGCCGGCGCGGCTCATCGTCAGCTGCCACTCGTAGCCAAACAGCATGTCGAAGTAACCGCTGTCCCATTTGGTGGGGTTCGGCTTCCACGCGCCCTCGATGCCACTGGTCGTGGTGTACTTGCCGCTGCCGCTGCCGAACGCGTTTATCCAGCCTAAGCCCTGCGCTTCGATGGGCGCCCCCTCCGGCGCCGGGCCGACGAGCTTGGGATTACCTGCCCCGTGCGCTTTGCCGAAGGTGTGACCGCCGGCAATCAGGGCCACGGTTTCCTCGTCGTTCATTCCCATACGGGCGAAGGTCTCGCGGACGTCGCGGCCTGAAGCAACGGGATCGGGTTTACCATCAGGTCCTTCCGGGTTCACATAGATAAGTCCCATCTGCACTGCAGCCAACGGCTGTTCCAACTCACGCTCGCCGCTGTAGCGACTGTTGCCGAGCCATTCGGTCTCGGAACCCCAATAAATGTCCTCCTCAGGTTGCCAATAGTCCGTCCGACCGCCTCCGAAGCCAAACGTCTTGAAGCCCATGGACTCGAGCGCAACATTGCCTGTGAGAATCATGAGGTCGGCCCACGAAATCTGGCTGCCATACTTCTGCTTGATGGGCCAGAGAAGGCGGCGAGCCTTGTCAAGATTCCCGTTGTCCGGCCAACTGTTGATTGGAGCAAAGCGTTGATTGCCGTGACCGCCCCCGCCTCGACCATCGCCCGTGCGATACGTCCCGGCGCTGTGCCACGCCATGCGGATGAAAAGTCCACCGTAGTGACCCCAATCGGCGGGCCACCATGGCTGCGAACTGGTCATCAGGTTGCGCAAATCATTCTTAAGCGCGAAATAGTCCAGCTTCTTGAAGCTCTGGACGTAGTTGAAATGCGGATCCATAGGGCTGGAAGCGGGCGAGTGCTGGTGAAGGATACTGAGACGGAGTTGCTTGGGCCACCACTCGTGCTGCATATGAGTCGCAGCAATATCAGCAATATCAGATTGAGCCCCGATGGCGCCTGCAGGAGCAGTCTCGGTCGCAGCCGCGAACGAGTTGGGCGCCGTAGCAGCCGTCGCGGCGAGCGCAGTGGTCGCAGTCAGCACGTTGCGGCGACTGATCGCTGGACGCACCTTAAAAAAAGGACAACTTGACTCGTCCGACATTTGAATCTCCTTCAATAAATGGTCATCTACGACGCGACCGAAAACTACATACAAACCACGGTTGGCTCGGAATCAGATCCTGACGCAGGGGCACGCCCAGAGTGTCCATGCGCGTCATGGTGCGTCACCGGTGATGCCTGGTCCAATGAATTGAATCAGTCGTTTCCATAGATTCTGTCTATTGAATTGCGAGACCGCACTCGACACGGGCGTCCGCCGTGGCGAGCAGCGGTCACTCGTCTGAGGCCTCCCACACCACGACGAGCGCGCGGCGGAACGTCCCGTAGTAGACGCGCGGCCGTACCGAACGCTGCACTGGACCGAGTGCGGTCCGCGATTTACCCCGCGGCTAGCCGCTCGACCGAGTCAGCACCAGGGATTCCTCACAGCTTTCCCGTGAACGTGGAATAAAATGTACGCTTCTGAGGTCCCCTTTCATGACGGCTGGGCTCGAGCAGACCGCAGCTAATTGAACTCCGGTCAAATGTCACGAATGCATGCAACGCATGAGCGCTTCGAAGCACAGGTGCTACCGCACCTCGATGCTGCGTATCGGTTTGCGCGCTGGCTCGGGAATTCCAGGAGCGACGCCCAGGACATCGTGCAGGAGGCGATGCTTCGAGCTTACCGCGGTTTTGAAGGACTGCGCGGTACTGATGTAAAGGCTTGGCTGCTGACCATCGTGCGCAACTGCCATGCGACGGCGTACCAGCAGGAACAGCGTCGAGGCTTCATTGAGCTGTCCGAGCGAGATCATGCCCCCGAGCTGAATGCAGAGATGGCGGCACCTGCGGATCCGGAGCGTCTGACTATGCAACGAGATGAGGAGCGTACACTGGAGCGCCTACTGGCTCGACTCTCGGTCGAGCATCGGGAAGTGCTGGTGTTGCGAGAGATCGACGACATGAGGTACCGCGACATAGCGGAGATCATTGGTGTGCCGATTGGCACCGTGATGTCGCGGCTGGCTCGCGCCAGGGCAGTGCTTAAGAGTCACTGGGAAGAGCAAGTCCCGAGAGGCGTCCATGGATTGCCCTGAGTCACTCCGCACGCAGGCCTATTTCGACGGCGAGCTCGACGCGAGCTCCTCATTAGAGATCGAGCGCCATCTGGGGCGGTGCCCGAGCTGCCGCGGCAGGCTTCAGGATCTAGAGCACGTGCGCACAATGACTCGCCAGATCCCTTCGGAGCCTGCGCCTACGGCGCTAAGGGAGCAGATTGATCGCATTCTAGAGCGTGAGGACCGAGCGGCTCGCGCAAGTCGTTCCGTCTCGGAACGCACCCGATGGAGATGGAATCCGTTTTGGACGGGTGCCTTTAGCGGTGTCGCAGCCAGTGCAGTGGTAGCGCTTATTGCAGTACCGGCAATGTCGCCGTCGGTAAGCGACACTCTACTACATGATCTGACGGTAGATCAGGTGAGGTCTCTGATGCCGTCGCATCTGATCGATGTTGTGTCAACCGATCAGCACACGGTGAAACCCTGGTTCGCGGGACACACCGATGTCTCACCGGTGGTGGCAGATTTCGAGCGAGACGGTTACCGCCTCATTGGCGGTCGTGCCGATTACCTCGGAGGCCAGCGGTCCGCGGTTGTTGTGTATCAGCACGGGCGGCATGTGATTAATGTGTTTGCCTGGCTTGCGTCCAAAACGCTCCTACCTACCGATACCACCCGTAGTGGGTATCACATGACATTCTGGAGAGCGGGAGATCTCGACTACTGCGCCGTCTCCGATACCAGTTGGCAGGAATTGCGTGCGCTCAAGCAACTCCTTCGGACCAGCGCGCAGGCCGGATAGCTCGCGGCCTCAAAGTCGGGGAACTTGCCAGCAAGAAGTAAGGACAGCAAAACATCGTGGCCCGCGGCTCCGCCAGCAGGTCACGGCGCGTGCTGCCGCCGCGCTACCGGCGGCACCATCGGCGACTGTTCATACCTTCTTGTCCCTATTCGCAGTCCTCGCGGCCGAGCGACGTGCGCGCATACGCCTGTAGAGCTTCGACACTGCTTGACTGCCCGTATGTTGGAACAATGCCGGTAACACGCCGTGAAGCAGGCATGCAAATCCAGCGACAAGCATCATGCCTCCGAACAAAAAAGCCGAACGTTGGTGCTCAAAATAAGTCTCACCGATACTACAGGGATGCTCCAAGAATAGGCGCTGCAGACCACGCGAGAGCGCCCCCTTTGCGGTCTGTGTGAAACGTCTTGGAGCGGTGTTCGACCTTGCAAAATGGGCCACGTAGGTGCTGCTCTGATGCATTCGGGTAGTCCCAACGACCGCTTAGCAAACGCTACAGCACGAGAATTGTTTCTTGGCCGTGTTTTGACCCACTCTGTTTCGGTAGTCCTTAGTCGGTGGCCTGTTTTGGTTCAACTGCCGGCTCCTCCCCAAGGGCACGACCTAGGAATTTCCCGATCAATGGGCTTCCGAGGCAAGACAAGATGCTGTACGCGGCGATCCAGCCAATAATTGTCATGACTTACCTCCGGATTGGCCCACTAACACTGCTTGACATTGACGCAGAGTCTAGGAAGCTCGCAGCGACAATGTCAGTCGCAGAGCGGTAACAAATTGGTCAGTATCGCTCGCCATGCACGCCGTAAGACCTGCGTCTGATTCAGGAGTCATGCCGCAGGCGCACTAGCCAATCTGGTTTGGGTGGAGCGCAGCGGTCGCTGAGTCGGGCCGATCAGGGCGCCACAGCGCCACATTGCTCGTGCGAAATCTCCGGGTAAGCCAGTGGCCTGTCGCCTGACGCAATCAGATGGTGCACCAGATCCTCGGCATGCCGACGCAGCTCCAACACCGCAGTGGACTCCCAATACTTGGCTTGAAGCATGGGTCCAATGTAGTAGAGGTGATCGACTATCTGACCGCGAGCATCGATGACCGCTCCATGCGCGCCGGTACGGAGGCCGAGTCCGAGCGGATCGGCAGACACTATTTTCTGGGACAGCAGCGAGCGCCAGAGTGGGTCGCGCAGACGAAGCAGGTTGTGGCTGGGGCCAGTGCAATTAATGATGCGATCCACTGTCAGGCGCGAAGTGTCTTCCGATCCACGCCGGCGCCACGTGACGCGTACGCAGCGGTCGCGGAGCTCACAATTGAGCAGTCGTCCGGCATGAACCTCCAATACGCCAACGGATCGCAACTGACTGAGCGCAGCAAATGATTTCCGCGGCAGCCGGTGGCGGTGAACTTCCCACAGTGTGCGCAGGTGGCGCAAGAAGCGACGGCGTTCGTCAATCGCCAGGTGTTGCCATATGGCGGGCGCGCATTGCCGCACGCAGTTAATCGCGTCGCGCCAGTCGCCGCCTCGTGCCTCGACATCGGTTACCAGCTTACGAACTGAGCGATACAACTGGCGGACCGAGACCCGGGCGGCCGTGAGCACTGGCTCGCTGTCTGTACTGCGATCGGCCGATGGAAGGACGTTCTGAGCCGCCGGCAGCCATCCGTGGCGCGAGAGAGCATGGATCACAATATTCCCTTGCGTGGCGGTCACAGCGGCCAGCGCGATGTCGACCATCGTGAGGCCGGTACCTAAGATGAGCACAGTATCACCGGCGCCGAATGCCACGGGTGCAGTCCACGGATCCTCAACGTACCGCTGGGTTCCAAGCGCGGCTGCGAGCCCCGGCAGCTCCGCCGGGGGGGAATTGCCGGCAGCAAGAACCACTTCGTGCGCGGCCAGTACACGGCCGTCTGCCAGCTGAAGCTTGAAAGGCGAGGCTGAATTGTAACGTCTCAGAGCGCGCACCTCTCCCTGCACACGGACCAGGTCTAGATGTGGGGGCGCTGAGAGCTCCGCCGAGTGCAGCTTCCACTCAAGGTACTGTCCATACAGTGCCCGAGGCAGAAAATCCTCCGGCGTCGCATCTGGAAATCGGTCCCGCGCAAAATGCAGGAATTCCAGAGGCGCGGTGGAATTCGATGACATGCGACCTGCTGGGACGTTCAGCAGGTACGGATAACCGCGATCGGCATAGGCCGTGCCGCGCGCAATAACTGCTCGATCCAGCAGTAGAATTCGTAATCGCTCGGGCCGTGGCTGTCTCAGTAGATTCGTGGCGACCATCGTGCCGCTGAACCCGGCGCCAACGATCGCGATGGTTCGTGGCTCACCGATCATGCATGCACCAGTCCGCAAGCCCGACAAGAGCTTAATGTCGCGCCGGTGCCATTGCGGTAGCAGGCCAGTGACAGGCGAGGTAAATCCCCGGCTCGAGGGATGGTCAGGACCCGGGTAGCGGTCCGGAAACGAGCCGCTCACAGCATTCGCCGCTATCGGCACTAGACTGAACCGGTCTGAAAGCGCTGATGCGAGCGCCCTGCGATTGAGATCTCGGCCTATAGAGCGGGATATGGCCGGCATCGAACAGCGCGTCGACTTCGGCTTGGTTACCGCACGACTGGGCGCGCTCGACGACCCGCTCGCTCAGATGCGGCGCTAAAGTGGCGATGAAGTCGTACTTGTAGCGGTGCATGACAGCATTGCGGCTGAAGCCGACCCAAGTACGATGCTCCGGAAACAGATGCGCTGCATCAATGCGAACCAGATCGGCATCGGACTCGTCTACCGCCATCTCGGCGACGACGCCGACGCCTAAGCCCAGGCGTACATAGGTCTTGATGACGTCAGCGTCTCCAGCGGTAAGCGTCACGTCGGCCGTTACTCCATCTTGCGCGAATGCGGCCAACAGCGACGGCGGAGTCGACAGGCTGAAGCTATATGTCAGTAGCGGATATTGAGCCAGATCTGACAGAGAGAGTCGTATACAGCGCGCAAGCGCGTGGCCGCGGGGCACGATGACACAGCGGTACCACCGATAGAATGGCAGCAGCACCCAGTGGGAGAAGGGCACGGCGTTTCCAGTGGCGATAGCGAAGTCAATCCGATCCGAGCGTGCCATCTCGGCCGTCTGTTCCACGGTTCCCACGTGGAGCTGAAATTGAACCGCCGAGTGTGACCGACAGTACTGTCCGATGACGGTTGGTAGAACATAGCGCGCCTGTGTGTGTGTGGTACCGATCGCGAGCGCCCCAGCCCTGTCGTTGCGCAACTTGACACCGATGTCGCTCAACCGTTGGGCCTCGAGCACAATACGTCGCGCCCGATCTACCATCTGCTGTCCAGCTGCCGTAAGACTCGCGAGCTGCCTACCGGAACGCGCGAAGATGCGGATACCGAGTTCCTGCTCTAACAAACGGATCTGCTTGCTGACCGCTGGCTGCGAGGTATGAAGGTTCTTGGCCGCCGCAGAGACGTTGAGCTGGCTGTCGGCGACCGCAATCAAGCAGCGTAGCTGCTGCAGCTTCATCCCCGATCGCCGCCGCCCCGCGGCGCTGCGCTTCATATTGAATGCGACGGAGCAGGCGCAATTTTGCCCGCCGCGTATTGCGGCAACGGCAGGGATGCAAACATGGCGTCGATCTCCGCCGGCCCCGAGCACTTCTGAGCGCTCAGGACCGCTTCGCGATCCAGGTGAGCCGCGCACAGCTGCATGAAATCGTACATGCAGCCCCGCAGCAGGCCACTCCGACTAAAGCCGATCCAAGTGGTATGGCGCGGCAATAAGTGTCGCGCATCCAGTCTCGCCAAGTCGGCGTTCGGCCCCACGTCGAGCGCCATCTCCGCGACGATGCCAACTCCCAGTCCGCACCGTACATAGGTCTTGATGATATCGGCGTCCCAGGCGGTTAGTGCGATCCTCGGCTGCAAACCCGACCCGGCGAATATGGTCTGCAAGGCGTCAGGACCGGCGAGGCTGAAGGCGTAGGTGATCAAGGGATAGTTCGCCAGATCCGCTAAAGACGGCTGTCGCAAGGCCGCCAACGGATGCTGGTGAGGTACGACGATGCAGCGATACCAGTGGTACCACGGTAGTAGTACCCAGTCCGGAAATAGTTCCCGGGATCCGGTAGCAATCGCGAGGTCGATGCGTTCTGACTTCACCATGCTGGAGATCTGCTCCGCCGTACCTTGATGCAAATGCAGCTTCATCTTTGGGTATAAGTTGCTGAATGTTCGAATGATCTGTGGCAAGACGTAGCGCGCCTGCGTATGTGTCGTGCCGATGGACAACGACGAGCTACCCTCGCCGCGCAGCTCCTGCGCGAGAGTCTCGATATACCGCGTCTCGCGCAGGATGGATTGAACGCGGCTGAATATCTGCTGACCGAGGGGCGTGATACCGGTGAGCTGACGGCCGGAGCGCGCAAAGATTCGTGCACCCAGCTCCTCTTCTAGCAGCCTGATCTGCTTGCTCAGTGCGGGCTGCGACGTATGCAGCTGCCGAGCAGCCGAGGACACATTCAGTTCGCTGCGTACCACAGCCGATAAGTAATGCAGTTGCTGTAACTTCAAGATAGCCCCTTGTTGGAGGAGTACGAGTCTGATGCGCAACACATCGGATGCTACGCTTCGGAAGCGTTATAAAGCGGTTGCGATCACGTTAGCCGAAAGTTACAGCCCAGCTTCACCAAATTAGTGCGGAACTGAATCACGCCGCGTCATTGCGAGTGGACAGCCGCGGCGGACCACGACCCAGGGGCTCGGGGGAGTACAGAACCATCGGATCGCACCCGCCGCGGCGGTCCATTCGCGACGGACAGGTCACAGGTCATCTGCCGCGATGATCTGCGTTTGCCCACCTTCCTTGTGGTGTCACCTGCCAGGTCTATTGAACGTGAGCATAGAGAGTTTGCAGCGAGAAATCAGTCGCACTGCGGTCACTATCTGGTTAGATGTGTCTCGCAGCGACAGGCGCGTCCTTCTTCAGGATTATATTGGTCGGTGCCGCGATCGCGTCCGAGCCGTACTGTACTGCCACACCTCGGCGAGCACTTCGATATGATCAATTGCCCTCGCTGGGATGAAGTCGAGATCGGTTCCAGCGCCCCCTTGAAATGGATCCGCATCGAGTGCCGGGCTACTGTCGGCCGTCCGGTTGCCCTGCCGGGTTCCCGTGATGATCACCTCGCTCAACGTTACTGTCTCGTTCGCTGACGCGTTGTTGCCGTCTGCTCAGGGTTTCCAGGCCTCTCCGCGGCCGCGACGTTAATGAGCATCAACAACGAAACGGCGACACCGGCGGGCTGCCACGATTGAATCATTGCACTCCCTCGACGTTCTAAGTGAAACGAGCTCCGCGGCTATCTTGCGGAGGACGATCGCATTGATCGCGAGGCTGATCATGGGCACCGCTGCACGCCAGCAGACATCACTTTTGCATCTAGGCTCACAACGAATGCCATCGCACTAGCCCAATGTCACCCGGCTATAACCGCGCGCCGGCGGCCGTGGCACGTTTTCATCTAGTGAGATAACCAAAGGTGATGACAACTGCGCGCGGAATCATCTTAGTTGATTGTTAGAATCGTCGCGACGCTGGAGCGAAGTAGCTATTTACTCACGGTCAATGGATGGCAGAGCACGATGCCAAACAGTTCCGCGGACGCGGTGGGAGAACGAGCATTAAGCTGGGCCTCTTCTGGACCATTGCTGCGGTCGCAACGCTCAGGGCACCGTCACAGGGCGGCGAGTCCAACCCTCGACCGCGGGCCGAAATCTCTGCGACGAATCTTCAGGTGCTGCCGAAGGACACGAGCCCGGCAGAAATGCGTGAACTCATGGAGCGCTATACGCAGGAGTTAGGAGTCACGTGTTCCTTTTGTCACACACAGGATTCACGAGCGCGGCGGCTCGACTATAGGTCCGATGAAAACCCTAGAAAGGGAGCTGCGCGCGTCATGATTCGCATGGTCAACGACATCAACAACAAATACCTGGCTCAGATTAGCGACCCTAGATACGCCGAGCTTGTCACCTGCGGCAACTGCCATCAGGGACATAGCACCCCGCCGCGCTTCGATCCGGACGGACAGCCATGACTCTGCTGCTGCGCGCACAGGCCGCCAGCGCGGCGCACACGACCCACAGGCGAACCTTCGGCGCGTGGGTCTTGGCGTTCGCCCTAGTACTCTGTGCGAACGCGTCCGAGGACGGAAGCGGGCACGTTTCAGATGTTCGATGGACCGCGACGCTGCTTGCCGGGACAGCGCTTTCGGCGGGTGGCACTGCAGTCCTCGAGATTCACGCTGACATCCAGGCGGGGTGGCACGTGTACGCACTCACACAACCACCTGGAGGGCCCACGGCCCTCCAGGTCAGAGTCGATTCTAGCCATGACGTGGTCAGCGCGGTCGGCGGGATATCTGCTCCCACGCCTCGGAAGAGGCACGATCAAAGCTTCGATCTGGACACGGAAACCTATAGCGGCACATTCGAGCTACGGGTGCCGGTGCAGATCAAAAGCGATCTGGCGGGCGGTCCGCATAATCTTCCGGTGAGTATCCGCTTCCAAAGCTGCAGCGAACGCGAATGCCGACCGCCGCGTACGGTGGAACTGACGGCCACCGTGGAGGTGTTGCCAAACGCTCGAGTATCCAGACCGGCGAGTTGACACAATTCTGAGCCTACCAATGCGACCAGCCCTGTGCATTGCAGTGAGCATCTCGTTCCAAGCCCGAAGGCGCGCGCGACCGATGCTGATGTGCGCCCTACTCGTCGCTCTCGTGACACCCGTACGGGGATATGCGCAGCTCGCCGTGCGCAATCAGGGCTACATGCCCTATAGCGACCCTCCGATCAGCTATCGCTCGGAAGATCTACATGACCCGGTCGCTAATTTACAGCGGCGACTCGATCAGGGTGCCGCGACGTTGCAGTACGAGCCGAAGCACGGCTACCTACTGTCGGTCCTAAGTCTATTGAACATACCGATCTATTCACAGACCTTGGTGTTCTCCAAAACCAGTTTTCAATATCCGAAGATTTCACCCGAGCATCCGCGCGCGCTCTATTTCAATGACGATGTGTACGTCGGCTCGGTCCATGACGGCAAAGCCATCGAGATCGTCTCCTTTGATCCTATGCAGGGTGCCATTTTCTACTTGCTGGACGAACATCAGCTTCCGAAGCCAATCTTTCAGCGTGCCGAACTGGATTGCACCCAGTGTCACATAGCCGCCGGCACTCGCGGTATACCGGGGGTACTGCTGCGCTCCGTCTATCCGACAACTAGCGGCACATTAGTACCTGACAAGAATTCGTTCATCACCGATCAGCAAAGCCCATTCAGTCAACGGTGGGGTGGATGGTATGTTACGGGGCTGTTGCCCCGGGGCCCAAACATGGGCAACGCTGCGGTCGATGGCACTACTGTCGCACCGGCCTCGGCTACTACCCCCAGTTCCGAACTGACGCCGCTGCGACCGCGCTTCAATGCGTCGACCTATCTGTCGCCATTTAGCGATGTGGTGGCGCAGCTCGTTCTGGCGCATCAGACGCAGATGCATAATCTGATCACGCTGACCAACTACCGGACGAGAATCGCACTGTATACACACACCTACCGAACGGCGAGTGCGGCTGGTGAAGCAGATTCAGGGTTGTCCGCCTATGAACGCAGGCAATTCGAGCAACCTGCCGAGCAGCTACTGCGGTACATGCTGTTTTCGGACGAAGCACCGCTAGACGGCAACGATGGCCAGAAGATCATCGCGACCTCGGTGTTCGCAAAGGAGTTCGAGGCTCGCGGTATGCGTGACGCCCAGGGACGCTCGTTACGCGACTTCGACTTGAGCCGGCGCATGTTCCGGTATCCGTGCAGCTATCTCATCTATTCCGAGTCCTTCGACGCGCTGCCGGAGCCGGCAAAAGGCTACGTCTATCACCGTCTGCTTGAGATCCTGACGGGTGAGGATCAAAGCGCGCCGTTCTCAAAGCTCAGCGGTGAAGATCGGCGTGCCATATTGGAAATCTTACTGGCGACGAAGAGCGGCTTGCCGCCGGAGTGGCATACCTACGCCGCCGCCCACCAAATCCAGGTCGCAGGTGCAGCGCTCGCCGGCGTGGGCGTGCCTCGAGCGAGCGCTCCTTAGGATCTGAGACGATTAGAGATTCTAGTACAGAAACGAAGCGAGGAGTCTTATGAGAACAAGGACTGCAAATGCTGGCGCAGTGATTCTCTTGGCAGCGAGTCTCGCAATGGCGGGACGATCGCACGCCGAAGATGGAGCACGGGCGGTGGATGGTCGGTGGAGTGCTGAGCTGACGCAAAACGGCACGGCCATTCCGTTTCGCCTGGACATTTCGGGTTCTGGCGCATCGCTTAAGGGTACCTTTTACAACGGATTTCAGCCCTACGACGGCACCACGGCCGCTTCGTTCCAGAACGGCCAGCTGGTGCTGAATGTCGAGCACTATCTGACGACAATCAGAGCGACGCTTAAGGATGGTCGGCTGGTCGGTACGGTAAACATGCAAAATCGAGGTCAGTCCGCTCAGTACGGCTTCGAGGCGACCCGCTACGTAGCGCCTTTGGTCGCAAGCAACCGCGTCCCAACTATCGAGGGCTCATGGGTAATACCGCTGGACACCCCGTCATCAAAGGGGGAAAAGGCCTTTCGATTCATCGTGCAGCAGAAGGGCGCGGAAGTGGCCGCCTCCATCCTCCGCGTGGACGGTGATACCGGCGCTTACAGCGGTATCTACAAAGACGGCAAATGGACCCTGAGTCATTTCGACGGTTCGCGTCCCGGGGTGATCGTGGTGTCACTCAAGGGCGACGGAACGCTGCAGATCGAGCAGCACGTGGAGCGGCCCGCGCAGGC
Source organism: Gammaproteobacteria bacterium (assembly GCA_030040715.1). Classification (GTDB taxonomy): domain Bacteria; phylum Pseudomonadota; class Gammaproteobacteria; order Steroidobacterales; family Steroidobacteraceae; genus FEN-1191. The sequence goes on along the minus strand of JASHTF010000089.1, from coordinate 13,346 downwards.
GAAAGCCTCCACCAGTGATTCGCCCTACGGAGCAGAGGCGATGCCCGATGGCCGATATGCCGATACGTTGACGGCCTATCGCGAGGATGTGGCCCAGGCGAAAGGCCTCCCTGAGCCCGACAACTATCAGACACATACCACGGCCAGGGATCCCCACGAGAAGTTCGCCTTCAATTTCCCCGACGTGAACGGCAAGCTGGTCTCGAACCAGGACCGACGGTTCAAGGGTAAGGTCGTACTGGCGATCGTCACCGGCACGTGGTGCCCCAACTGCCACGACGAAGCTCAATACCTGGTCCAGCTGGATAAGAAGTACCGCGATAAGGGACTCGCTATCGTAGCGCTGGATTTCGAGGAACCGGAGCAGCAGGGAAGCTTCGAGCGCGAGCGCGCCTTCGTGAAGAAATACGGCGTCAAGTACACCTATCTCATCGCCGGTGCGCCGTCTGACATGTGGGAGAAGGTACCGCAGCTGGTAAACCTCAACACTTGGCCGGCGACCATTTTTATCGGCCGGGACGGCCGCATCCGCGCGGTTCATTCCGGCTTTGCATCGCCTGCCAGCGGGGTGTTCAACGTTCAGCTGAAGCGGGAGTTCACGACCAGGATCGAGCAGCTGCTGGCCGAAAAGCCCGAACAGGGGATCGCTTCCACAGACACTCGCAACAACGCCTCCTGATCTCTATTTGCCGGCTTTGAGGGGCGCCGCCACGAATCCCCGCCGGGGTTACGTGGAGGCGCCCCAGTGAGGACTGCCAGACTCATTCAAGCCAGGTGCTCGCGGGACTTTGCAGCTGGCTCAAGTCGGAAGCACCCCGACGACGAGAGCATGCACGTGTCGCACGAGACGGTCTATCGAGCTTGCGAGCGGTATGCCGATCGAACTCGACCTCATCTCGACGCGGGCCTCCACTGATGTAACTCTTCAGGAGTGCCGGGTATCCGGAGGCCCGCTCTGCACGTGCCACCATGCCGCGACGCTCAGGTGTACCTCAGGTCGAGCTCTGGCACATCCTCGACCAGGCGCTGGACCTCCTCAGGACGCAGCGAGATCACGCTCCGGCGTGGCTCCTTCAGCATGCCAGTTTTCATCAGACCCCTGCCGCGGCCTGGTCACGCGGTCAAGCCATTGGGGCTACACGCCCACGATCAATCCGCTCGAGTGGATCATTTGGTAAACGAAATCCTGGGTCGCGGGAGTTCGAGCGAGCGTCGCGGCTCGTGACGCGATTCACTTTATCAGCTCTTCGTCGGCGCCTTCAGCCAATATCTGAGACGCCGCGTCCTTGCTCGCAAGGCTAGGGACTTAAGATTATGTTGTGAGCATACGCCTGAAAGTCACGGCGTTGATCGCTGCCGTATGTGTCATTCTGGCCGCAGCCGAAATCCTGGTCGCGCAGAGAGTGATAATGCCTAGTTTCGTCGATCTCGAACAGGCGGACGCTCGCACCGCGATGCGACGAGTGCAGTATGCCCTGGAGCTGCGCCTTGACCGACTGGCCACGGCGGCGAGGGATTGGGGTGATTGGTCCGATACGTACCGCTTCGTGCAGGATAAAAATCCGAATTACTCTGCAGAGAGTGCTCCTGATGCCGCCCTCAAGCAGCTCGAGGTCGACTGCTTTGCCGTCCTGGATCTCAAAGGCAATTTGCTTCTGGTCAAGGAGCTCCCCTTGGCCGATGGAAAGCGCGCACACCTCAACCTCCTGAGTGGAAAGTCCTTGCCCCAAGATTTTCCGTGGCTTTCGAGTTTGCATTTTGGTCAATCCCTGAAGGGTTTCGTGCGCAGCGATCGCGGAACGTTCATGTTGGCCGGTGCACCCGTGCTCGACGGCAAGGGCGGCGGCCCCGTGCGTGGCATGATATTGATGGGCCGGCTCCTTTCGAGCGAGGAGGTCCGGACCGTCGGAGCGCAGGCGCAAACCGAACTCGAGATATTACCGCCACCGGGCCAAGGCGCTGCATACGGGCTGACCGCGACCAAGAGTGCCACACGGGTCTATCACCCAATCATGGACATCTATGGCCGACCGATCATGACCGTACGCGTGGACGTTCCGCGGGAGATTACCCGGCGCGGACATTCCGCGGTGACCTATGCGGCGACCTATCTCAGCGGCGCCCTGGCGGTGCTTCTCATTCTGCTGATCGTCGTGTTGAACCGTGTAGTGCTCAGGCCGCTGGATCTGGTTACTCGACACGCGGTCGCGATCGGCAAGGATACAGATCTCACGATGCAGTTGAATCTCGCTCGCGCTGACGAGATGGGAATTCTAGCCCACGAGCTCGATCGCATGGTGATGCGGCTAGCCGAATCACGCCGCCAACTTGTCGATCGTTCCTTTGAAGCCGGTTATGCCGAAATGGCCAAGGGCGTGCTGCACAATATCGGCAACGCGATGACTCCGGTCGGAGTCCGGTTGGCCGGATTGCGCGACCGCCTTCTCAGCGCGCCGGTTGAAGAAACGGAGCTGGCTGCAGCGGAGCTCTCGGGTCGACCTGCAGATCCTGAGCGTTGCGCTGATCTGAGAGAATTCGTTCGCTTGGCCTCGAAGAAATTAGCTTCCACCGTCAGCGCCGCCGCCGCGGACGTCGAAATCATTGCCCGCCAGACCACTGCGGTGCAATCGATTCTGTCCGAACAACGCCGCGCCGCGCGCAATGAGCATGTGATCGAAGCGGTACGGCTCCCGGAGCTCGTAACACAAGCAATGGAAATCGTGCCCGACCTCGCTCGTACCCGGTTATCGGTTCAGATCGATGAGTCGTTGCAGCGCGTGGGCGTGGTGCACATCGCCCGCACCGTGCTACGGCTCGTCTTGCAGAACATCATCATCAACGCCGCGGATGCCGTGCGCGAGGCCTCAACGAACGGCGGGTTGCTGCTAGTCAAAGCAGAGATCGCGCGCGACGCTGACGGTGAGCGCTTGCAATTGCACTGCGAGGATAATGGCATCGGTATTGTCCATGAAAATCTCAACAAACTGTTCGACAAGGGGTTTTCGACTAAATCGCGAAAAACCAATAGTGGGATTGGCCTGAACTGGTGTGCCAATGCCATCGCGGCGTTAGGCGGGCGGATATGGGCTACCAGCGAGGGTCGTGGCAAAGGCGCTGCTATTCATTTCGCGGTACCCCTGCCCGCACGCGACATACGTCCGATTGCGGGCGCTGCATGAGGTTCCGATGTCAGAGCAAAGGCGGACGCCGATACGGGTGCTGGTGGTCGACGACGAAGCCGAGGTGCGAGAGGCCTATCGGCAGATCCTGCTCGAGACTGATGTAAGCCAAGACATCGCGGCTTTTCACGACCTGCGCAGTCGTCTGTTCAACCGCACGGGCGATGGTCCTCGGTCCGAACCTCGGTCCGCTTCGCGCGCGGCAGCCTTTGATCCAATCTTCTGCGGGGACGCGGAGGCGGCAGTTGCCGCTGTGCAGGATGCGTTAGCGCGCGATCAACCCGTCGCAGTCGCATTCCTTGATATGCGTATGCCCGGACGCGATGGTGTTTGGGCCGCCACGCGCATCCGAGAGATCGATCCCGGGATCGAAATCGTCATCTGTACGGCCTACTCCGACGTCGATCCCGCCGATATTGGCGGTCTCGTTCCACCGGAGGACAAGCTCTCCTACCTAAATAAGCCGTTTCATCCGCATGAAGTGCGTCAAATGACGATCGCTCTGGGAAGCAAATGGCGCGCCGAGCGGCACATCGTTCGCCTAGCGTATTTCGACACGCTGACAGGACTGCCCAATCGCGAGCAGTCCCGCAGCCGCCTGGTTTCTGCGATAGAAGCGGCAAAGCGGCACGATAGGATCCTCGCGGTACTCTATCTGGATCTCGATAACTTCAAACGCGTAAACGACACCCTTGGCCACGCCGTCGGTGACGAGCTGCTGCGCGTGGTTGCCCAGCGACTGTGCGACTCACTGCCGCACATCTATCCGGCGGATTCGGACAGCGAAACACATCGGCGCGTAGGTGACATAGCGCGTCTTGGCGGCGATGAGTTTCTGATACTGCTTCCCGGCTTGCGCCATGCCAAAGAGGCCGGCGCCGCGGCCGATGCGCTGATTCGAGCTCTGAGCCAGCCCATCCAGCTCGCGCTCAATTCCCTCGTCGTGACGCCGAGCATCGGAATCGCGCTCTACCCTCAAGACGGAGCTGATGGCGAGTCGCTGCTGCGCAATGCGGACCTCGCGATGTACTTTGCCAAACGCAAGAATTCTGGCACCTTTGCCTACTATGATGGGGCCATGAATGCGGCCGCGTTGCAGCGCTTTACGATAGAGGATCGGCTGCGCGGCGCTATTGAGCGCAAAGAATTTTCATTGAACTACCAACTGCAATTTGACGTCAGCAGCGGCAGTGTGTCGGGAATGGAAGCGCTGTTGCGTTGGAGCAGCGCCGAGCTGGGAGCAGTGCCGCCTGCAGAGTTCATTCCGATCGCGGAGGAAACCGGAATGATTCTTACCATTGGGCAGTGGGTCTTGCGTACCGCGTGCCGCCAGGCCAGGTTGTGGCAGGACGAGGGTTTGCCGGTCGGAAGAATGGCGGTCAATGTCTCAGGCCGAGAGTTTGCGTCGCCGGAATATCCTGCTCAGATCGCAGCCATTTTGCGCGAAACCGGTCTCGATGCGTCGAAGCTGGAGCTCGAAATTACCGAATCGGTTGTCATGGCCGATGAGCGCTGGACTGAAAAAGCACTCGCAGAGTTGAAGCAGTTGGGCGTCTCGCTGGCGATCGACGACTTCGGCACCGGGCATTCGACCTTTGCTCGCTTGCGCCAGTTTGGAGTGCATCGCCTCAAGATAGACCGCTCATTTGTCACGAGAATCAGCGAGCACAGCGACGACCGGGCTATCGCATCGGGGATTATCGCGATGGCTCGGTCGCTCAGTATTAACGTCACGGCGGAGGGCGTCGAGAGCAGCCCGCAGCTCCTGTTCCTACAGGAGCATGCCTGTCACGACGCACAAGGCTTTTATCTAAGCAAGCCCGTACCAGCGGAGCAGGCGCGCGAGTTGTTACAGCGTGCGCGCCAAATCATCCATGGCACGCCTACGCAGCGAATAAGGGCTATTACCGGCTAAGCTTGAGTGGCGTGCCGCTCTTGACGACAGAAGCTCTTCTCCCCGAAACCCTATCGGCGCGCTAACAGCAGCTGGAGCGCTGCAGGCCCACATCGGCGCCGGCTGAGCCAGCGGTGGCGCTGCGGATAACCGGCCCCCTGGGGCTCGGGCAACCCTGAAGTTCCGCTGCTTGCACGGCCGGAACTGTCGAGGACGTGCTGCACTGCGGCGCTGTTCAAAGGCTTCTTACGCCCATGCGACCGAGTTACACTTGGCAGGCGGCTCAACTGACAGGGGAACAGCAACATGACCCCGCGAAAACGCCGTTACCTGAAGCGGTGTGCGGAATTGTCGTTGGGGCATGATCCGGATCTCATCGCTCGATACTTGGCCGGTGAGCAAGTGATCGCGCAGCTGCCCGAGGGCGGGGATGAGCGCGGGCGTTCGGGAACCGATGGCGGCGGCGTATCGCATTCACCAGATTCCGGTAGCGACGCAAATGACAAGCCCGAGTGCCATCGCGTAGATGCCGCCAAGGGTATCCGCGATAAGGCTGAGGCGCTGCGAGCGTACTTGAAAAAAGCCCGCGAAGCAGAAGTTCGATTTACAGACAAACAGCCAAGTACCTGCTGATCCTCCGTCCGCCGCCCATCACGGCGCCCCTTCGTGTCAACCCACAGGCAAGCAATTGCCTGATGACAATCAGGGGCAGTGCTACCCAGTACACGATGTGTATTCGGCGCTGAACGATGACATCACGCACCATTGCGATGAGCACGAGAGCATCCACCCCGACGTAAAACTGCGCAAAAGTCAGGCCAAGAATCCAGCAGCGGGAAGCGCGCAAAACCAGCGTGCGTCAGGCCACCAGGTCGCCAGAAACATGAAGCGTCGATGGAATTCGGGGCGCTTGCGCCATAGCACGGCAAGCAGGAAAAGTGTCGAGAAAGCCATCCACGCTGCGCCAAGGCGCCGATGTAGCGTCACGTTACCGGAGGCCACTGGACCCGTTTACAGGATATAGAGCGCGATCCAGGCGCTCATTACTGCGGCGTGCACACCTTCTATAATCCCCTCCGATGCTCCCAGCACCTGATCTGCGCAGTCTCCATATCCCGGATGACGTTCGTCCCAACGCCGTTGCGCGCCGAGACGCTGCAGCACCGTTCCTTCCCATGTCGCGCTCCGAAATGTTTGCCCTCGGCTGGGTCCAATGCGACGTGATCATCGTCACCGGCGACGCCTATGTGGACCACCCCAGCTTCGGTATGGCGATCATCGGCCGCGTTCTCGAGGCGCAGGGGCTACGCGTTGGCATCATCGCGCAACCGGACTGGCGCAGTCCCGAGGCATTTCGCGCGCTCGGGCCGCCGCGCCTGTTCTTTGGTATCACGGCTGGCAACATGGACTCGATGGTCAATCGCTACACAGCGGACCGGCGCGTTCGCAGCGACGATGCTTACACGCCCGGTGGCGAGGCTGGGCGGCGGCCGGACCGCTCGGTGATCGTCTACGCGCAGCGCGCACGCGAAGCCTATCGCGGCGTTTCGGTGGTGATTGGCGGCATCGAGGCCTCGCTACGGCGCATTGCCCACTTCGACTACTGGTCGGAGAAAGTACGGCGCTCGGTGCTGCTCGATGCCAAGGCGGACCTGCTGGTCTACGGCAACGGTGAGCGCGCGATCTGTGAGATCGCCCGGCGTATGGCGGCCGGTGAGCGCCTCGAGGACATCCGCGATGTGCGCGGCACCGTATTTGCCGGGCGCCGACTGGACGGCGCGTGGATCGAGATCGATTCGACGCACCTCGAGGCGCCGGGGCCCGTGGCGCCGCCCGTAGATCCGTACGCTGTGAGTCCTGCGCTCGCCCCTGACGCTGGAGTGTCAGCGGCACCGGCAGCGAGGGATGCCTCGGGCGCACAGGTTGTGCGCTTCATGCGCCGCGTGCGCAACAGCGAGCGCGAGCGCAGCGTGATTCGCCTGCCGAGCTACGAGCAGGCGGCGAACGATGCGGTATTGTATGCACACGCCTCGCGCATCCTGCATCTCGAGTCGAACCCGGGCAATGCGCGCGCACTGGTGCAGCGGCACGGCTCCCAGGACGTTTGGCTCAATCCGCCCCCGATTCCGTTGACGACTGCGGAGATGGATTGGGTTTATGGCCTGCCGTTCCAGCGTCGGCCGCATCCGAGCTACGGCAGCGCCCAGATCCCCGCCTACAAGATGATTCGCTTCTCGGTCGCGATTCAGCGCGGCTGCTTCGGCGGCTGCACGTTCTGCTCGATCACTGAGCACGAGGGTCGCATCATTCAGAGCCGTTCGGAGGCGTCGGTGCTGCGCGAGATCGAACAGATCCGCGACACGGTGCCGGGCTTCACCGGCGTGATCTCGGACCTCGGCGGCCCGACCGCGAACATGTATAGGCTCGCCTGCAAGAGTCGCGAGATCGAGAGCGCGTGCCGCCGGCCGTCGTGCGTGTTTCCGGGCATCTGCCCTAATCTGAACACCGATCACTCGTCGTTGATTGAGCTCTATCGCAAGGCGCGCGCACTGCCCGGCATCAAGAAAGTCCTGATCGCATCCGGCGTGCGCTACGACCTGGCGGTCGAATCGCCCGAGTACGTGCGCGAGCTCGCCGAGCACCACGTCGGCGGGTATCTTAAGATCGCGCCCGAGCACATCGCCGAGGGGCCGCTGTCGAAGATGATGAAGCCTGGGGTCGGCAGCTACTACCGCTTCAAGGAGCTGTTCGATCGCTATTCCAAGCATGCGGGCAAAGAGCAGTACCTGATTCCTTACTTCATCGCCGCGCACCCGGGCACGAGCGATCAGGACATGCTCGAGCTCGCGCTATGGCTCAAGCGCAACGGCTACCGCGCCGATCAGGTGCAGGCGTTCCTACCGTCGCCGATGGCGACCGCGACCGCGATGTACCACAGCGGCAAGAATCCGCTCCGGCGTATCACGCGGGACAGTGAGACCGTAGCCATACCGAAGGGACTGCGGGTGCGGCGACTGCACAAGGCGTTCCTGCGCTATCACGACCCCAATAACTGGCCGGTTCTGCGCGAAGCACTGCGCCACATGGGGCGCGCGGATCTGATCGGCAGCGGTAAGCATCAGCTGGTACCCGCCCACCGGCCGTCCGGTACCGACCGGCAAGGCGAAGGTCACCGCACGCCCGCGAACAGCCGGCCCTTCCGCACCCAGCACACCGGTCTACCGCGGACGCCGGCGGCGCCTCGCCGTAGCGCTCGCAGGCGCGCAAAGGCGCTGCGGCGTAGACGTTGAGCGCGGTGGCGGCCGCACTGTTTATCCCCGACGCAGACCAATACGCTGGTGCGCTTCTCGTCATGATCCACGCCTGCGGGGTTTCTCAGTCACGGTATGTTGACCGGTGCGCGGCGAGCACCGCGGTCTCAAGCGGGTTACCGTCACGATACTGTTCGAGGCCGATCGGGCGCTGCACGCCTTGTAGCAGGCGCGGACAGGGCTCCGGAACACCGCAGACGAGCGTCAGCGGGATGCGCTCCGCATAGATCGGCAGAGCATAGTCACCCTCCTCATCGACGACGCCTTTGCACCGGATCTTCGCGGAGGCCCGCTCGATGTCCATCGCTACCACCGTCGTCGCGTTTATCTCCTGTTCGGTCGATTGGCGCAGCAAGGCCGTCCGATTCGGGAACAGCCGATCTACCATCATTTTGAGCGCCTGTCGCTTCTCGGCAAGGTCGTCGACAAGACGCGCGCAACCAAATGCCATCACCGACCGATAGTCGGCCGAATGGTTGAAACCACAGCGCGCGAGCACGAGGCTGTCAAAGTGTGTGACCGTGAGGCATGCACGTTGGCCGCTGGAGACACTCTTCAGCATCCGGCTCGAGTTGCTGCCGTGCCAGTAAAGCCGTTGGTGCTCGCGCCAGAAAAGCGTGGGCGTGCAAAACGGCCAGCCGTCGACGACGTAAGACACGTGAGCGAGAGCCGCCGCGTCGAGCAGTCGGTGCACCGTCTCGTGATCGTAATGGCCCCGATCCGGACGGCGTTTCACACGGTTGAGCGTACCGACAGGGTAATTGCGCGCGCTAACATCGGGCATGCGACAGTCCTCAAGCCGAAGAGACAGTACGCGGGTCTTGCGCCCGCAGCGCCGTCGCACTGCGATGCGGCCCCACGCTCCGTGAAGCGTAGCACTGTCTGACCCCGACCAGTCGGCCGCGTCTTCGTGGCTCCGAGTGATCGCAGACCAGGCAGTCAGTGCCTGAGCTGGGCATTACCCCGAGCGGCGCTTTGCGATGCGCCTCAGCAACTCCCAGGACACCGTAGTCGCCGAGAACAACAGGACCAGGGTTGCGGACGCGAGCAGGTCGTAGGACGCACCTCGGTTCAGGGCCATGCGAAACGCCGCGACCAACAGGATCACAAACCCGCTCAGTGACGCCACGTGTCGTCGTACGGAGTAGATCCATGACCGCCGTTCCAGACGTTGGGCGAGCGTCTGCCAAAATCTGATCACCACCCAGATTGACCAACCGGCCGTGGTGATCAGGGTGACCATACCGAAGGTCGTCGTTTCGATGCCGGGAAACAGTGCCAAAAACGCCACCATCATTACCGCAAGATAATTCTGGAAGGCCTGTTCCGTCAGTCGCCTGGAAACCGCCTCGTCAGGGCCAAATGCCGCTGAAACGTTGATTGAGACCGCAACAAACAAAAGACCGAGCAGCGCCGCAGAGGCGGTGCCGATCGCGGCGTAAAATTGTGTCCAAGGCTGCATCACACCTCCGCCTGTTTCGAGAACCTGTTTGCCATGGACGTGGGGGCGGATGGGGGTGGCGTCCGATCGCTCGATTGACGATCTCGCTCGGACAATTACCGACCAGATTGTTTCCGGACCGGCTGCTGCAGACCGACAAACAATCCAATGAAACTGATATCCTCCGCGCTGCATTCAGTAGATTACTTCCACTGCGGCGTTGAAGATATAGCCGACGCCACGTTCCGTCACGATATACTGCGGCTGTGCGGGGTCTGTCTCTATCTTGCGTCGCAATCGCAGCACCTGAATGTCGATCGCGCGATCATAGACTTCGTTGTCGTGCACACGACTCGCTTCGAGCAATTGATCTCGCGTCAGAACGCGCTGCGGAGCTGCCACCAGAGCAGCGAGCAGATTGAATTCGCCGTTGGTAAGGGACAAGTTTCGACCATCCGCTCGCTTAAGCCGCCGGGTACGTACGTTGAGCTCGAATTCTCCAAATCGGTACGCTCGAGGCTCGCGCTGTTCTGGACCTGCGCCAGCGCCCCCGGCGCGCCGCAGTACTGCGCGAATGCGCGCCAGTAGCTCACGCGGACTGAAGGGTTTGGTCACGTAGTCGTCGGCACCGAGCTCAAGCCCGATCACGCGATCGGCCTCATCTCGTAACCCCGTAAGCAGGATGATCGGGATCGCGTTCTGGCTACGCAGACAGCGCGCGATCGCCATGCCATCTTCACCCCCGAGACGCAGATCCAAAACCACCAGATCGATCGCCTCGTCGGTCAAGATCTGAGTCATTTGCTGACTGTCGGCTGCGGAGCTGACGCGTAGACCGCTCTCTCCGAGATACTCCGTCAACAACGCCCGAATTTGCGGGTCGTCATCAACGACCAATATGCGCGGACGGACCACATCCAAACTGCTCACGACTGAGGTCACCTGCGCTACGCCAACGCGCGCGCAAGCGACTCGGCGAGGTCACGGCTGCGCAGCGGCTTGCGCAGGATCTCGTTGACACCCACATCGGCTCCGCGGCTGGCGAGCTGTACGCCGCCAAATCCCGTCATCAGAATGATCGGCACGGACGGCCGAAGAGTCCGGATCTCTTTTGCGAGTTCGGTACCGACCAGATCTGGCATCGACTCGTCGGTGAGGACCACGTCGAAGCGATGCGGAGCGGCTCGAAACGCCTGCAGCGCCGCCAGACTGGAGTCAAATCCGACTGGCTCGTAGCCGAGTCGAGCGATGCTCTCTTCGGCGAGCCCCACCAGCGCGCGCTCGTCGTCGACAACCATGACGACTTGTCCATGGCCAAGAGGCACTGCGCGGAACGGCTCGAGGGCCGGCGTTGCCGCCTCGCCTGCCACCGGCAGCCAGATATCGAACCGCGTTCCCTGCCCCACCTTCGACGCGACGTCTATTGCCCCACCCAGATCGCTCACGATGCCGTGCACCAGTCACAAGCCCAATCCGGTGCCTTCCCCTACGCCCTTCGTGGTGAAAAACGGATCGAATATGCGCTCCAGGATGTCCGCCGGAATGCCGCCCCCGGTATCGCTGACCGTGAGCCGGACGTAGGGTCCTGGTACCAGCACGCCCTGCGCGAGCGTTCGACGCCGTGACAATTCACAGCGCTCAAGAGTCACATCGAGCACACCAGTGTGCTCCATCGCTTGAATGGCATTGGTACAAAGATTCATCGTGACTTGATGTAGGTCTGTCGGATCACCTATGACCGCGGCGGTGCCGGCGCCGAGCTGCTTCTGCAGCCGTATGCCGACCGGCAGAGAGCCCTCGAGCAGCTCCAGGGTCTCGCTCACCACCGACTGAACGTCAAACCGTACCTTGTCTCTGAGGCCGCTGCGACTGAAGCCAAGGATGCGCTGAACAAGCATCTTGGCTCGCTCTGTTGCATGCATGACATTATTCAAGTAGCGATGCAGGGTACCGCTTTCGGGGACATGCTCCAGCGCTAGTTCGGCATAGCCCAGAATCGAGCCCAGGATGTTATTGAAGTCGTGGGCAATACCACCGGACAGGGTACCGATGGCCTCCATCTTCTGCGATTGTCTCAGCTGTTTCTCAAGCCGCTCCTTTTCGATGAGTGCCTGCTTCTGAGCGGTAATATCGACGGCCGATCCGACGAATCGCTGCGGTGTTCCGCCTGCGTCGAGCAAGCAACGGCCGCGCGCCAGCAGCCAGCACCAGTTGCCATCCGGCTGGCGAACGCGGTATTCACACTCGAAGCGGCCCGTCAGTCCCCGGAAGTGCTGGGCCAGCCGGTCTTCGAACAGCGTCCGGTCCTCGGGAGGCATTTCGATCTTGCTTAGCCAGGTGGCATGCGAGGTCACGTTGCTCTGTGTCGCCAGGCCGCTCAGCACTTTCATTCTCGGAGAAAGAAACAACTGATCGCTGGCGATGTCCCAATCCCAATGTCCCTCGTTGGCACCCTCCATCGCCAGCGCGTAGCGCTGCTCACTCTGGCGCAGGGCCCGCTCGCCCGTGGCGACCCGGCGAAACTGCCGTAGCAGCACCGCGATCGTGACTGTTCCGATCAGCGTAAGAATCAGTGTACGCACGGCGAGCCGAATGGTCTCATCGCGCCAGGGCTGAAGTGCGACCGCCGCAACACGGGTCGCGGCGAGTTTGAGATGGGTATTTCGGATCGGTGCGATCGCAATGAAATCCTTGTGTCCGTCGAGCGGATTGCCGAGCTGCGCGTATGGACTGCTTGGTGGCATTACCAGCGCGGCGAACTTTCGTCCTATCGCGTCCACGTTGAGCGGGTTTCGCACCAGCAGTGTGCCGTCGTCCTGCAACAGTTGGATCGCGGTGCCGTCTTGGATATCGACGGCCTGATAGAGCTGCTTGAGATGATCGAGATCAACGGAGGCTGTGATGACACCAGCAAAGTGATGTTGGCCGTCATCGATCCGGCGCGACAGGACGACAACCGTGATGCCGGTAGTGCGCGTCACCAGTGGATCACTTACCAGGAGTCCGCCCGCAGGATCATCCCTTTGCGCAACGAAGTATGACCGGCTGGAGACACTGAACGGGTGTATGGGCAGAGGTCGCGAGCCATACAGAGGCAGTCCACTTGCGTCCACAATGGTCACTTGGCGTACCGGGGGTACACCGGCGTTGCGCGCCGCCAGCGCCGCCTCGATCGCATTCCGGGGCAGTCGGTAGCCCTCACTTTGATACCACTGCGCCGTATCGAGCAGCAGGACATCAACGGCCTGCAGGGTCCAGGAGGTCTGCTCGGCCAATGCCGTAGCGGTGTTGCCGAGCTCGCGATGCGTAGCAATGAGCGCATAGCGATGCGACCGCCAGGAGTCGTAACCGGACGCGCTCGCGTAGGCAAGCATCACCAGCACCCCGAACAGCGCCACGCCGAGCTGCAGGCGATGCAAGCGGGCTGCGTCTCCGACACCGACGAGACGCTCGCTGAGTAATCTCATTTCAATGTAACCAGCGCGGCGGGGCGTACCGGTACAATAGCACGCACTGCTCGG
>JASHTF010000088.1 GCA_030040715.1 Gammaproteobacteria bacterium | reverse complement strand
ACTTTGAAAATGCATCGTCCGCAGCGCGTGCGTGAATGGCGACTCTCCCGGGACGATGAGTGTCCATGGAACCACGGTCACGATCAGGAGTGTCGAGAGTACGTAGAACGACATGATGCGTGACATCACGGTAGTGGTTAACTTCGTGAGTGCACGTCCCGGATCGCGCGACTCGACCGCGGCGACCGTGGTGATCTCGGCGCCGGTCAGCAGGAAGAACACCGTTGAAACGCCCGAGAGCACGGCGAGCAGCCCATGCGGCATAAAGCCGCCGAAGGCGTAGAGGTTACGCAGCACCGGCGGGTGACGCCCCATCAACCCGAACACATAGGCGGCCCCGAGGGCGATGAACAACACGATCGCCGATATCTTGATCGAAGCGAACCAGAACTCGAATTCGCCATACGAACGCGCCGACATCAGGTTGACCGATGTCATAACCAGAATCAGCACACCCCCGAGCAGCCACACCGGCAGGGCGATCCAGCCGTGCAGCAGCACCGCACCGGCAATGGCCTCGATTGGCACGACGATGACCCAGAAGTACCAGTACAGCCAGCCGGTCACGAAACCGGCGCAGTCGCCAAGGCCCGCGCGGGCAAAATCCGTGAAGCTGCGTGTCCCGGGCAGCACGCTGGCCATCTCCGCCAGCATGCGCATGACCAGCAGAATCATCACGCCGGCGAGCAGATAGCTCAGCACTACCGCGGGGCCGATATTGGCAATCGCGGTCGAGCTGCCGACAAAGAGGGCCGCACCGATAATCCCCCCGATGCTGATCATCGTCACGTGTCTATTGGCCAGAGCGCGGCTGAGCGTGGGCGCCGAGGCCGGCTCGGGGGCGGAGCCAGAGATGAAGGCAGATTCGTTCTGTTGATTCATGCGCTAACTTTCATTGGCTGAAGAGGAGCCGAGGGTTGCTCGACAGCCAAGTATGGGGCATAACCGGTGTTTTCTACACCGTTCCTCGGCCGACCGCAGTGCGATAAGGGCGCGAGCGCCCAAGCTCAATGCTCGGCGCGCAGGATGCCGATGCTCGGGTGCACGACTGTTGGAGGTCGGGGGTGCGGGGGCCTGCACGCTAGTGTAAAACCGTGGCAGCGAGGTGCTCGCACAGCCGTCGGCCAGCACGGCCTACTGCTCGTGCATCGTGCCGCAAGCTCATTCGACTATCGGCGCACGAACGAGGGATGCGATCGCCTGGCGGTGACGGTCAGATAGGTTTACCCCCAACGGCTGCGTTTTGCGTCCAAACGGCAGCGCGCCCGATGTGTGCGTCAGTCAGCCTGATAGACCACCTTGCCGTGAAACAACGTCATCTCGCATTTCAGGTGCTCCAGCTGCGAGCCGGGTACCGAATAGATATTCTGATCCCAGACCGCGATATCGGCTTCCTTGCCGGGCTCGAGCGAACCGATTCTCTTCTCGAGGAACAATTGCCGCGCGGCCGCCGCCGTGTACGCGCGCAGCGCCGCGTGCGGATCAACGTCCTCTGCGGTACCGAAGGGATGCTGGCCGTAGGTACCCTTCAGGGTCTGCCGCTCCTCCGCCGCCCAAAGCCCGTAACGGGCAGCGATCGGCGTCACGTTGAAATCCGAACCACCGGTCCATTGCACCCCGCGCGCCAGCAGGGTTTTGAGTGGCTCCAAGTGCGGGGCGCGCACCGGACCGAGATTGCCGGCATAGAGGTCACCGATCCACCACATGAAGGGCGGCTGCATCTCGGGATAGCCGGCATCGTATTGCTTCTGCAGCATGGCCATCACTTCGATGGCATGCTCGCTCGGCAGATTGGCATGGATGATCGCGTGCCGAAGCCCGTGTGTGGGCTTCTCACGCAGTACCTCAGCGTAAGTGTCGACGACCCAATCGATTGCTCGGTCACCGATCGCGTGAGTTCCTACGTGGATGCCCTCCTGGTGCAGCAGCCGCACCATCTGCCGATAGACCTGGGGGTCTTCTGCCGGGTAGCCGTAGTTGCCGTGATCGACATCGACCCTATTCTTGTTCCATTCCTGATACATCCATGCAGTGCGTCCGCCACCGCTGCCGTCCATATAAATCTTGGCGCCGCAGGACAGTAGCCGCCCGTCGCCGAGCGATTGCGGGGGTCGAGGTAAGGCCTCTATAGTTTTGATGACCGCCTTCGCCGATTCTACCGTCGAACCGGCGTGCCACAGCATGCACACGTGCACGGTAAGCTGTCCGGCGTCCAGCAGCGCACGGTATGTGTCCCAGTCCGGTTGGGTGTCGTCGGGGTCCTTGTAGGCCGTCATTCCTTCCCGGTGCAGCAGGTCGATCATCTTCAGCAGGCCCTGTCTGCGCTGCTCCATTGTTGGCGCCGGGATCAGGTTCGTCACCAGGTCCGTGGCGCTCTCTTTCAGCACGCCGGACGGAGCTCCATTGCGGTCATGGTCGATGGTACCGGCCGCCGGATTCGGCGTATCCGCGGTCACCTTGGCGAGGCGCAGGGCGTAGCTGTTGGCAACGCCGTAATGCCCCGTGGTCTGCTCGAGCCAGACTGGATTATTGGGTGCCGCGGTATCCAGATCGGCCGCATACACGTAGCGATGCTCGGCGAGCTTGCCCTCATCCCAACCCTCGCCCTGGATCCAGTCTCCGGGTTTGAGCTGTGCGGCGCGCTCGTGCACCCGGCGGAGGATTTCGGTCACGCTGGTGGCATCGCTGAGCTGCAAAGAAATGACCAGACCGAGTCCGCTCTCAGCTACGTGTGCGTGCGAGTCGATCAACCCGGGTGTCGCCGTGTGTCCGTGCAGATCGATAAGTCGAGTTCGAGGACCTCTCATCGCCAGAATCTCTGCGTCCGTGCCGACCGCAAGGATCTTGCCATCACGAATTGCAACCGCCTGAGCCGTCGAGTCGCGCGAATCGACGGTGAGCACGGTGCCATGCGCCAGGATCAGATCGGGTGGACCCGCCTCCTGTGTCGATGCAGTCGCGACGCCGCAAACCGCGCTCATGAGGACCATGCCCGAGACGAGGTTCAGTAGTTTATGGGTCATTGGATGGAGCTTCCGACTGATGGGGTAAGAATATGGTCCATGCGAGGACAGTCTACTACGATCGTCGTGAGGCAAGCGCTCTAGTGGCCGGTCCAGCCTCCGCAGTTACAGAAAGCAGCGCCGCCCGAGCGCTGAGGCGCGATAAACGCGGCGCGGCCGCTGCAACCGCGAGCGATCCGGATCGATGTGGCAACCGGAGCACGAGAAGTAATGGCCTCTGGTGCCGAGTTATTCGATTTCCCGTCGTCGTTATCGTCCGCGACCACCTTTATCGTTGCGGAGGTTGAGGTTGGGCGATAGAGGTCTCATACCGGCGGGTAGCGCGCTCAGGGTTCGCTGCCGAGGTAGCGGTTAATCCACCCGAGGTAGCGTTTCCAACGGTCGACGAGGAAGCTCGGACGCGTGAACACGTGGTATTCGCCGGGATACACGATGAGCTCGGTTGGAATGCCGAGCACTCGCAGCGCCTGGTACATCTGCTCACCGCCGGCGATTGGGACGTTGAAATCCTTGTCTCCGCCCAGGAAGAGTGTGGGCGTGCGGATGCGGTCCGCGTGGAAGAAGGGGTAGGAAACCTGCATCCATAGCGCCGTGTTGCGCCACGGCGGTCCGAGCTCCGCGTTGTACTGTATGACGTACTCATCGCTGCCGTAGGTGGTGAGCTGATTGCCGCTGCCCGCGCCGCTGATCGCGGTACGGAAGCGCGCATCGCTCGCGATGGTGTAGTCGGTTAGTAGTCCGCCATAGCTCCAGCCGCCAATGCCAAGGCGTGCCGGGTCGGCGATGCCCTTGGCGATGGCGTAATCAACGCCAGCCAGCAGATCCTGGACCTCCTTGTCGCCCCAGTCGGCGAGGATACTGCGCGCAAAGGCTGCGCCTCGGCCGGTGCTGCCGCGATAGTTGACCGCGAGCACTACGTAGCCGTGCGTGGCAAACAGCTGCCGCTCGAGCGGCGGTCCATAGCCTTCGAGCACCAGCTCGTGCTGATCCTGACCGTTTGGCCCGCCATGGATCCACAGAATGGTCGGGTAGCGATGGCCGATGGCATAGTCCGGCGGCTTCACGATCTGGCCATGAATCGGCGTTCCGTCACGACTCGTGAAAGCGATATCCTCGACCGAGCCGAGGGCGAGCTCATCGAGAAGCGTGCGATTGTGCGTACTCAGCGGCCGAAGCTTGCCCGCCTCGAGCGCATTCACCTCGACCGCAGACCGATCGTTCGTCGCCAGCACCGCCGTGTGCCCGGCGGCACTCGCGAGCTCCGTGACCACCATGGAGCCACCCAGCGGGGTGATCGCCCCGCTCTCGAGCGCCACCTGTGCCGGGTACTGAAAACCATCGTCCTCGATCGCGAACTGGATGGTCCGTCCGTCGGAGCTGAAAGTAGGGGAGACGACCGCGCGATCGAGCTTTCCGGTCAGATCGCGCACGCGACCCGAGGCCACGTCCACCACCGCGAGACGGTCCATGATGTAGGCGAAGTATCTCGGCTCATCACCGATGAGGAAAGCGATCTCGCGCCCATCGGCACTCCACTCCAGGCGCTGGTTATTCGGGCTCCAGGTCTTGAGCAGACGGCGCGGCCTGGCACCCGCCGTGGGGGCAAGCAGATACAACTCGTCGATCCCGACTTCCCGCGGGCCGCTGCTGCCCACGAGCTGACTCACATAGGCAATCTGTCGGCCGTCGGGCGAAAACTGCGGCTTTGAATCCGCGCGCTGCGGATCGGTCGTGAGCGCCACCACGGTGCCGCTGCGCACATCGAGGAGGTAGAGGTGCGGACGCGAATCGGCTGTGAGATAGCCCTCTTCATCCCGCTTGAACTGTAGGGCGTCCATGACCAGCGGCTTGGGTGCCGTGCCCGCCTGATCCTCTTTGCGCGCCCGATCGACTCTTGCGGCCGCGGCTTCGCCGGTGCCTGGTTCGAGGCCGTGCATGACCAGCACCATCTGGGCGCCATCGGGCGACCACTCGTAGCTGGTGATATCACCACTCACATGGGTCAGCTGCCGCGGCTTGCCGCCTTTGCGGTCGAGCAGCCACACCTGGGTCTTGGCGCCCGCGGGCCGTGCGGACAGAAAGCTGAGGTAGCGTCCATCGGGACTGAAGCGCGGGTCACTCACGCTCTCCCCGCGCGTGAGCTGCTCGCTGCGCCGGCCGCTCCAGTCGGCGGTCCAGAGCGCTGCACGGCTCTCATCGGATGCCTGGTCGTAGCTCGTCACGAGGTACGCAACCGTCCCCCCATCAGGCGCGATCCTCAGATCCGACACCGCCTGAAAGCGGTACCAGTCCTCGGGAGTCAGCGCGCGCCGCGCGTGTGCGCCAAGCGGCGCAAGACAGGTCATGAGGACGACGGTAAGGGTCAACGGGTGTTTCGCGTGCACGGTAGTGACCGTTGTGTATAGGTACCGGCTCGGTACGTGAGGTCTGCAGTTAGCGAAGTGGCACGCCGGTGGTGCAGCTGCCGTCGACGGCCGTAGCGCATCGTACGATTCCACAGGGCTCGCGCGCAATCTTTGCGGACCCTTAACTCTGAGAGCAGTATTACTCCGGCTTGAGCGCATATAGGTTCTGATGGGGCAAGCATGAGTGCACTCGATTTGCTTCCCTCCGGCGTATTATCGCTCGACGAACTGGATATCCTCGTTGTCGTCGACAACGAGACTGACACGCTGTCGAGCGTCGACGTCGGAGCTCCGCAGGTTCCGGAGGTCGTGCACCTCTGTGCGCGGACTCCTACCAGTCGCACCTATCAGGGACACGAGTGCAAGACAGTGTTTGACCAGCTCTGCTGCGCTTGTCACGGTCTCTCAGTATTGATCACGGGGCGCAAAGGGAGCGAGCAACACAGCATGTTATTCGATGTCGGGCCCTATCCCGGTCTCTGGCTCGACAATGCCCGCCGCTTAGGGGTCGATCTTGCGGCGATCGAACATGTCTTTCTATCACACTGGCATTTTGACCACAGCGGTGGGTTTCCCGAGGTGATCGCCGCGGTCAGCGCCGCGCGGGCCGCGGCGGGATTGGCACGGCCGCGTGTCGATTTACACCCAAATCGGCCGGACCAGCGCGGGATTCTACTGCCGAGCGGGTTGATGATCATGCTCCCTCCGGAACCGACCTTGGACGCGCTCGCGAAAGCCGGCGCCGAAGTCGCCACCAATGCTTACCCGCATCCGATGTGCGCCGGCTTCTTCTTCGGCAGCGGGGTCATCGATCGCGTAACCGACTACGAGACTGGCCTCGTCGGTCACCATACGTTTCGTGGCGGGCAGGGCGAGCCAGATCCCTTGATCATGGATGAGCGTTTCGTTGCGGTCCACGTGCGAGACAGGGGCGTCACTGTGTTTTCGGCCTGCTCACATGCGGGCATCGTCAACACCTGTCTGAGTGCCAAGAAGCACTTTTCGGGTTCCAAGATTGACGTCGTGCTTGGCGGTTATCACCTCGCCGGCAAGGCAATGGAATCTCGCATTGAGGCGACGGTCCATGACCTCAAGACGCGTGTAGAGCCCCAAGTGGTTGCCCCAGGCCACTGTACGGGGTGGCGAGCCAAGGCTAGCCTTGCTAATGCATTCAGTCCGGGCCGGTACGCGCCGAGCGTCGTGGGTGCGCTCTACCGCCTGCGTTGCAACGCGGACCAGTAGGTCTGGGTGCGCCCGGGACGCGGACGAGGAGTAGCCGACAGCTTGCCACGCGGCTGGGGGTTTGCCGTTTATTAAGTAAATCGATGGGCTGGAAAGAGGGCATCTGGTATGAAAAGAAGCTTGCGAGGTCTATTGATTCCGTGTGTGCTCGTGATAGCGAGCACGGGGTTAGCCGCCGATAATCACTCGGGCCGCGACGAGGCCATCGGATACTCGTACGCGACCGCCGGCGTCGTAGATGTACGGTTACCCGGTGAGATCTGGAGGATCCTCCTGGACAAATCTAACCTCGGCGGCAGCGAGCTTGAGCTAGCCGAATTGACGCTCCCCGCCGGCACCACCGTTCCGAGCCACACTCACCACTCTTTGGAGATTATCTACGTCCTCTCCGGAACGTGGGGTCACGAAGTCAACGGTCATTACTATCTTCTCAAGCCGGGCATGGTCGGAGTCGTGAGACCGGGCGACCACGTGCGTCATATCGTGCCAAAGGGCGCGGACGCCAAAGTGCTGCTGATCTGGGCTCCCGCCGGCGAGGCTAATCGCATCATCGACTACACCAAGGGGACTCCAATCAAGGCGGTGCCTGAAGGCAAGGCTCCGTCCTGAACACGGGGCGAGGTCATGAGGAAGTTTTTACAGCTACGGGGCCGCGTTCGCTTGCTAGCTGCCGCTGATACCCTGGTCTAACGAAGACAGATACGCAGCCAGCCGATCAACTTGATCAGCGGGAAGCGGCGCACCGTATGCGTTACGCATCTTTTCTATCTCAGCTCGCCACTGTTCGCGTGTCATCTTCGGCTGTGTGAGGATCATCGCAGCAGAGTGGCAGATCAGACACTGCGAGTTGGCGACGCCTGCACCATCGCCTCCGGTGAACACCGAAGTGCTTGCGGGCAGAGTCACGCTGATTGGCGTCCAGTTGAGTGCTGGCATTGACTGCCGCGGATTCGACTTCTGTTCAGTCTGTGCTGACAGCAAGGAAGTACCCGCCGCGAAGATCAATACCGACACCAGCGCTACCGACGCTCTTGGAAGCAAATGCGACATGATGGCCGCCGATGGCACTAAGCGCCCCACTTTGAGTTACACGACCCGGACAGGAACTGATTCCACCACATTGCGCATGAAACCGCCTGGATTCCAATTGGGAATAGTTGGTTGAGCCAGGCCGGAAGAATTGACCGCCCTGCACATCAACGCCCGCGAGCCACGCGCGGCGAAGCGCGTGGTCATTTCCCATAAACGGAAGCTATATTTGCCGTGATTAGCTCCAAGCCTGGTCTCCTCCCAGGTACGCCCGTCATCGATGGATAGCAGTACCCTGGCAATCCCGGTGTCGCCGCCGAAGGCGATGCCCCGAACCTGCAAGGGCGCGCCTCTCTGAACCGTAGTTCCGTCCCTGGGGTTCGTAATGAATGAGCGGGGTACCATCCGGTTGATCGGAACCATGGCAACGTCCTTCTGACCAGGAGTCATATTGGTGCCGCTGGTGTTAGGAATCAGATAGGCCTTGCTCATCCAAAAATTATCGTCAGCATGATCCAGAACCTCAATGTCGCTGAGCATCTTGATCCAATACGTGGCGTACCAGCCCGGCACGACCAGCCTGATCGGAAAGCCGTTCAGAAGCGGCAGAGGTTGTCCATTCATCTCGTAAGCGATCATGACTTCCCCGTCCGATGCATGATCGAGAGCGAGTGACTTCATGAAGAGCGGGGTCTGAGGAAGTGCTCCCGCATCAAGTCCTCTGAAACGTACCTGCAGAGCACCCGGCATCACTGCGGCACGCGCGAGCACATCGCTTAATCGGACACCGCGCCAGATCGCGTTCCCCATCGCTCCGTTCCCCCACTCGCCGCCAGCGACTCGGGGAGCGAAGTAGCCGCGGGAGTTGCCCGAGCACTGATTAACCGCGGCAATCTGGATTGACGGAAACCCATTAACGAGATCGTTGAGTGACAGGGAAATCGCCTTTCGTACGTGTCCATGTACCATCAGGCGGAACTCTGACGGATCGATCGACGTCGGGATGTTGGCAAGATGCCAGCGTACGTAAAAGTTGGAATTTGGTGTGAATACGTTGCGATCAAAAGCGTCGAACGGCGTCTCGAGCAGAGGAGGGCGAGTCCGCAAGAGCAGCATGGTTCCCTTCTGGGGAAAATCGGTGACCAGGCGGCGGCGTCCGTTCGCAAACCCAAGATCGACGTACTGTGCGGGATCCGCCAATGCACGCGTCACGCCCGTCAGAGCCGCGGCTCCAGCCGCGCCCGCGTTCATGAGGAACGCGCGTCGGGAGTTGTGAGCAGTTGCTGAGCGCATCTCTACTCCTGGCTGCGCGCCAAGCCTGTCAGTTACGGCGCGCTGTATGCCTGAAGCCCGAAGGTATATAGGGCAGCTATTGCAGTCAAATCATTCCGGCATGAGGCAGCAGTACGGCAGCGTGAGCTAGGCCTGCGCGCGTCCGTTCTGCCACTGGGCGAGCGTCACCCATGGTGTTGAGCACGACCTTACCGCCGTGCGACCGCGGGCAGTCCACCAGCCGATCAGTAGCGCCAACTGGAGAGGTCGGCCCCAGCAGGCGCGGTCTTCTTGATGCGCTCAAGTATCTGCGACACGTACATCTGATCGTAATGCAACCGCGTGTACCAGTTCGGTTTGTCGGGATCACCGTTCCAGCAGTGCTCGGCCCGGGGGCCGTAAGTGACC
Source organism: Gammaproteobacteria bacterium (assembly GCA_030040715.1). Lineage (GTDB taxonomy): Bacteria > Pseudomonadota > Gammaproteobacteria > Steroidobacterales > Steroidobacteraceae > FEN-1191. Next base: position 38,452 of record JASHTF010000088.1, on the reverse strand, counting down.
TCGCCCTGGTACGGTACACCGTGCCCGGGCGTACCGGTCTGCTTGAGAAAATCCTCCATGAGATAGACCGCGTCGTTCAGGAAGTAGGTGTCGTCTGAGCCGACGTAGATGTGCAGCTTACCCTGCACTTTGGGGCCGAGGGTGGGCCACTCGCGTTGCAGCTTGGCGTCCAGATCGTAGTGCTCGCGCCAGTACTCGGCAGTCTGGTGATCGATCTTGCCGGTCTGCTTGTCGAAGATCGGTCGCGGGTAGCCGTCCGCCCCTACCGGTGAGTACACCGCCTGCCAGATGTCGAACTGCTCGCCGGAGCGACCATGATCGCCGAGCGCGGCCTCGTAGGCGATGTTGTCGCGCATGCTCAGCAGCGTATGGCCGAGATAGTCGCGCATTGCGGGCTGCTCGATTCTTTTGTTGGCACCTTCGAGGTAGAAGATGTCGTCCTGCGAGTACAGGTCGGCGGTCATGTAGGCGTGAAAGTCGACGGGATCAGGGCAAGCGACGAACGCGCCGTTGTAATGCTCGGGATAGAACAGCTGCACGGCGAGGGATTCCCAGCCGCCGGTCGAGCCGCCGTAAACGAAGCGCGCCCAGCCCTGGCCAATGGCCCGAAACCGCTTTTCGATCGCGGGAATCAGCTCGGTCTCGAGCGCATCGCCGTAGGGGCCGACGTTGGCCGAATTGACCGCGTACGAATCATCGTAGAATGGGTTGGCGTGCTGAAGCTTTACGATCAGAAAGCGCGCTCTGTTGGGCGCAATCCAGGATTGATAGTTCTTGTAGGCTTCCTGCTGGATGATGCGATTGTAGCCCGCGAGGTGAAAGCGCTCTGAGTAATCGGGTTTGAGGTTGGGATCGGGCGGTGTGGTACGAAAGTCGCTGTCGAGATCGGCGACGTAGTGATCATGCGAAATGATCAGCGGGTAGTGCGCGTGCGGATGCGTATCGAAGCCTTCGGGTACCAGCACGATCGCCGACAGATACATCGGTCGTCCCCAGAACTTGCTCAGCAGTGCCGATTGAATGCGGATGTGACGAACATACTTCGTATCGGCCGGCGCTTCGATCGGGGGGATGACCTGATCGAGCGACAGCACGATGGCCGGTGCGCCAGGCCCGAAGCGGGCGTGCCTCGGCTTGGACAGCAGATTGCCGGGCGCGCGGCTCCAGTTCTGGCCTTCGCCGCGATCCGGCGCCAGCTTGACCGTCTTGCCATCGGCACGATGGAACGTCTCGTAGACGTTCAGCACCGCCTGTACGGTGTAGTCGCCTGGAGGTATGTCCTTCAGATGGCGGCGCGGATAACCCGCCGCCTCATCCCCGATCGACAGCGGCTGGCCCGGTTGCCAGCCGTCGACGGTGACGCCGAACACCATTTGCGTTCTCGGCGTGTCATTGATTTGCAGGCGCGGCTCGGCCTTGGGGTCAGTCATCGCGTTCGGAGCGTCCGAGACCAGAAACAGCAGTCGTCCATCCAACGCCTTGTTCGAGCGCGCAGCAGGGAAGCTGATGCTGACGGCCTGCGCCTGCACCTGCGTGATGCACAGCAGACCGAACGTCAGTAGAAAGCAGGACGTTGATAGGTGTTTCATACTGCAGTATAGGCAGGTCCACGCCAGGATTCGAGCCGGGCGCGAAACTCGCCGTGCGTTCAGGGTGTGGGCCGGGCTAATGACTCGCGTCCCTTGCCACACTGGCATGGCCTACTACACCTCAGCTGCTGTCAACATCGCGCTCAACAGCGACTGTCACCAGGCTCGTTGTAATCTCAGGCAAGCCGATAGATGCGGCGCGCATTCTCATGCGCGGCTGCTTGCGCGTGATGGCCCTCAGCTCCTCGACACTCGGGCGTCCGCGGCCCGGTGGGATCGGTGGTGGGGAGAGAACCACTCGCTCGATTTCAAAGCGGTCCATCTCACGCGGGAGCACTCCGGCGTCGAGATCGTAGATCTCATCGCGAGGTGACCGGGGAAAGTGAGCATGTGTTTCTAGGATCGGTAGGCGGCCGGCTTCGGTCGCCTCGGGTCCGCCGCTTGATCGACCGTCGAACCGCCGTTAGAGTGTTCTCGATGCTTCGGTTCATCGCTCGGAAGGCTCAACGGCAGACCCTCTTTCGGGTGGGGTCTGCGTGCCTGCTCTGTGGAAGCTGAAGCTTTCAAGTTACAGTTTCGAAGCATTCGCAACCCCGCCGCCGGCGGGGTTGCTTGTTTTGGGCTCCGCGGCCGTCTCGCCTAGGAGTCGCGCTCGTGCCGCACATATTCTCTGATGTTGACGTCGACCGGATTGGCCGGGGCCTGCTCGAGCGCAGCCTTCCCAAGACCGAATGGACGCACGCCGCCCACTTCGCTGCCGCCTTGTGGCTACTGCGTCAGCCCGACACCGACGCGCTGCGCGACATGCCAGTGTTGATCCGGGCCTACAACGAAGCTACCGGCGTGGCCAATACTGAGCGCAGTGGGTATCACGAGACCATCACCCAAGCATCGCTGCGCGCCGCCCGCGCCTGGCTCGATGGCCGTCCCCGTCACGCCTCCCTGTCCGGGTCACTAAACGCACTGCTGGCCACGGAATACGGGCGGTCGGACTGGCTGCTGCGCTATTGGTCCAGGTCGGTGCTGTTCTCCGTCGAGGCGCGCCGCAGTTGGGTTGATCCGGATCTGGAGCCCCTGCCGTTCTAAAGGGGCGCCCGGCAGGCTCGGGCCTGCGTTGACCACGTTGAAAAGCGATCATTTTCCGAAACGCAGAAAGGCCGGGCGTAGGACAATGTGCATGGCGCTGTTCAGGCTACAGTCAGCACGCTCACGGCACATTGCCGGGCAGATTTGTCGTGAGCCGTGCGCATGGGATCAATACCCGCAATCATCGGCGTAATCGTCACGATAGTGATCGTTATGGGGTTGCTTTCGAGCACTGGCAAAGAAAAATAGCTGCTGGCAGTGTCGCGCTAGAGGCGCGGCCTTTGTGTCAGCGGACGTCGAGCAAGCTGTCACTAGACAAGCTGCTGCTGCGATGCACATCGTCATGGAAGTCTCCACCGGCTTGCTTTAAAGGACCTCGCGGACCTCGTAAACTACTGAACCACGACGCGAGGGCGCTTCAGGTAGGGAGACTCGTCGCGACATCACTCGTATGAGAACAGAGCATGCCACGGTCGGTGTCGCGGGTGTGAATCGAGCCAATAGCGGTTTCTATGACGACAACGGCTATCTGATAGCGCCGGATCTTCTCACAACGGCGGAGCTCGAAGAACTGAGACAGGAAGCAACGGAGGTTTTTCGGGGCAACCGCGGGCAAGTCGATGGTCTGCTCGATGCTGCCGGACTCACGGACACCGAGGTCCTCGCGCGGTACACCGCAATTCATTTCCCTCACAAGCTCTCGACGCTGATCAGGGGCTATCTGTTTCACCCGAGGATTGTGAATATTCTGATCAAGATCGTCAGTCTTAATCTCAAATGCATGCAGTCCATGCTGTTCGTCAAGGCACCTGGGAAATTGGGTCAGTCATGGCACCAGGATGAGTACTATATTCCTACCAGAGACCGATCGTTGGTCGGTGCGTGGATCGCCATCGATGACGCGTCGGTCGAGAACGGTTGTCTGTGGCTCATTCCCGGATCACACCATCCCAGTGTGATCCGTCGGCGAGTGCCGGGCAACGATCCGGAGTTCGCAGAGAAGGACATGATTGAGCTGTCTGGCTACGAGCGCGATCGCATCATCCCGATCGAGGTGCAGCGAGGCTCGGTGGTTTTCTTCAACGGTTATATCTTGCACAGCTCGCGCAGAAATAGCACTGCGAATAGCTTTCGTATGGCGCTCGTCAACCATTACATGAGTGCCGAATCGATGCTGCCGTGGGATCAGGATGGAAAGCTACCAGCCACCGAGGATCTGCGCGATATCGTGATGGTCGCGGGAGAAGATCCATACGCCTGGAAGAGCATCGTCGAGGTGAACAAACCGTATCTCCGCGCTGAAGCACCGACGCGCCGGTCGTGAGTGGCGGCTGCGCGATGTGAATGCGTTTCATGTCAACTGAGCCTGCGCCGTCGCGCATCGAGGCACGGCTCTCGACCTTCGACACGGCGATGGTCGTCTTCAGCCTCGTCGTGGGGATCGGGATCTTTCGCACGCCGGCCATCGTGGCGCGTGCTGCCGGTAGTACGAGCCTGTTTTTTACGGCCTGGCTCGCCGGGGGCCTCGTCAGCCTGATCGGGGCCTTCGTGTTCGCAGAGATCGGCTCTCGGCATCCGCGTGCCGGGGGTTATTACCGCGTCGTGGCGGACTGCTACCACCCGACGCTCGCCTTCATCCTGAATTGGTCGCAGACCATCTCGCAAGGTGCCAGTAGTGCTGGCGTTGCCGTCATCGGCGCCGAGTACCTGATGCCAGTACTGCTGCCGGAGCGCTACCGCACGCCACATGCCTCGCTCGCCATCGCCGGCGCCACGATGCTGCTGCTCCTGACGCTCAACTATCGAGGTATCAAGCCGGGAGCGCGCACGCAGAATCTGCTTTCGATGCTCAAGATCACAATGATCTCCGGGCTGGCGTTGAGCGCCTTCTGGATATATTGGCGTTTGCCTGCACACGCGCACGTACACGCACAGGTGCCTGTCGTCGCGGGCTCGTGGGCGCCGCGTTTCACCGCAGCCATCGTGCCGAGCCTGTTCGCCTACGGCGGCTATCAGATGACGATGAACCTCGGAGCCGATCTGCGTAACGCGCCTCGGCGCTTTCCGATCGCAATCGGCGCAGGCATGCTCACCGTCGTGACACTATATCTGCTGCTCAACCTCGCCTATTACCGCGTGCTCGGCATCGACGGCATCGCCAGCTCGAAGCTCGTGGCCGCCGCGCTCTCAGGAGCGCTGTTCGGTACCCCGGGTGAGGTAGTGTTCTCGCTAGCGGTATTTCTCTCGGCTGCAGGCTACGTCAATGCCACGATCCTGCAGATGCCGCGCAGCCTGTACGCCATGGCACAGGACGGTGTACTGCCGCGCGCGTTCCTGCGTGTGAACCCCACCACGCAAGCCCAGGAGATCGCGCTGCTGTTCTTCGGCGCAGCGATGCTGCTGCCCGCGTTCGTACTCGGGACCTTCGAGAAGCTCCTGAACTACGTCATTTTCAACGATACGCTCACGATGGCTATCGCGGCATCGACACTGTTCGTTCTGCGCCGACGCCCGGCCGCCCAGCCGGTCTTCTCACTAGCCGGCTCGCCGTTCCTGACGGCGTTCTATGTTGCCTGCCTCCTCGGAGTGTCGCTCCGGGCGTTCACCCTCGATCCGCTCGTCTCGCTCACGGGGGCCGTCATCCTGCTCACCGGTTGGCCGCTTTTCCTGCTCGGTCGTCGGGTGTTCGGCCACACGCCGCAGTCGGTCGAAGCCGAAAGCCGACTGCTGTGCGAGTCGGAAAGAAGCGAAAAGCAGCGCGGGTAGGAGACCGGGAGTGCTTCGCGACGGGCGGCAGCCGGCAGGCAGCCGTCCTGGCAGTGCCTGAAACCAGCACGAGCTGCCGGCTGCCTCACCACGATGACGGCGCCGGGACGATGGGAAGCTCGATGAAGCTCGCGTTACCCCCTGTGTGATACACGCGCTCGGTCGTCTTCCGGTAGTCCTCGGGTTTCGCGAAGAAGATGTTCGGCACAAAGGTCTGCGGGTTGCGGTCGTACAGCGGGAACCAAGCAGACTGTACCTGGACCATGATGCGGTGCCCGGCCAGGAACACGTGGTTGGTCGTAGGAAGCGCGAATCGATAGGTGAGCGGCACATTCGGCTTGATCGGCTTTGCGACGCTGAAGCTCTCCCGATAGCGTCCGCGAAAGATGTCCATCGCGACCGGGAGCTGATAGCCGCCGAGCTCGGGTTGTGAGGCCACCTCGTCCGGATAAACATCGATCAGCTTCACCACCCAGTCCACGTCGGTACCGGTCGTCGCCGCAACCAGATTGACTACAGGTTCGCCACTGATAGCAAGCGGCGCATCCAAAGACGCGGTGCTGTATGTGAGCACGTCGGGCCGCCCAGAGAATTCCCGCTGATCGTCTACCAACCACCGCGTCCAGGTAAGCGGCGGATCGTAGCCCACCGGTTGGCTGGGTCGGACTCGAAATGGAACCGGTTTCGCGGGATCCGACTGGTACTCGTCGAACGCCGCCCCAGCTGCTGGGGCCTGGAATCCCAGCTTGCCTTGAGCCTGCAGATAAATCGGTGTCGCCCGCGGTTGACACGCGCCCTCGCACGCGGAAGGCCACGACGGTAGTTGCTCCCAGGCGTTAATGCCGGTGCGGAAAGCCGTGACCGGTGCGACCGCGGGCGGCGCGGCGGCATCGTCCTTGAGGTAGCGCGCCAGGAAGGGCGCGAGAATGTGGCGTCTGAAATAGAGACCGGTGTCGCTGCCGAAGCGGATGGGCCCGAGCGCACTCGCCTCGTCGATCTCCTGACCGTGGTACCACGGCCCTATCACCAGAAACAGATTTTTGCGGTTGCCCGGCTCGGCATACAGTGCCTTGTAGACCGCATTCGCCCCATAAATGTCTTCCTGGTCCCACAGCCCCGCTACCAGCATCGTCGGTACGGTCAGCGGGGCACGCGCCAGGATGCGATCCATGGCCTGCTCTTGCCAGAACGCATCATAGGCGGGATGCGCGACGATCTTGTTCCAAAATCCGATCTGCTCCATGCCGTGCTGCTTTGCCAATTCCCCTGCCGAACCCGCTCGCATGTAAAGGTCGTAATCATCGAACGCTCCGGACTGCCATGGCTCATCGTTGGAGCGGGTGGCGGTCTGCTGGTAAATGTAAGGCAGACCCTGTTGACGGAACGCACCGTTGTGAAACCAGTCATCACCACGCCAGCCGTCCACCATCGGATTCATCGGCACTGCGACCTTGAGCGCCGGGTGCGGATTGATCAATGGGGTAAGCGCCAGGAAGCCATCATAGGAGATCCCAAGTACGCCAACCTTGCCGTTCGACTCCGGCACGTTCTTCACCAACCAATCGATGGTGTCGTAGGTATCGGTCGACTCATCGACGGGTGTCGGATTGAGGGGTCCGCGCATGGGGCGGTTCATTACGTAGTCGCCTTCGCTCCCATATTTGCCGCGAATGTCCTGCACAACGCGAATGTAGCCACCTTCGATGATCGTCTCGACCGCATTGTCATAGCCCCACAGTCTCGGACCGAGGTGCAGACTTTGCCTGTTGGCCGTGAGGTGCTTCGCTTCGTAGGGTGTTCGCGTGAGCAAGATACCGGCGTTCCTGGCACCTTTGGGTACAAGAATGATGGTATGAAGCCTTACCCCATCGCGCATCGGAATCATCACATCACGCGCCTCGAAATCGGCGCCGTACGTGGGGCGCACGAACTTCCGCGGCGTTTCGCTGGGAAGATCCGGGTACATGGGCGCTGATTCGGCCGCCGGCGCCTCCCGATTGGCCGGCGGCGTCTGCGTCTGTGCGCACAGATTATTGCCCAAGAACGACAGCGCCAATCCCAGCACGCCCTCAATCCAAATGGATGTCTTCGTCGCGCGCACGATTTACTCCTCCGCCCCCTGGAATTCTTGATGTAGCAGTAAGTTTAACCGTTGAGCCGTGCGTTACGGTAGGCTATCCGTGTTTGCAACCACTGCTGCCTTGACGTGAACTCGCCGCTCGCCGCCCACTGGACGCTCGATCCCGCGGTCAGCTATCTCAATCACGGCTCCTTTGGCGCCTGCCCCGCTGCCGTGTTGCACACGCAGACGCTCCTGCGGCAGGAGTTAGAGCGTGAACCCGTCGACTTTCTTGACGCCACCTTGCCGCAACGATTGGCGCAAGCGCGCGCAGCATTGGGCGCATTCTTGGGCGCAGATCCGGCCGACCTCGTGTTCGTACCGAATGCCACGGCCGGCGTGAATGCCGTTCTGCGTTCGCTCACCTTTGAGTCGGAGGATGAGCTGCTGCTCACGACCCATACTTATGCCGCGTGCCGCAAGACGCTCGAGTTCGTCACCGCACGTACCGGAGCGCATCTCGTGGTCGTCGGTTTGCCCTTTCCCCTGCAGAGTCCCCAGCAGATTCAGAGCGCAGTGCTTGCTGCTGTCACACCACGCACGCGTCTCGCGCTGCTCGATCACGTGACGAGCCCGACTGCACTGGTGCTACCGATCGCAAGCCTCGTCCACGAGCTACGCGAGCAAGGGATTGAGACGCTAGTGGACGGGGCGCACGCGCCGGGCATGGTGCCGCTCGACCTCACGCAGCTCGGCGCCGCTTACTACACCGGCAATGCCCACAAGTGGCTCTGTGCGCCCAAGGGTGCGGCATTCCTGCACGTCCGTCGCGATCGCCAGCATGATCTACATCCGAACGTGATCAGTCATGGCTATCCGCGCGGCTTTCAAGCGGAGTTCGATTGGACGGGTACCTGCGATCCGACGGCGTGGCTGTGCATTCCCGCTGCGCTGCGCTTCATGGAAGCCTTACTTCCGGGCGGGTGGCCGGAGGTTATGGCTCACAACCGCACCTTGGCGCTGCACGCCCGCACGCTGGTGCTCGAGGCGCTCGGAGTCGCGGTGCCCTGTCCGCCAGAGATGATCGGCTCGATGGCCTCAGTTCCGCTGCCCGCGGCCCATGCACACGCGAACGGTGCGAGGCTCGACGTCAAAGGTTTGCACGACTGGTTCCGCGAGCGCGGCATTGAGACCTGGATGCATGCTGAGCCGCGGCCGGTGGTGCGGATCTCGGCGCAGCTCTACAACCACGCGCAACAATTCGAGCGCTTGGCGCAGCTACTGCGGGAGTGCCTGTATGGGGCTTGAGTCTGCGCCTGCGCGCATCGAGGCACGGCTCTCAACCTTCGACACGGCGATGGTCGTCTTCAGCCTGGTCGTGGGGATCGGGATCTTTCGCACGCCGGCCATTGTCGCGCGTGCCGCGGGCAGTACGGGCCTTTTTTTCACGGCTTGGATCGCCGGGGGGCTGGTCAGCCTGATCGGGGCGTTCGTGTTCGCGGAGATCGGCTCTCGGCATCCGCGTGCCGGGGGTTATTACCGCGTCGTGGCGGACTGCTACCACCCGACGCTCGCTTTCATGCTGAACTGGTCGCAGATCATTGTGCAGGGCGCCGGCGGCGCGGGCGTTGCCGTCATCGGCGCCGAATACCTGATGCCAGTGCTGCTGTCGGAGCGCTACCGCACGCCACATGCCGCGCTCGCCATCGCCGGCGCCACGATGCTGCTGCTCCTGACACTCAACTATCGTGGCATCAGACCCGGTGCGCGCACCCAGAATCTGCTCTCGATGCTCAAGATCGCAATGATCATCGGGCTGGCGTTGAGTGCCTTCTGGATATACGGGCGCTTGCCTGCACACATGCAGGAGCCGCCGGCCGCGGGATCCTCGGTACCGCGCCTCGTCGCAGCCCTGGTGCCTTGCTTCTACGCCTACGGCGGCTATCAGATGACGATGAACCTCGGCGCCGATCTGCGCAACGCGCCTCGGCGCTTTCCGATCGCGATCGGCGCGGGGATGCTCACCGTCGTGACGCTGTATCTGCTGCTCAACCTCGCCTATTACCGCGTGCTCGGCATCGATGGCATCGCCAGCTCGAAGCTCGTAGCGGCGGCGCTGTCACGGACGCTTTTCGGTGCCCCGGGCGAGGTGGTGTTCTCGCTGGCGGTATTTCTCTCGGCCGCAGGGTTCGTCAATGCCACCATCCTGCAGATGCCGCGCAGCCTGTACGCCATGGCGCAGGATGGCGCGCTGCCCCGTGCGTTCCTGCGCGTGAATCCCGGCACCCAGACACAGGAGATTGCGCTGCTGTTCTTCGGCGCGGCGATGCTGCTGCCGGCGTTTATTCTGGGGACCTTCGAGAAGCTCCTGAACTACGTCATCTTCAGCGATACGCTCACGATCGCCATCGTGGCATCGACACTGTTCGTTCTGCGCCGACGCACGGCCGCGCAGTTGGTGTTCTCGTTACCCGCGTTGCCGTCCCTGACGGTGCTCTATATCGCCTGCCTGCTCGCAGTGTCGTTCCGGGTATTCACCCTAGATCCGCTCGTCTCGCTGACAGGAGCCATTGTCCTGCTCACCGGCTGGCCGCTCTTTTGGCTCGGTCGGCGGGTCTTCGGCCAGGCGAGCCAGTCGGTCGAGCCCGATGGCCGAGCGGCGCCCGAGTCTGAAGGGTGAGAACAGGGGAGCTGCAATGTGAAGCCGAGGGGATGGGTCCGGCATCTGTGGACGCTGTTCATGGACAACACCGAGATAAGCTAGGGCGCTGTGATCAATGGCAGCCGTGGAGGGCCTTGCATTGAAGGAACTCTTCGACCCCAAAGCGACCGTTCTCACGCCCATAGCCGGACTGTGTGAATCCGCCGAACGGGTGCGCAGATTTTGCGGCGCAGCGTCGATGGCGACCTGATCCGTCCGCATTTGACGGGCGACCTCGTAGGTCCGACTTGTGTTCGCGCCCCAGACGCCGCTCGAAAGGCCGTACGGGAGCCCGCTGAGCACGGTGCGAGCCCGCTTCTCTACCAAAGTTCCTATCGAGGTCTGCGGAAACGGAAGCTGAACTGATCGGTGTGGCCACGGATGGCGGCGTCAAATACCTTCAGCTTGTGGTTGTCCGCGGTATTGCGAAGCGCGGTACTCTCGGCGTCGAACCTGAAGCCTGAGGCAAGCACTTGCTGTTTGACGACCTGTGGATCGATCCGATGCAACGTGTCCGTATCACGCAGGCCTGAGCCCGACTCGGCGACATGATCGACGACGACGAATACGCCGCCGGGCTTGAGCGCCTTGAATACGGCGTCGTCCAGCAGCCTGGGGTCCGTCGGCCCCATGAACTTGTCCGGGTAGTCGTGATAATTCTGCGAGGTCCACACGACATCGGCCGCCACCGGGACACTGAACTGCGCGGCAGGCTGCATGAGCAGCGTGACGTTCGAATAGTGTGGGTCCTTCACCAGGGCCTGGGTAAGCGCCAGCTCGTCAGCGTCTTCTTTTACGTATTCGCTGGGCCAGATGATATAGACATGTCCCCGAGGCCCGACGATCCGGCTGAAGATGCGCGTCCAATATCCGGTGCCCGGAATTAGATCGACGACCGTGTCGCCCGGCTTCACTTGCGCGAAGGCCACGAGTTGTGCGGCGTGCCGGCGTGCGTCTGCTTCAACATCCTTGCCACGCGCCGAGTCGCTCAAGGCGGCGGTCACGTAGGGCGGAATGGCAGCAAAAGCCGCTCCGCAAGGGCCGAATAAGAGCCCACTCACGAGCAAGATTTTGATCTTTCGCATGTCAGCCCACCTGATATCGGAGCGCGCTCGCCCAGTTCGTCCATCTTACGAAGCGGAAGGTCTCATTGTACCTCTCGGGAAGGTACCTTACGACCTAGTCAGATCCTGTATATCCCGTTTCGGCTATAGAAGTGTCGTATCGGTACGAGTCGCACGTGAAACCTCATGATGCGCAATCGCGGCCCTGTGCCGGAGAGTACCGTTGCGCAATGAGCGCGGGCACCGCAGCCTGACTCGTATGCTCTGAGACCAGCCACGCGGTGTAGTAATAGAGAGAGAAGAGCTCACTGGCCGTGAGAAGGATCGCGCCCAGGAGGGCGATTACGCGAATGTGATTCATGGGTACCTACTCGTTTGGTCGATGGTATGGGTCGTAGCAGTGTCACTAACGAACCCGCGCCTGGTGATTGAATCGTGACTTCCATTTTGGACGTTCCGATGGAATACCCACGATTGCGCCGTTAGGTTTCAGATGCCGTACTCGAGCCCCGCAATGCGGCATGGGATCCGAGGAGCCCGACTACGGGAGCTCAGCCTAGACGCCGTCCATACGGTGCCGAGAATTCCAGCCCTGATGTGGTCGCCTCGACTCGACACGCGACTGGAGCGAACGGTGTGACCAGCGGCGAAGGCGCGCAGAGCGCAAACATGATCGAGCCGTCGCAGGGCACTTCCGGCAGCCAGTACGAGTAGGCGGTCAGCCTATCGAAGAAGACGTGGGTTGCGTATCGCTACCGGATATTGCCTCGCCGCAGGCGCAGCAGCGTCGTTCCACTCCGCCTGTGCGGTGTATACGTTCGATGAATTGGCCGGTGTCGTGAGCACGGCGTGGCCGTCGGTGATCCAAAGGAAGGCCCAGGTGACCTGCCATTTGCCGATATTTCCGGGCTCAAGGGCGCGGATGATCCCAGCGACTCAGGGTTTTCGAACACCAGTCACTGCATTGACTGCGGAGCGGGTGTCCCATCGGACCAGCTGCTGACCCAGACCAGGAAGATCGTTGCCCGTTCTTCAGGATCGTTTGCCGCTATAACCGGCGAGCCGGGGAGATTCCCTCCCCAGCTTTTCCCAGCGTTTCCCGAAACAAAAAACATCAGATGTGGATGCCAACTGTGAGCCAGATCGCTGAGGTACTGCTCTCTCGACATCATGTAGCACATCGCACCGGGTTCGAGCGCCGACAGTTCCTTGTCGTCGAACGCCGCCGCAATCGCCCCGACCAGATGCATCTTGGAGCTCCCGGCCAGCACCAACTTGGTCTTCATGAGGTAGATGGGCGCAAAGGTCCGCGCAGCCGGTGGATTGAAACAGATTGGAGCGCGGACCTTGGGGTTCCAGAAGTCCCGATCGTCGGTAGCAGCGCCCCATGATCGTTCCACCAGGCAGAGAAAGCCGTTCCTGCCCTTGGCCGCGCTCCTGTACCCCTCCCGTCCGAGTACCATCACCTCGGCTCCGTCTGAGATCGCTCGTGGAGCAGCGGTGCGGGCCAATGTGATTTCAGCTCCCTCGGACATCAGGTACCGATCGACCGGAGCCATGACCGGATAGGGCATTTCCGCCGCTGACGCTCGCGCTTGCCACTGTGGGTAGAACAGCGCAGCGTAAAGAAGGACGGCCGATGGCAGGGCGCCTTTCATCTTCTTCATTGACTTCTCCGGGGAGCGCAGGTGCATTCTAGCTCTCGACGGCGCAGCCGACCGCCGCGGACATTGTCCCGAACGCCTAGAGATTTCGCTCTATAAATATGTCGTAAGGCATTGATTTATGTGTTCTAATATCGCGCTAGATGAGACGCCTGCCGTGCTCATTACGGTGTGGGTCCTCGCCGGTACGAGCACAAATGGCTGCGACGACGAGCCACACAAAGCAGCCTTGCATCACTGTCGGGTGTGGGGAGACATCCTATTCTTACCCTAGGGCACTGGTCAGAACCTGAAGCCTCATGTCGCTGTACCTACCGATAGCCTTCCTGTTACTGCAGCTCATCATCCTGACCTGCTTCGGGCCCACGGTGACCGCTCCGGCGGCCTATATCCTGATGGTGATCGCGCCGCTGTTCGCCGCGGCGGCCACGTTCTGGCGCGGGCGCTCGCACACCACCTCGGTCCGCTTTGGTTGGTATGCCCTCGCTTTGGCACTGACCATCTGGGCGGTGGGTGCATTCGCCAATCTGTGGCAGGAGATGATCCTGCATCACCAAAACGAAATGTATCGCACCAGCATGGTGGCCTTCAGTCTGGCGGTGGTTCCGACCACGTTCTTGGTCGCCAGCGACTGGCGGTTGCATCAACGACAGCTGCTGCGTGTGGTCGATGCGCTGGTCGCCCTCGCGCTTGGCTGCACGTACTCCCAGTACACGTGGAGCATGATCCACGACCATGCCGCTCCCACTGAAGCCGGTGTGACCTACTTGGTATGGCTACTGGATTTCCAAAACATCTACCTTGCCTTGGGAGCGCTGGTGCGCTGGTACGTGGCCCAGGACAGCGACGAACGCGACCTGTTCCGAGCGCTCGCGGTGCACCTGTGCATCTACTTCGTTATTGTGTTTATCAATGACCATTACTTCGCGGGTAACCCCGCCTTCGGGCCGCAATACGGTACGATCATCACGGTGGCCTTTGCGGTGCTCTGCGGCTTCGCGTTACGCGCTCCCTCGGCTCAGCCGGTGCATTTGGTGAACGCCGCTCTGATACGCATCGTACGCAGCGGCAGCCCGATCTTGCTGGCACTCGCGCTGCTCACGGCGTCCTTGCTTTTGATTCGAGTGCAGTATCTCTGGGGCTGCGTTGGCATCTTGATTGCTGTGCTCGGGATTGGTGTGCGCACGACCTTGATCCAGGTGCAGCATATCGAGCGCAGGGAAGCCCTAAGGCGAGAAGCATCCATGCTTCAGACCATCGCTTGGACTGACGCATTGACCGGCGTGCCCAACCGCCACTTCTTCACCGAAGCACTGGTGCGCGCTTGGCGCGACGAGCGCCGTTCCGCGCCGCAGGCGATCCTGATGATCGACATCGATCATTTTAAGCTGCTCAATGATCGGTATGGCCATCCCGTGGGCGACGGCTGCCTGCGCGAGGTTGCCCGGGCTCTGCAGCGTGGTCTGGGCCGTCCGGATGACGTGCTGGCGCGCTACGGTGGCGAGGAATTCATCGTGCTCTTGCGCGACAGCACCGCGGCCGGCGCACAAGTCGTCGCCGAGCGATTGCGTTCCGCGGTACAGCATCTGCGATTGGAAAATGCCAGCAGTCCCGAGTCGGTAGTCACGGTCAGCATTGGTGTTGCCAGCGGTGAGCTCACCGACGGCACCGTGGCAGGGCAGATGGTCGAAGCGGCCGACCGAGCACTTTACGAGGCCAAAATCAGCGGGCGCAACCGAGTCAAGCTGGCGACGAGTCGCATCAGTGCCGATGCTGCGACCGAAGCGAGCATCAGCGCCCGATACCGGCGACTGCGAGGCTAATCGAGCTTCGTGGCCGATCGACGGGCTCAAATGAGCTTGGGTCAAGGTAGGCACTGACCCACCCCCTGCATTAGTTCAATAAGCTGCTGCAATTGCTCAACGCCTCGCTCGGGCCAATCCCGAGTCCAGCTGATGCAGTCGCTGTATAATTTGCCGGGAAGTCCGTTGGCTCGTCGTCTGCGCATTGGCGGGAGGCGCGATGAGCAGCATGGAGAAGAGGGCGAGAGCGATTGCCGCCGTGCCAGCTCTACTGGAGCGTAGGATCTGACCTGATGCTGCGTCCGAGCGCTACCCGAGGCATCCGACCGAAGACCGGAAGAATTCAGACGCCTCGCTTGCGCTCGTCACGTCTGTGGCCCAACGCTCACTTGAGACGACGCTGGCGACGCGCCTACTGGCATGCATCCGTGCTCGCGAAGATCATCGTTGGCGGAACGGTCGTGCTTACGCTGGCGCTGGCCATCAATTGGGTCTATCAGGTCATCGGTAAGCCATCGGAATTGTTCTTTCCCGTCAGCGGAGCGCTCTACAAGACACCGTCCGAAACGTGGCGACAATACGCGCCGCTGTTTAGAAAGTATGCGACCAACGTAATCACCCCCGAGCTGCTCGCGGCGATTGCGCAGGTAGAGAGCTCCGGAAATCCGGTTGTGCGGACGTACTGGCGGTGGTCATGGACGACACAGCCCTTCGAGGTATACCGGCCAGCCTCCAGCGCCGTTGGGATGTATCAGATTACCGACGGAACGTTTGCAGAAGCGAGGCGCTATTGCATTCACAATCACGCTGTCGCGGAGGATGGGCCTTGGAACAGTTGGCGATCGTGCTGGTTCAATAGCCTGTACACCCGGGCGGTGCCTAGTCACGCCGTGGAGCTCACATCAGCCTACCTCGACCGGAGTGTCGCAATCACGCTCGAGCGGCACCGAACGGCCGCCGCCACACTTCGACAGCAGCAGAGGCTGGCTGCGGTGATACACCTGTGCGGCGCGGTCGCTGGCGAGGACTACGTGAGACGCGGGTTTAGGTTGATCGACGGCCAGCGCTGCGGGGATCACGACGTCCGCGTCTATCTCGCTCGTATCAATACGATGCAACGTGTGTTCGAGCGCCTCGCAAGAATTCAATCAGATTCTGTATCGGCCTCGTCTACCGCGGTTCGCTTCTGGTATTCCGGCGCATCCAAGCGCTGGAACGACCGATTTAACTGACGTCAGGACCGCGAACGGTGACGGCGTGCCGGCACGGGTCGCGAACCCGCTGGTCAGGGAGGTCCGCTCTCCCGAATTGAGATCGAGCCGTCATACCCCTGGGATATTGTGCTTAGCGTAGTCGTTAAAAGGCCAGCGCCCTATGCATGGAGGCAGCTGAGAAGTGGACTAGCGGCTGAGGCGCAGGCGGTCGTGAGGGGCGATACGGCCACGGCAATGAGTGCGGGCACTGCCTACTTGCGGCTACTCGCTATCTGACCGTGAAGTTTGCGCTCTGCAGATAAAGAACCCCAACAACGCATTCCGATTGGCAGCCATGCGCCGGACGCGACTGCTTCTGCTCTGCCTGCTCGCCGTGGCGCCAAGCTTCGCGCTTCAGCTGGGCCCACCGCCTGCGTACAGCATTCCTCCGTCGCTGCAAATCCCTCCGGAGGCCAAGATTCCGAGTGATGCGCAGCTCGTCGCATCCGGAGCCCGCATCGGGCGTATCGAGATAGACGTCATGAACGGCTTCGACCTGTCCAATCCCGCTGTCAACAACTGGCTCTATCGATTGGCCGATCGGCTGCACATTCCGACCCGAAAGCAAGCGATACGTGCACTGCCGCGGCCTTCGGCAACGGTCGCTGGATCAACCTGCCAGTCGCCGCCGTATATCTTTGGCCAGATCCGCAGGCGAGGCTGCATCGTCGTAGACTGAGACAAGCTTGCCGTCTGGTCCGATCAAATAGATCACGCTGGAATGATCTATGCTGTAGCCGCCGCCCTGCAACGACTGTTTCCTTGCGTACACGCGAAATTCCCCTTCAATCCGCGCAATCTGCTCGGGTGTACCGGTCAAGCCCACAAAACGCGGGCCGAACCAGGCAAGATAGGTTTTCAAGGCAGCAGGTTTGTCGCGTTCTGGATCGATGCTGACGAAGATCGGCACTATCCGGTTCTGTGTGGGTCCGAGCTTGTCCATCGCTGCGGCGATGATCGCCAGTGTCGTGGGGCACACATCAGGGCAGAGAGTGTATCCGAAATAGATCAGCTGATATTTACCAAGAAAGTCGGTGCTGGAACGTGATCTGCCATCTTGGTCGGTCAGCCGGTAGTCGCCGCCCAGCGTAATTTGCCCACCGACATGCGTCTGCCCAAGTTGTGGCAGGGTCTCGCGCTCGTACCACAGCAGTCCTCCTGCGACGGCTGCGGCCAACAGCAGATAGGAGGCTAGCGCTTGTTTGGTGTTGGGCATCGGCTCATGACCGTGGCTGGAACTAGAGCCCTGATCTGCTGGCCGAGTATAATTATAAATGTAGACGAGCGCAGTCGGGCACAGCGCATCGGCTCTACCTTCTGTGCGGCTCAAGGATGCGGAAGAAGCGGCGACAGAAATACAGCAGGTTTCCCGGCAGTTGCTAAGCTCGAGCGAGTGTTCGCGTTCTGGACACACAGCAGAGATTCGCGCTACGCTCCGTCGCCTCACAACAAATTCCTAATAGGGGGTAGTGTGAAATTCAAACCTGCTCGGCTCGGCAAATCATTGCTGAGTGCAAACCTCGTCGGCCTGGTCGCCGTCTTGGGTTTGGGTCTTGCGGCCGTCAGTGGGCATTTCATCGGTCGCGCCGAGGCCCAGACGGCCGATCCGATGGTGCCGTATTTTGAAGCCGATCCTTATTGGCCCAGACCACTTCCGCATCATTGGCGGCTCGGCCAGACCGTCGGTGTTTCGATCGATTCGCACGGCGACGTCTGGATCGTCCATCGGCCGGGTACGCTAGAGCGTATGGAGTCGTATACAACCCGCGGCGAAGCCGATTGCTGCACTGCCGCGCCGGACGTTCTGGAATTCGATCCGGCGGGCAATGTGATCAATTCGTTCGGCAAGGTTGAAGGCCATGACTGGCCCAGCTCCAATCACGGCATCACCGTCGACAGAGATGGCAATGTCTGGTTGGGGGGCAATGGCGCGGCGCAGCCCGCGCCCTATGCGCCAGGCAGCGCAGAGCAGTTTCCACGCCGCGGCATGGGGCCGCAGCCTCCGCCTTACGCGAGCGGTGCCAACGTCCCCTATCATGATGACTTCATTCTGAAGCTCAGCCACGATGGTAAATTTCTGGGTGAGATCGGTAGGGCCGATGCCAGCAAGGGGAGTCTGGATACCGAGAATGTGAAGGGCGTGGCGATGGTCCGCTTCATCCCCGGCACCAACGAGTTGGTTGCCGCTGACGGTTATGGCAATCACCGCGTTGCGGTGTTTGACCCGGTCACATTGAAGTTCAAGCGCATGTGGGGCGCTTACGGGAGGCCACCGACCGACGATCCCGTCCCTCACTATGACGTGAACTCACCACAGTTCGGCAACCCGGTGCATTGCGCCGAGCCTTCGAATGACGGCTTGATCTATGTCTGCGACCGCACCAACAACCGCATGCAGGTATTCAAGGATGACGGTACCTACGTGAAACAGTACACGTTGGAGACCAACACCAGGGGCGACGGTTCAATCTGGGAGATCGCCTTCTCCCGTGATCCGCGGCAGAGATTCATGTACATCGCGGACGGTGCAAACGAGAAGATCCATGTGTTCGACCGCCTGAGCATGAAGGAGCTCTATGCACTCGGCGGCGGCGGCCGTCAGGCCGGTCAGTTCTATGCCTTGCACAGCATCGCGACCAACGCCAAGGGCGATATCTTCACGACCGAGACCTATCGTGGTCAGCGGGTGCAGAAGTTCGTCTATAAGGGCATGATCCCGCTGAGTAAGCTGATGCAGATGAAGTTCTTGGGTAACAGCGAGATCTACGCTCCCGAGTAAAGCTGGGAGAGGGGGAGCGTCAGCACGCTCCCCCTGCTGCTTTGCGAGTCGAGAAGCGCTGTATGGATCGGACGCAAAAATTGGGTGGTGGGCTCACTATTGGCGTGGCCGGCGCCCTCTTGCTCGGCTTCGTGGCGCAGGTGTCACCGGAACGTGCCGCCACATTTTCCATTCCGCCACAGACCGCGGCTTCGTCGGCCGCGATCTGCCGCACGGGTGACGAAGGCCGTCCCGATCCGGCCTGGATGAGACAGAGCTTCGAGAACGACAATTGCTGGCTGCCACAGGAGCCACCGGCACCGGATGGCACCAAGGCCAGCCGGGATCAACTGATGGTGGATCTCGTGGCGGCGAAGAAATTCACGGCTGCTGCCAACCGCTATCAGCAATGCATCAGCTCCTATCTCGCCCAGCGCAAGCAGGAAGCGGAGCGAACCGGTCAGCCAATGAAAGCAACGCTTGTCACGATAGAGACACATCGCATCGTCGCCAGCGAGGCGAGCAAGAAGAGAGTCTGGGGCCGGATCACGATGGCGGTCGACAATTTCAATGCCGAAGGCAGTGAGTGCCCCCAGTAACGTCTCGAAGCGCAGGCCCAACCTGGTGATGCCATACGCGACACCACGGCGCTCGAGCTTTGCGGTTACCGCGTATCAAGGTCGCTTCCCTATGTCGTAGGCGACGACGGCCGCGAGCAAGAGTAGCACCAGCAGCGCGATCATAACTTGACTCCCAGCGTATCTATTCCGCTGGAACCGTGCGCGCCACTGCCCACGCTCGGAGCGCTGCGACTCTCTGCGCCATCAGGCCTCCATCACCGCGGGAATGTCTGCCAGGCGTATCGCGCCATGGGCGAAGATCGCCTGGCGTGCGACCTGTTCACAGGTTGCGTCGCTCCCTCGTCTTGTTGCGACCGTGCCCGACCCGGTCGCTGGGGCGCTGGGAGTCAGGTCGCGAGTACGATTTCGACGCGTTTGTTCCGCTTGCCTTCGTTGCGGATGCGCATGACGCGAATGCCACCGATCTCCGCGATGTTGCGTACGTGCGTACCTCCACACGGTTGCAGATCGATGCCGGGTATCCTGAGAAGCCGCACGCGGCCAAGCCCGTGCGGCGGCTGTACGCTCATGGTCTTTACGAGCTCGGGTTGCGCATCGAGCTCCTCATCACTGATCCAGACCGTTTCGGTGGAAACACCGGAGGCGATCAGGGCATTGGTCTCGCGCGTGATGCGCTCGGCGTCGAGCAGATTCATGTCAATGTCGAAGTCGAGGCGCGCCTTGTCGGGGCCGATGTTCCCCCCGGATACGGGAGCCACTACCACACAGGAGAGCAGATGCAGCGCGGTGTGCAGCCGCATGAGTGAGTAGCGACGCTCCCAGTCGATCTCCAGCGACAGCAGCTCGCCGGCCTGAGGAGGGGACATCCCCGGCGCAGGAATGTGAAAGACACTGTCGGGGGCCTCGCCCTTGCGCGTATCGGTGATCGTAATGCGCTCACCCGTCTCTCGGACCAGGACGCCGCTGTCGCCGGGCTGGCCGCCTCCCATCGGATAAAAGATGGTGCGATCAAGCGAGATCCCGCGTTCGTCCGCCTCGAGGACGCGCGCCGTGATGCTCTTGAGATAGGCGTCGTCCCGAAACACAAGATCGGTACTCAATCGATGTCCCCATGCGCACCGCGGGCTTAAAATACCAGTCTCGAGCGACCATCCGCGGCGACGGTGCAATAGTACCTCTGCCCGGATCCTCAATAAATGTCGGCTGCTTCCCGCGCTCGCGTCTCGTGTGGATCATTCCGGTAGGGTGCGCGGGCGTACACGCCAGGACGCGGGGAAGGAAGCTGCCGCTAAGCCTGCGAGTGTGGGGAACGCTGTGACAGCGCCATTGGCGGAGGTGCTCTCGTGCGCAGCCCATCTTCGGTTTTGCTTGCGGCGGTGATTGCCTGCTCCCCGAATCTCACACGTGCGATCGGCGCGCCCACTCCGCGCCAGGACAAGCAGCCATCTCAAGCAGGCGTCTCCCCTACCGGGGCGCTGGCGCTGAAGCCCTGAGCGATATCTGGGCGCCAAGCCCAAGCGCGCTCCAGATTCATCACGTAGCCCACAGCGGCCGTGGCTCGCTCCAAATACGCTAATGCGGCTGGCGTGCCCGGTTCGCTTGGAAACATGGCGTGGCTCCGTGTTGCCCCGCTGAGATCCATTTTGACGTACGGTTGAAATTTGGGAAACAAGCTCGAGGACGGGCAGCCGCGCCCTTCCGGCCCGTTTGCGAATTGCCCGACGATCAACGCATACTTGGTACCGCACACCACGCGCTCGTGGTCTTGAATCGGGGGGCTTCCAGTGAATGATGGGTTCTCGGCATTGCTTGAGGCGTTCCACTGCGGCCGGCTCTCGCGTCGGCAATTGCTGCGGGCTCTAGGGGCCTGCGCGCTGGTCCCGGCGTCGGCGCTGGCTGCACCGGCTCCGCGCAGCCCGAAAAGGGGGGGCTGGATTGGGACACCGCCGACGCTGCCGTTCGAGCCGACCGGCTGGAAAACGGTGCTGCTCGACCATCTGTCCTGCAGGGTACAGGACCATGAGAAGGAGGCGGCCTTCTACAACGCCCTGATGAACTGGACTGTCAGACAGGACAATGGCAGCGAGGCGGTGTTGGATGTCGGTGACTGGGGCGGCATCATTATCCGCGGCGGGTATCGGCCATCGGCGTCCGAAGTAGCGGCCGAACGCGCTCAGTACGAGCGTAGGGCAGCGCGTGCACGCACCAGGGGCTTTCAGATAGGGCCCTTCGTGCCGCGCAATGCGGTCTTCGACCGTGTCTGCTGGGGCATCGAGCCCTGGGATGCACGGATGGTCGAAGCCGCGCTCAAGGCCCGAGGCCTGAGTCCCGTGCCGGACAACCGTGGGGACGAGTTCGAAAGCTTTCACATCAAGGATCCCGATGGATTCGACGTTCAAATCAGCAACGGTAACAGCCGCAATCGGCGCGCAACACCGGCGCGCGGCAGGCTCAACCAGGCAGCGCCGTTCGAGCATACGGACTGGAAGACCATCTGGCTCGACCACATGTCCTATCAGTGCTCAGACTACAGGACGACCGTCGCGTTCTATCAGGCGCTTCTCGGATGGCAGCCGGAGTTGGACTACGGTGACTCCAACCAAGTCCGTATCGGCAACGTCGGTGACACGATCATCCGCAACCACTTCGGCGGCGCCCATGGCGTGCTCATCGATCATATTTCCTTCGGTATCGAGCCCTTTAACGCGGATGAGGTGAAGACGGCCCTTACGGCGCGCGGGCTGCCGGCTTCGGCGGACACGGGCGGCCCTGAGCCGATCGAGACCGCGCCATACAAGAGCTATCACACGATGACGCCGAGCGGCTTCGACCTGCAGATCAGCAACGCCAACTCCGTAAACCGAGGGGAATCCTAAATATAGGCACCGAGCAGCTGCACCGTGATGCAGTAGGCGATCTGGGGAGCGCGCTGTGGTTAGATGGATTCGTATGAGCTAAAAGGCTGCGAGATGTCCGCCGGAGCAGAACGCGACGAACCGTATCAGCTGGCCCTGCAGCATCAGATTGCCGCGGCCGCCCGGGAGCTGCTGAGCGGAAGCATCTCGATCACCGAGGCGGCGCGACGCATCATGGGACCGGCTTACGAGCTGGGGAGTGCCCTGGAAGAACCGTTTGTTACGTTTCTGGGAATAGACTCAGAAACAGATGCTTTTCCGCTTGGAGCCGTCCGAGATCACTGGAATCCAGAAGCGCTCCAAAGACAGGACGCAGAGCGAGGGCGTTACGAGAGCAGCGTTCGCGACCGCGCCCTAAAGGCCTGCCGCGAGCTGCTGCAACGCCTTGACACTACCGCATAGTAGCGCCGAATACTCAGTGGAGCGCCTAGCGGACGGCGCCGTCAACGGAGCGGTACGCTGGGCGTTGCAAGATCCCTTCGAAACCACCGCATGATGGCCTCGAGCGCTGAGTCTGCCCACGCTACTGCCGCGCCACAGCTGCGGCGCAATGCGCTCGGTTTGCCGGAGCTGGTCTTTCAAGGCGTTACGCACATCGCGCCGGCGATCAACGTGGTGTTCGCATTTCCCATCATTGCGCTCAACGCCGGTCCGACTATGCCGCTGTCACTGCTGCTGACCACGATCGTCTGCCTGTTCATCGGCAACACCGTGTCGCAGTTTTCCAAATACATGCCTTCGAGCGGGGGATATTACTCTTTCGCGACGCGTGGCCTGGGCAGTCGCGGCGGCTTCATCGCCACTTGGAGCTATCTGATCTATGACCTGTTGGGGCCCGCAGGCTCCGTCGGGTTCCTCGGCTACCTGATCTCGGACATGTTGCGAACGCAGTTTCACGTGAACATTCCGTGGTGGGTGTTCGCCCTGGTGACCTTCATAGCCATCTGGATGCTCACCTACTACGGTGTCCGCCTCTCGATGCGCATCACCGCGCTGCTAGGCGGGCTCGAGCTGCTGATCATGATAGCGCTCGCCATCACGTTCCTGATCCATCCGGGACCCGGCAGTTCGTACCGGGCACCTCTGGATCCCTCATTCTCGCCGCATCGATTCCTAGGCATTTTGGCCGGGATGGTTTTTTCCGTGCTCGCTCTCAGTGGCTTCGAGGGCCCAGCGCCTTTGGCGCAGGAATCGCGCTGCGCCGGCAAGTACGTGGGCCAAGCGGTCACGCTGTCGCTGCTCGCAATCGGTCTGTTCTATATCTTCACCTCGTACGCCAGTGCCGTCGGCTGGGGCACGGGCGCCATGGCTGCATTCGCTTCCAATCCTAACCCCTACTACGCGCTGGGGCACGCACTCTGGGGAGCGAGCTGGTGGTTCGTCGTCCTCGCCCTGATCAACAGTGCCGTTGCGGTTGGCATCGCCGGCACCAATGCTGTCTCCCGCGTGATGTACACCATGGGTAGGGCCGGCACGCTGCCTGCGCCATTCGCCACGATCCATCCGGTCCACCAGACGCCGAGCTTTGCGATCTCCTTCGCACAAGTAGTTGGTTTGGTCTCGGTGCTGCTGGTCGGTCTGCTGTTAAAGCCGGCGTATATCTTCGGCTTTCTGGAGACGATCGCCACGCTGGCCGTCATCGTGCTCTATGCGATGGCGAACCTGGCGCTGACCTCCTATATGCGCCGCGAGCATCGAGAGGATTTCACGATTTGGCAACACCTCGTCGTTCCCTGGACTGCAACTCTGGTTTTGCTGCCCGTGCTGATCGTCACTCTCTATCCGCTGCCGCCGTGGCCCTACAGCCTCGCCCCGTACGTGTTCCTTCTGGGACTGGGCGGCGGTTTCATGTACATGCAATGGTGCGCGGCGAGCGACCCGACGGCACTTGAGCGCGGCGGCACGATGCTGGTCGGCTGTCGCAGCGGCGTCGACGGCGAAGTGGACTGGGACAAGGGTTACGGCGCTTGAGCTGCGCCGTCAGGCTGCACGCCTGTCAACCCGAGTAGCACAGCCAGCACGACGAGCGCCCACAGGTCAGAGAGCATCGCGATACGTGCTGAGGCGGTCCGCTGACCAGCGCGGAGGTGGTTAAGCCCAGCGAGACCGTAAAAGATCGTCCCGCCTACCGCGGCAGGTACCGTCCACTGTGTCCACAGGGCGCCGCCCAGTCCGACCGTCCCAAGCGCGAGGTTCGCGAAACCCAGCTCACGCACGAACAGCAACGAGTCTGCGTGTTCCACGCCGAGAATCGTCGCGGCTGTGTAGCGGGGCTGCACGATCTGGCGTATCCCGGCGAGAAATAGCCGTCCGCCCACCATCCAAAACGTCGCCCAGTCTAGCGCGAGCCCAGTCACAGCAGCCCCTGGTGCGTGGTATCGCCCGAGTAGCACGGACACCGCCGGTGCAAGCAGCATTAGCACCAGGATGCTGATCAGATACATGGGACCAGATCCGGGGTGTGGCTTTAGGGATCGCGGCTTATCCCTAGGAGCACGTCACGCCAGCGCGTGCCCCCGTTGGGGATTCAAGCCGCGTCGATTGGGAGTCGAGTAGGTGGAAGCTCAGATGCTGAATCGAGGGCGGCCGGGTTGGTGATAGCGTGAAGAACACGCCGATCGTGCCGCGCTCGCAGCGCAGGTTGAACTGACCGCGCAGCCAGTTCTCCGGAATGATCGGCCCCGCGGTCGGACACGCACCGACTTGCCGCTGGAGTTGCGCGATTTCGGCGCGGCGCTGACTGGCGGGAAAATCGATCAACAGATTCATCGCGGCGATCTGTCGGACCTCCTTATCGTCCCAGTGCGTCCACAAATGGATGATGTGATCCCGCATCTCAACCAGAATTGGCGACGGGGGCAGCTCGCGCGGCCGCAGACCGCCCGTCTGCAGCATGGCATCCCACGCCCGCCCGATGGCCTCGTCCGGACCGGCATAGGTCAGTGTCGCCATCGCAAACAGACCCACTCCGTAGTCGGGCAGCCATTGCATATAGGAGCCGAAGCCTGGCAGTCCTCCGCCGTGACTCACAATGTGCTCGAAGCGGCAGTCGGTCCGCACACGCAGCCCGAAGCCGTAGCCCGCCTCGAAGGCGTTTAGTTTGCCGTCGACGTGCTGTACGGTGAAGTTGGCTGGTGTCCAGAGGGCGCTCATCTCGCGCACCGAGGCGCGTCGCACCGGCCCGTCCTCCGGATCGTCGCGCGGAGGCCACGCCGACAGATGGAACGCCACGTACTTGCCGAGGTCGCGCGCATTGGTCAGCAGCCCGCCGGCGGAGCCGAACGCGCCTTGCGGCAGCGGCGGTTCCTCCCGATAGGTGCCGTCCGGCTGCAGCCGGTAGCCGATCGCGCGCCGCGCGCGCGGTACCTCGTCGAACCGCAACGTCGTTGCATCCATATGCAACGGTGCCAGGATCTCGGTGCGAAGGTAGCGCTCGTAGGGCATGCCGGAGGCCCGCGTCACCACGCGTCCCATCAACGCGAACGCAAAATTAGAATACTCGTAGCGCGTCCCAGGCGGTGTCGAGAACGCCAACCCCTGTTGCAACCAGCGCCTCATGTCGGCATCGCTCGCGGCGAGCTGTTGATCACCCCAGGGATTGTCTTCCGGGAGTCCGGCGCTATGGCTCAGAAGCTGCCGGATCCGCAGCGGCGCGGTGTCGCGCGTCGGAGGCGGAATGTGAGCGAATTCGGGCACCCACTTCGAGACCGGATCATCCAGCGAGAGCTTGCCCTCGTCGCGAAGCTTGAGGATCGCAAGCGTCGTGAAGCTCTTGGTCATCGAGGCGATGCGAAATACGGTGTCGGCCGTGACCGGCGCTTTGCTATTGAGATCCTGTACGCCGCTGGCTCCGACGTGCACGAGCTGGCCGTCAATGACCACGCCCCATACCATACCCGGAATGCGCTTGTTGCTCGCGTAGTCGCGAAAGATGCGATCGACCTCCGGCAGCGCCGATTCAAGCTTGCTCAGTCGCTGCGGGTCGGAGAAGCGCGGCGGCGGGTAGGCTTCGTCCGAGAGCAGGCGCTGGCCGAAGCTCAGCAGAGCGAGAGTGAGCCAGAGCGCTCGCGTCGCTGCGCGAGTGGTAGTACTGATGGTGATCTCCCGAACTCTTGACTTTAACTTGTGCGTAGGGTTCGCGGGGTCAGATCATAAGCACTCGTCCTGGAGCTGCCAACCGCCGAATTTGCGCAGGGCGGACTCGTCAGCTCAACCCTAATTTCGCAGCGCGCAGCATCGCCCCTGGCAGTGCGAGTTGAGGAGTAGAGGTCGTGAGCGATGGTACCTGTCAGAACGCAATCACCCCTGGGACGGTCAACGGAGCGGAGCACCGGCGACAATATGCTGCGCTGCAGGATCATGGCACAACCCGTGGCGACGGCCCTGGCCTTCGGCTATTTAAAGCGCCCACGACAATCTCTAAACTCGGCAGCCAAGGGAACTGAGCCGGAGAACAAAAAGGAGGCACGTAAGTGTTGGCCAAGAAATTTCTAGATCTCACCCGTTACGCGATGCTGCCCTTCCTCCTCATAGCTTTGGGGGCAATGACATTATTAGCCAGAGGTAGCGCCTTCGCGCACGCCTTCCCCTACTACGATTCGTTTTTCTTGTATCTTGCCGTGATCGCAATCGAACGTATCTACTCCTACAGTCGAGCTGTTTCTCAAAGGCACATGATCTGGAGAGATCTGATGTCGACGGCCGTGCAAACGTTCCTCGCCGGCGCCGTAATGAGTGCGATCGTTTTGCCGGTCTTGCGCTACTTTCCCAATGCGTTTTTGGGTCGCAGGTTTTTGTTCGGGCTTTCCAATCAGTTGGGCCCATTGTGGGTGCAGGTGCTGGCAGTTTTTCTCCTGTCCACTTTCTGGGAATATTGGATGCATCGCTTTGAACATTACAACGCGTTTCTATGGAAGCTTCACGGCTACCATCACAGCGTGACTCATATACAGATCTCTAACGTACTCGTTTCCAATCCGTTCGAGTGGGCGCTGCGCAATATCCTGGGAGGTCTGCTGCTTAGTATCGTCGGCTTTAACCCAATCGCGATCGTTATCGCGGGCACCCTTAATGTATATGGAGATTTTTCTCACTGCGGCGGTGATATGAAAGGCGGGTGGTTGAACTATTTCTTCAATACGCCGGAAGTGCATCGCTGGCATCACGCCGCCGAGTTTCCTGACGACCAGAGGTTTAGATACGGCTGCAACTTCGGCGTGGGAGTCACCTTTTGGGATATCATTTTTGGAACATTCTATTTGCCCCAAGATGAGAAGGGGCATGCGATCCCGCCCGCGCGCATTGGGCACCCTGGTGGCTACGCCGATGAGCCCAATTATCTAAAGATATTGTTGGGTGCCAGGGCATTTCCTGCGGTTACGCGTCTGTTTGAAAGAAGGGATACTCTGTCGCCCGTTGCCGCCGAGTGATCGAGGCGGGTCGTGGCGTTCCCCTCATGTTGAACAACGTCGTTTCATTCATCCGCGAGAAGTATCCGTACATCGTGGGCTTTTGCCTGGTCGAAGCTGGAATATATTATTTTGATGGACCAACTGGTAACTTCACTACGGGTGTTCTTGGTCTGTTCATCATCTGGATTTTTTATAGCTGGATGAGCAAGAAATAACCCGGACAGCGGCTTCCCAATTTTCTGCCGTCGGTTCATGCCATAGGGCTGCCGCAGCTCGCGAGCACGGTGCGCAAATCGCGCAGTGCGGGAAATACCTCCTTGTTCCAGTCGCCCCCCTGCGCGTCGTGTGCCCGCTGTTCACACTCGACGATTTCCTTGTCTTCCTGGAAGATGCGCTCCGTGAACCACGCCACGAATGGCCAGACAGCGTGGATGAGACCGGGCATGCGAGGTTTTTTCACCGACAGATAACCAAAAGTGCGGTTGGTGCGTTGCTCTGCATCGAGCGGTGTATAGCTGAGCCAAACGTCCAGCACTGGATCGTCGGTCTGCTGAATATTTCGGCCCACCCAGACCTTCAGCGACTGGGTCGGGTAGTCTGTACGTATGCGCATGTGGTCAGAGAAGTCCTTGCTGGCGCCGGCTTCCTTCTTGCGCATCAGATCGACAATGATATGTTCACCGACCGAGGTCTTGCCCGTGGTTCGACTGAAGGTGTACTCAACCTGGGCCCATTGTTTGCCGTGATCTCGCCCAAGGCATTGGGCGGTGATGGAACCCATGTACTTGCGGTGCATGAACTGATGGTTCATGTCGAACAGATTTTCGTGCATGAAGGTGTAGTGGCACGCTACATCACGGTTGAGGCGCCGAGTCTTGTAGTCCCCGCGCTGCGATGAACCAAGTCCGTGCGGTAGACGGCTAGCCGCCAGGTCCGGATTCCCTGGGAAGACGAAAATCAAGCCATCCACTTCGTGCGCCGGATAGCGCCTGACCGCACACGACAGCCGGGCGTTGCCGAGATACGGGACATTGACGCACTTGCCGGTGCCGTCGTATGTCCAGCCGTGGTAGTGACACTTGATCTCATCGCCCGTTACCACGCCGAGATGCAGCGGAACCTGCCGGTGGGCGCAGCGGTCCTCCATCGCGAAGACTGCGCCGCTTTCTCCGCGCCACAGGACGATGGGTTCACCGGCGAACCGCCGGCCGAGTGTGCGACCGCGCTTGAGCTCATTGGACCAGGCCAGCGGGTACCAGTAGTCCGGATGCGCGCCGATGCGGCGCAGATCCGTGGCATTCGGGGACTGTGTGCGATGCATGGCGGCATGTGAGCCGTCGTTCTTTTCGGCCATGGATCCCCCTGTATTTATTACAAAGTATGCGACGGAACCGCCAGAATCGCCAACGGGCGCACGGCCCGGGTCGCCGTCCCAGGATCAAAGGCGGGTCAGGCGCCGGCTCTGCATCAGCGCCACTGTGTGCAACATGAGAAATAGCGGCACGAGAAATGCGGGAATCAACAGCAGCGGCAGTGTTGCCATCGGAGCGGTGCTGATTTCTCCCACGGCTCCGGTAGATAGCGTCGCACTCAGGGTTCCGAGGCTGATGGCCACGACAAGATCGAGTATCCCTAGCACATTCCAACGGATGAATGCGGCACTAGCGGCGAAGTCAGGCCGGCGAACAAGGGCCTGGATGATCCACGGAGCCGCGAAGCCAATGGCCATGTCCCCGAGACCGGCAGGCAGAGCGAACATGGCCGGAAGGACCTTGTGCGCATACAGGGCGAGGAAGCCCAGACCTGCCCACCGCCACGCCTGAATACCCGCGATCAGACGCAGATCGAGCGACAGAAGGAATTCGCGAAATGAGTTCGAGATCCGTAGCCAGGCATAAAAGAGCAGCAGCGGCGCTCCGACCCCTATCGCAATGCCAATGGGTGGTGTCCCCGGACGACCGACGAAGGCACCGGCCGCGCCCAGTGAAATGATGATCAGGAACCAGAGGGCCAGCACCAGCATGGCGCTCAAGCGAGTGCCACTGAGCCCGGCGGGCTCAGTCCTGGCAGGGCGGGGCAGGACTGCGGTTGCCATGATATGCTCCTCGAGCTGTAACTTGCATATTGCAAGTCGACGGTGGCACGTTAGCATAGACACTTGCATTATGCAAGTGTATTGGTCGTGGCGATTCCGGAGAAACTCGACTGGTGACTACCGTGAAGCCTTTTTCGCGCTCTGCCTGTGCGATCGCGAATTCGCTGGACATCGTGGGCGACAAATGGTCATTGCTCGTAGTGCGAGACTTGCTGCACGGCAAGCGCACCTACGGCGAGCTCGTGAATTCGCCGGAGCACATTCCGACCAATATCCTTGCCGACCGGCTCAAGCGTCTGGAAGCTGCCGGCATCATTGGCAGTACCCCATATCAGCAGCATCCAGTGCGGTACGCTTACACGCTCACCCCAAAGGGTAGCGCGCTTGGGGACGTGCTACTCGCATTGGTGCGTTGGGGCAAACAGCACATTCCCGGCACGTTGACGCTGAACCAGGATCTGGCGCATACCAGTTCCGCAGCATCCCCAGCGAGCAGCCGCCGCGTTCGAGCCAGGCGTCCCGTTTGAAGGCGGTAGTCGAGCATGAGAACGATCCTGACCATTGTCGGAATTGTTGTTGGAGCGATCATTGTCTCCAGCCTTCCAGTCGTGATCCCATGGCTACGGCGCTCGAGATCCTAGCGGCGCAGCGCAGCCATCAGGCCGGCCAAATGTGGTCTAAGAGCGGTTAACGCCCCGCTCTGGGTGGACTGAGCGAGTACCGACCTTGCCGTCGTTACGATCGCACTGCGGGTAGGGAAGCCGGCTTCGCTGAGAGCGAGGCCGCCGCAGACAGACATAAGGTAATCACGGTTGAGAAAGCGATGGGTATGATGAATAGAAATCGCGAGCTCACCGCCGTGACGGCGGCAGAGCAAAGAGCGAACGCCCACGCAGTGCCACGCATGAGCGCCAGACTTGCGGCCGGAACTACGGCGGCGCATACCCACTATCCTGTTGCATAGCTTCGGCTCATCGAGCGGATGAGCTCGGAGGTGAGTTCACGATGATCCGCGCACCGCGGCGATAGGTCCAATAGGCGCTCGCCCAGTCGATCAGTACCACCAGGCGGTTGCGGAAACCGATGAGAAAGAAGATGTGCGCAGTCAACCAGAACCACCAGGCGATCGCCCCGGTGAGCCGCAGCGGCCCGAGCTGCACCACCGCTGCGCGCCGACCTACGGTGGCAAGTTGCCCGTAGTCGCGATAGCGAAATGCCGTCGTGGGTGCGCCACGGAGTCTGGCTCGCAGCGACCGAGCCACGTGCGCTCCCATCTGTTTTGCCGCAGGGGCGAGCCCGGGAACAACGCCCGACGCCGCCCTGACGTGCGCCAGATCGCCGGCGACAAACACCTCGGGATGCCCCTCGATGCTCAGGTCGGGGCAAACTTTGACCCGGCCTGAGCGGTCGACGTCGGCTCCGAGGTGGCGAGCGAGTGGTGAGGCTTCGACGCCGGCCGCCCACAGCACGGTGCGGGCAGCGATCCGCTCTGCTTCCATGGATACGCCTCTGGGACTCACCTGGGTAATCGCTCGCCCGGTGCGAACCGTGACACCTAATCGCTGCAAGGCATGCTCCGCATAGCGCGACAATGTCTCGACGAATGACGGCAGTACCCTCGGACCGGCCTCGACCAGCAGGATGCGCGCGTCAGAGGGGCTGATACGTCGGAATTCGCCCTTCAGGGTGTGGCGAGCGATCTCTGCCAATGTGCCTGCCAGCTCGACTCCAGTGGCACCGCCGCCGACGATGACAAAGGTCAGCCACTCCACCCGCTCGGTGGAATCCGATGCTGCCTCAGCGCGTTCGAATGCCATCAGGATTCGGGCACGCATTGCGAGGGCGTCGCCCAGGGTCTTCAGACCCGGTGCGTCGCGCTGCCAATCATCGTGACCGAAATAGGCATGCGTAGCACCGGTCGCGACGAATAGGTAATCGTAGGAGTAGGGCGTCTGATCGGCGATGACGCGCCGCGCGTCGGTATCGATTCCAGTGACGCTACCGAGCAGCACGGTGACGTTGCGCTGGCGACGGAGCACATGACGCAGGGGCGCTGCAATGGAGGGGGCTGCGAGCCCCGCAGTCGCCACCTGGTACAGCAGAGGCTGAAAGGTGTGGTGATTGCTGCGATCGATGAGCAGGATATCGACGGGGGTGCGCCGCAGAGCCCGAACGGCCCACAAGCCGGCGAACCCGCCACCGACAACAACGATGCGTGGCCGATGATTCACGCGTATTTAGTAGCCGACGTCGCGCCGCATTTGGAGATGGTCGCCTGAAAGCGGTCCGCGGTATGCAGTATGGTAGCGGCGTGGGATTTTGAACCGGCGATCTTCGGCTTCATCGGTCTGGCTTTGACGACTACGGGGCTTTACTAATCAATCACTTGGAGCACTCCCCGGCCCGTTCGCGAGCTTACCAAGGCACAATTACGGATCTGCTGTGACCCCCCCACCGGTTCTTATTCCCTCGGCGAGTCTGATACTGCTTCGAGCGGGAGCGCAGAGGCTTGAGGTTCTGATGCTCAAGCGCAGCCCGAAGGCGTCCGCGTTCCCCGGTACCTATGTGTTCCCTGGTGGCGTGCTCGACGTTTCTGACAGCGAAGCACAGACCCTGCGCTGCTTTCGCGGATTGACGCCTCAACAGGCGGCTACTCGCTTGCAAATGGCCCCGGATGCCTTCGCCGCCGGCCACTTCATGGCGGCCGTGCGCGAGTGCTTCGAGGAGACCGGCATCGTGCTGGCGGTCGACGAGCAGCGTCGAACACCAGGCGAAGAGTCTCTGCTGCGCCTGCGGGCGCGCGGGACCCACGTGGGGCATTTCTTCGAGGCGCTCGAGCGCGAGGGGTTGTTCGTCGCGGCTGACCTAATGGCCTATTTCGCCCATTGGATTACCCCGCCCGTGCAGGCGCGCCGTTTCAACACGCGCTTCTTCCTTGCTGAGATGCCCGATCGACAGCAATGCCGAGTAGATGGTATCGAGATGGTCGACGCCTTATGGTCGTCACCAACGCAGATGCTCGAACGCGAGCAGCGCGGCGAATTGGAACTTGGTTCCACCCCGACCAGACGCATCCTGGAGGAGCTGGCGCAGTTCGTAGTACCCGCAGCCGCGCTGGCGTATGCCACCGCGCGGAGGCAGGTGATCGAAAACCGATCGCGCGTCGCACAGGGGCGACAAGGACGACGCATTTTCCAACGTGGCGAGGCCGCGTATGCGGAAATCGCCTGGGTGGATCCGGATGAGACCGGTCTGTCGAGCTATGAGCTGGAGGCCGGCACGCCAAAGAGATTGGATCACCATTGCGTCCGAGTCATCGCGCCCAATGCCGGTCTGATGACTGGTCCAGGGACGAACAGCTATCTGATCGGCGAGGGCAGCGTAGCAGTCATCGACCCCGGACCCGATGAGCCAGCGCACGTGCAAGCGCTACTCGAGGCGGCCCACGGCGACATACGCTGGATTTTGCTGACACACACGCATCGAGATCATGCGCCGGCAGCCGCGAGACTGCGCGAGCTCACTGGCGCCAGGCTCCTCGGCGGCGGCGCCGTTCGGGGCGTCCAAGGCCATGTCGAATTGGATTTCGACCGTGTGCTACAGGACGGAGAATGTCTGCAACTGGGAGCGCATACGATGCGCGCGATTCACACACCCGGACACGCTTCGAATCATGTTTGCTACCTGCTCGAAGCCACCGGCATGCTGTTCAGCGGCGATCAGCTCGTGCAGGGGTTCACCGTGGTCATCGCGCCGCCCGACGGTAACATGCGCGCATACCTCGAGTCGCTCAAGCGACTGCGAGCACTGGGTAGCAGCATCATTGCCCCGGGCCACGGTTTTCTGCTGGGCGAGCCCCAACAGGAGATCGATCGCGTGGTCCGCCACCGCCTGGGGCGGGAACAGAAGGTGCGGCGAGCGCTGCAAGAGCAAGGCGGCAGCGCTACGCTGACGTCCCTATTACCCCGCGTGTATGACGATGTCCCCGCGTCGTTGCATACGCTGGCAGCGCGTTCGCTCGAGGCGCATCTCGAGAAGTTGCTCGAGGACGGCGAGCTTACGCACACCGCGGGACGCTGGTTCGTCGTGGCGCCAATGTCGGATTGAGTTGTACTGATATGCCGACTCTGCAGGTACTGTGCAGACAGCAAGATCTAGATCCGAAGCGGATCAGCAATCAGATCGTGGTGGTCCTGGACATCCTGTTTGCAACCTCCACGATCGTGCACGCCGTAAGCGAGGGCGTAAAGAGCATTTGGCTCGCGCTCGATCGTCACGAAGCCAAAGCCATGGCGGCAACGCTCGGTCAGCCCCTTTGTGCTGGCGAGTACCTCACCGACACCGTGCCGGGGTTTGCGCCGGCCGTACCGCTTGCGTTAGGCCGTCATGGCCTCAAGGACCGGGTTCTAGTTTATTGCACAACGAACGGGACGGTCGCGCTGCGGCGCGCGGCGGCGGCAGCGTCCGTGTATCCGGGGGCGCTGCTGAACGGGGCTGCCCTGGTGGCGCATATCGTGCGCGAGCACCCGGATGCGCCGGTATTGATCGTATGCGCCGGCTCCGTGGGACGGTTCAATCTGGAGGATTTCTACGGGGCGGGGCACTTGCTGTCGCATTTCAGGACACACCGCCCGGACTACGATCTGAACGACGCGGCGAACGCCGCTTTGCTTCTGCATCGTGGCTGCGATTCCCGCACCGCCCTGCTCAGCTCGCGCGTAGGAAAAATAATGTGCGAGCGCTCGTTGCAAGACGAAGTCGAGTACGCGGCGCGTCACGATAGTTTGGACGTTGTGGCGCGACTCGAAGGCGATCGAGTCTGCACGGTCGCCAGCTAGGCATCGCGGTTCGATCTAGAGCCGGGCCGCCCGCGCCTGATTCCATGCGTGTTCCGCTATCGCGGGAAACGTGCTTGCATGGTGGGCGGCATGCGCGGAGGAGGCCGTGCCACGGGCCAAGCGACCCCTGATACCGTGAATGATCGCCGCCAGGCGGAACAAGCCAAAGACAACGTAGAAATCAAGTCCCGGAATCGAGGTACGATGCGTACGCCGGCAGTAGGCGGCGACATACTCTGCTTCGGTCGGGATATTCAGAAGGGCGAGATCGGCACCGAGCAATCCCGCTCGGAGCGTTGGCGGCATGCGGTATGGCAACAGATGGTAGGCAAAATCGGCCAGTGGATGGCCGAGCGTCGACAGTTCCCAGTCGAGGACGGCGAGCACGCGCGGTTCGCTAGGGTGAAAAATGATGTTGTCGATACGAAAATCACCGTGGACCAGACTCGACTCATCGTTCGTGGGGATACGCGCTAATAACCAGTCAATCAGCTGATCCATATTTGGGTCTGCACCCGCCTCGACGTCGCCACGGTATTGCTTCGCCCAGCGTTGGATCTGGCGTGCGAAGTAGTTGCCGGGTCGGCCGTAATCCTGAAGCCCGATTGAGGTGTAGTCGACCGAATGGAGCCATGCAATCGTCGCATTCATGGCATCGAAGTACTTCGGCCGCTCTGCCAGCGCGACCTCCGGTAGAGTGATTTCCCAGAAAATTCGGCCTTCGACGTAATCCATGATGTAGAAGATGGATCCGACGATGGTGTCGTCGGTACAGAGCCGGTAGATCGTCGGCACCGGGAATCCCAGCGATCCCAGTGCCTCTTGAACGCGCGCCTCCCGGTCCACGGCGTGCGCGCCAGGCAGGAGCTGACCAGGAGGCTTGCGGCGCAATACGTAGATTCGATCCGGGGTGTGCAGCCTATAGGTGGGGTTGGACTGCCCGCCCTTGAACTGCTCGACAGTCAGCGGACCCGCATAATCTGGAACGCTCCTCTTGAGCCATTGGTCCAGACGCATCTCATCGAACCGATGCGCTTCCCGCATCGGTATCGTGCCGGTATTCTCTTTTGTTCTGTCCATAGGCAACCGGCCTGGGAACGAAGCGCAGCCGCGTAGTCCGTGCCGTCCTCCGGCCGCTCAGCCTCGGTAGGTTCAGATTCCCCGCTACAATAGCGCCTCAACTCTAGCAGCATCGCACGAAAAGGTTTGAGGACATTTGGCAAACTCCAAGGACAATCGGTACTGGCCGCCTGGCCTGCCGTTCAACCTGACGATTCCCGCGACTCCCGTGTCTTACAATCTCGAGGTGTCAGCGGCTCGGTTTGGCGCCAAGTCGTGCCTCCTTTTCTACGGCACCTCGATCACCTATTCGCAGCTCCATTCGGAAGTGAAGCGTCTGGCCGGTTGGCTGCAGCAGCGCGGTGTTCGCAAGGGCGACCGCATCATCCTGAACCTGCAGAACAGCCCGCAATTCGTCATCGCCTATTACGCGATTCTGCGCGCGGACGCCATCGTCGTGCCGGTCAATCCGATGAACCGCAGCCAGGAATTCCACCACATTTTCCAGGACAGCGGAGCCCGCCTCGTCATCACCGGCCAGGATACCTGGGAAGTCGTGAGTGGCGTCCCGGACGACTCCCTGCACCATGTGCTGCTCGTGACGTATGCCGACTACTTGGATCGCGTCCCGAGCGACCCTACTACTCCGGATTTCATCCGGCAGTGTCGGCGCGAGCTCGACGACCCTCGCGTCACGCACTGGAACGATGCGCTCGCCTTGAACCTGCAGCCGGGCGCTTCCGTCGTCGATCCAACCGATCACTCGGTGATCGTCTACACTTCCGGGACCACGGGTGCTCCCAAGGGAGCTCTGCACAACCACCGCAGCCTCATGTCGACTCTCGTCGGCGCCGCGGCGTGGTCGCCCATGCAGCAGGACGATGTGGTGCTGGCGGTACTGCCGCTCTTCCATGTGACCGGAATGCAGTGGTGTATGAATGCTCCGCTCTACGCCGGTGCCACGATCGTTATCATGCCGCGCTGGAACGCGACCGAGGCCGCCCGCCTGATCGCGGAACATCGCGTGACCTGCTGGAACGTGATCTCGACGATGCTCGTCGACTTCCTCAACAGCGAAGATGTATGCAGTTATGACCTGTCCTCCGTCCGCAAGTTAGGCGGCGGCGGGGCGGCGATGCCCGCTGCGCTCGCAAAGCGGTTGGAGGACAGGGGCCTGATCTATGCCGAGGGATATGGCTTGACCGAGACCATGGCGCAGACGCATATCAATCCCCGCGCTCATGCAAAGCGGCAATGCCTCGGGATCCCCGTGTCCGACGTCGAGTCGCTCGTGATCGATCCGCAAACCCTCCGCGAACTGCCACAGGGAGAGGTGGGCGAGATCGTCTCCCGAGGTCCGCAAATCTTTGAGGGCTATTGGAACAATCCCCAGGCAACCGCAGCCGCATTTGTCGAGATCGGGGGCGAACGCTATTTCCGTACCGGCGACCTGGGTCGCATCGACGAGGATGGCTATTTCTTCATTGTCGATCGGCTGAAGCGCATGATTAACGCCTCGGGATTCAAGGTATGGCCGGCCGAAGTCGAAGCGATCATGTATGGCCATCCGGCGATCAAGGAAGTCTGCGTGGTCGCGGCCAAGGACCCCTATCGGGGCGAAACGGTCAAGGCGGTCGTCGTGCTGCGACCGGAGCTTCGCCGTTCGACCGGCGAGGAAGCGATCATCGCCTGGGCTCGCGAGCACATGGCCGCCTACAAGGTGCCGCGGCTCATCTCTTTTGTCGATACTCTGCCGCGGTCGGGTACCGGAAAGATCCTGTGGCGTGTGCTGCAGGAGTAACGTAGCCAATGGATTGGGCTTACCGGAATCTCCGCTCGTACATCGATCTCGTTATGAGCCGCGTGGGGTAATGAATCATGACTGCATGGGCGATCAGTGAGCGGGCAACCGGTCTGCGCAAACAGTTGGAAGCGTTCATGGAGGAGAACGTCTACCCCACGGAAGGAATCTGGGCGGCGCAGATTCGGGCCAATCGGTGGCAGCCCGTGCCGGTCATCGAGGAGCTCAAGGTCAAGGCCCGGGCGGCTGGTCTCTGGAACCTGTTCCTTCCGGACTCGAACCGCGGCGCCGGCC
Organism: Gammaproteobacteria bacterium; assembly: GCA_030040715.1. GTDB lineage: Bacteria > Pseudomonadota > Gammaproteobacteria > Steroidobacterales > Steroidobacteraceae > FEN-1191. The sequence continues at coordinate 716 of JASHTF010000088.1, read as the reverse complement.
TGACCAACCTGGAGTACGCCATGCTTTGCGAGGTGATGGGCCGATCGCCGCATGCTGCGGAGGTATTCAATTGTTCCGCGCCCGACACCGGCAATATGGAAGTGCTGGAGCGATACGGGACGCCAGAACAGAGAATGACATGGCTGGTGCCCCTGCTCGAGGGAAGGATCCGGAGCTGCTTTGCGATGACAGAGCCGGATGTGGCGAGTTCCGACGCGACCAACATTCGTGCCTCGATCGCACGGGACGGCGACTTCTACGTCATCAACGGACGCAAATGGTGGACGTCCGGCGCCGGGGATTCCCGCTGTCGCCTCGCAATTCTCATGGGTCGTAGCAATCCCGACGGCCCGAGGCACCGGCAGCAATCGATGATTCTGGTGCCGATGGATACTCCTGGCGTCAAGATTGAGCGCATGTTGGACGTGTTTGGATACGACGATGCGCCGCACGGCCACGCCGAGATCTCATTCACGAATGTACGGGTGCCCGCGGACAACCTGCTGCTCGGGGAGGGAAGAGGATTTGAAATCGCGCAAGGGCGCTTGGGCCCGGGCCGCATTCATCACTGCATGCGCAGCATAGGTATAGCCGAGCGTGCGCTGCAAACGATGTGCCGTCGCGTGCAGTCCCGCGTCGCATTCGGCCGTCCACTCTCGGAGCAGGGCGCACTCAGGCGCGAGATTGCAGATTCCAGGATTGAAATCGATCAAGCG
>JASHTF010000087.1 GCA_030040715.1 Gammaproteobacteria bacterium | reverse complement strand
CCTGCGCGGGCGCTGCGCACGCCGGCGCTTTTACGGCCGGCCAGTTCGTCACTGGTATCCAGGGCGACTGGGGTTCAGGAGGTGCCTTCAGCTCGCTCCTCTCTGACCACTACGACTCAGTTTATGCGCCCACAAGCGACACGCTCATCGCGGGAGTCACGGGAACGCCAGGGCAATATGATTTGGCGTTCCTGAATGCCTCCGCCGTACAGGCTTACATCCCTGGAATTGGCTCGCCCGCCGCGCTGACAACAAACATGACCGATCCTACGGTGAATTTAACGGGCATTTTCGGTGGGGACGTCGTAGCACTCAACCTCAACATCGCTTTCAGTAATGCTGGACTCCTGGGTACGTCGAGCACTCCCTTCGGTAACTTGATCTTGCGGAACTTCCCATTCATGTGGGAGCTAAACGGTCTGACGGTAAATGACTTCCTTACAGATGCGAACACATGCCTCGGCGGTGGCCCGTGCGTCGGGCTTGAAATTGGCAGCCTTGACACCGTGGCTTTCGTTACAAACAGTTTGGACGCCGCGTTCGACTTGGGAACCGTCTCCGCGTTCGCGGACGAGTATCTCGCGTCGCCCAGGGCGGCAACGCCCGTGCCGGAACCCTCGAGCTTGCTGCTCCTGGCACCAGGGCTGGCCGGCCTGGCATTTGTGCGCAGGCGTTCGCTTCGCGCTTAAAGCATAGGGCACAAAACTGGGCGTGCGCGTGGAGCATAGGTGAGTGGTGAAGTCGCTAAATAAGCCCACGGTGCGCGAACGAGAGTGCTTCACCCCCTCCAACGATGACATGGTCGAGCACGCGGATGTCGACCGGCGCCAAGCCTCGCGCAGTCTCTCAGTGATCAGTTCATCCCATCCGAGACCCAGCGAAGGGAGGCATGCGCAGTGTCAAGTCGTCTCCTCCAACGCCAAGATTTCGGATCCGGTGACATTTATCGAGCACACGCCAAACCTCAGGACCAAGGCCGAGAGTGTGCGGCAGCACTTGAAAGACGATGTGGCGTTGATGCGGTCGAAAGCCCTTGCGCCGAAGAGCCGCAAGGAGAACGCATGTGCGGCGTTGTAGGCGAGATCGAATCGGCTCTCGAGTGAATTGGTCGTATTGGTCGCATCTTTGAGCCGCGCAAGCGTCGAACGCTTGAGACCCTCGAACTCCTTGGCATCCGGAGGCTCAGCCGCGAGCGGCTTGCCCGCACCGGTCAAACGCTCAAGCGGGGAGGTCATGCTCGCTGCCGATGATCCAGAGTTTGGGTTGCGCGAGGACACGGCTCGCGAAAGCATTTCCGCCCCTCAGTCGCTTCACCCATTCGGCACGGCTATAGACCGAAGGGTTGACACTGCGGCCGAGGCGTGTGCCCAAGGGATCGAGGACCTTGAAGACGTCCGCGTACGTGAGAGTGTCACTCAACACCATAAGGTCAATGTCACTCGACGCCGTATCGCGACGCTTCGCGATGGAGCCGTAGACGAACGATGCCGCGATCTGCGGTTTCAGCGGCTTCAAAGCATCCTGCAACGGCTGCGCCAGCGCCACGGTTTTGCGGGCGATGCTTCGCAGCTCCGCAAACAACGGTGATTTTCGGTTGGCCTGGTAGTGCTTCTGCGCGCCTAAACGATGCATCGTCACCAAGCCGCTTTGCTCCAGCCGCGCGATCTCGCGCTGGACGGCGCCAGAGCCTGCTCCCACGAGCTGGATCAGTTCGGAGGCGTAGAAGCTTCGCTCTGGATGGCCGAATAGAAGCCCAAGTACCCGCTGCTGTACGGTCGAGAACAGCGCATCTGCCAGACTTGTCGCACGGAGAGTTCGTGCAGATTTTGCTGTCGTACCCATTTTGGGTAAGATTCTACCCGATTTGGGTATGCTCAGAAAGAGATCGCGTGTGAGCCGCGTTCCCAATTGCAACAGTACTTGGTATCACGTGATGTCATTTGATATCACGCATTGTCACAATCGGACTGTCGGCCTGTCCCAAAACTGTCCCAGCAGCACTATCACGACGGGCGGCGGCTCACACCCGGAACAGACTCCAGGAATTCACTAACACGAGTCGGCCTACCGCCCGAGGATCGTATCGATGCCCGCGAGAATGAGCTCAAATCGGCGGCGTGGGATCTTGCGCACGCGCTCGGCGAGCTGCTGCTTATCCAAGGCGACGATCAGGCACACGTTCGCGACTGAGTCTCGCGCTAACCCCGTTTCGTGACCCGGCAACAGGACGTTGCCGGGGGCATCGGCCCACTTGAGATTACTGGTCACCGGAACGCACACGGCGGTGCCGATGCGACTGCGGTTGAGCGCGTTGCCCTGGACGACGACGACCGGTCGGCGGTATCCGGCTTCGGACCCAGTGGGGTCGTCGAGGTCAGCCCACCAGACCTCTGCCTGTTCGATTACCACTCCACCTTCCGCAGCACCCCCCGCGCCGCACGCCGGCTGAAGGCACCGGATTTCTCGCCGACGGCGGCGATGACGTCGTTCATGGCCGCCGTCACGCGATCGGGTGCGTGCCGGCCAAGAAATTCACCGAGCGCACGGCTGTAGATCTCGCTGCGCGAAGCCTTCAGCTCTTTCGCCAAATCTTCGGCTTCGCTGAAGACTTCGTCGGGTATGGAGACGGCGACTTTCATACCAATAGTATTACCGCATGGTCGTGTGATGTCAATCTAAGGAGCGGAGATCACTGGTGCGGCCATCGAAAGACGCATCGATCGAAACACCGCCCGCGCGTACATCGAGGTAGCGAAGCCGCTCACGCGTTGCTGACGTGCACTCTGCGATGCTCGAATCACCGAAATAGCGCAAGAGCAGGGCAAAGCCGAAGTCGTATCTCTCGAGCGTCTTGAAAGGGTGTACATGAGTGAAATCCCAGCCGCCGTTGTAGGTCGTGACGAGTGGACACGCCTCGCGACCCAGCTACGTGTCGACAGCATCCGCTCAACGACGAGGGCGGCCTCGGGCCATCCGACGTCCTCCATGTCCGCAGCGGACTTGATGGCCGTGCTGCGCGCGTCACATCTGCGCTATGACGTGGCGCATCCCAGCGCACCCGGAAATGACCAGCTGGGAATTCTTGAAGAAAGACACGTCCCTTGAGCGTCTCTCGCTCATCGCCTCGAGACCGAGTTCAACTTGACGGGGCCCGATGTCGCGTTAGCGATCTAGTTCGGCGGACAGTTCGTCGAACTCTTCTTACCGGAATTTGTTTCCACCTTGTTCACAGTACCGTTGGAAATCTCGGTCTTCGGAACCACGCACGGCTTAGCCGGCGCCTTCGGCTTCGGAGGGTTCGTCTTCATGGTCTTGGTGGGCTTGTTATCCGCGTAGGCCACAGCGGTGAGGCTAGGTATGAAGACGGCGGCGATAAGGAGCGCGAGTAAATGTACGGCCAGCCAATGGCGAGTCTGTCTCTGAATAGTCATTCTAAGGTCTCCTTTGCTTCCCTGCTTTTGCGCTGCTACACATCATTGATCTGCCGCGACTGGAGCGCAAGGAGTAGCGCGAATCGCCATCGCTTCTCGCGCGAACGGTAGCCCACATTCTGCTGCTTCGTGCTACTTGTAACCCGGTTCGATTCCGTCATGCGCTACCGAGGGGCCAATGGTGGGCGGTACTGGGATCGAACCAGTGGCCCCTGCCGTGTGAAACGGGGGCCATGTACTTACACTTCAACCATATACGAGCGGCATTACCAAGCGCAACAGGCACTTGGTATCACGTGATGTCACGTGATATCACCCGACGTCATTCTCGGTCTGTCCCAAAATTGTCCCAGCTAAAAGCCTTCAAGGACCAGGTCCATTCAGTGAGCATGTCGGGACGTATACATTGTAAATACAGATCACCGAACGCGCGGCCGGCCGTCTTTGCGCCCGTTTCTGTACGCTGCGGCCGCCTTGGCCGCCGACGATTTTCGGCCACCGACGCGGCCGAGCTCGGCCAGCCATTCGGGTCCGCTAAACACGGAGGACAAGAGATTGGGGACGCTCAGGTCGAGGTCAAGGCTTTCCCAGTGCAAGCCACCGCCTCGCCCGAGGATCTCGACCGCGCGGACATCGCGAAGCGCGGCCCGCCTGAGAGCCGGTATGAGCTTCACTGGAAAGGTAACAGCTGCCCCGTTCGTCAGCTCGATCGACAATGCGTGTTCACGGGCACGGTACTCGACGCGGCCAGCCCGCGGCTCAGTCTTCGCTGCACGGCGCCCAGCTTGAGAGGCGCGAGCGAAATTTGAACGCAGCTCGTTCTCTACCCAGTCAGGCATAAGACGGCGCATTGCTCTATTGCCCCGTCCGCCGCGCTCGCTCGCTGGCTTTGCGCAGCACCTCATCGATTCGGCTCTGCCAGCCGGGGCCCGCGGCCCGAAAGTGCGCCAGCACGTCGCGCGACAGCCGTATCGTGATGCGCTCTTTAGTCGGCGTCTTCTGGGCACCGCGGACCTTGCGCAGCAGCCGACGCGATAGCACCTCGGCAGCGGGTCGAGCATGCTCAAAGTCCGTGCGAGTCCATTCCGGATTATCGGCGTCCGTGCGCTCAGGGTTTGGCTTTCGTTTGCGTGTCATGGCGTCTGATCTCTCGTTTGTTGGCGCGGCGCAGGCTGATAACTCGAATGCCGCGCGCGGTCTCGGTGAACACAAGCACGTGCATGCGCTCGCCGAGTTGCCCGAACGCGCGATAGCGGGTTTCGCCATAGTCGCGCCGATCATCGATCAGCACCCGCGCGCGCTCGAAATCGAATTCGGCGGCGCGATCGAAGGCCAAGCCGCGCAAGGCGATGTTGCGCGCGTTCTTGTCCGGGTCGTAGCTGATCTCCAAGAGTCAGATTGTATGTACAATATGCTTGGTTGTCCAGCAATCAGTGTGGACTGCAATATGAGTCAGCACGAACTATTATCTAAGTGAATGGTGGGCGGTACTGGGATCGAACCAGTGACCCCTGCCGTGTGAAGGCGTATCAGGCATTTCCAGCTGTTTCCGATAGTGCATAAAAGCCTATTTAGCTCCAGTGTTTAGGATAGCTCAGTTACGGGTTGTTTCCTAGCGGTAGTCCGTATAAAGTCCGTACGGACGGGACCCTGCCGTAAATGTCCGTATGGGTCCAGCACCCAGGACTGGGATGGCACTGGAGATTCACAAGGCGAGAGTACGAGACCACCTGCAACCGCGCAGGGAGCCTTATTGGGGCGCGCCGCTCGGGCGAGGGCAGGTCATAGGCTTTCGCAAGATCGACGCCAATAGGGGCTCCTGGATCGCCAGGAAGCGAAACGAGACCGGCCACAAGGTCTACAAGTCGCTCGGCTATGTCAGCGCCGATTTCGACTACGAGAAGGCGAGGGTAGCTGCCCTCGCATGGTTCGAGGCTCGGGACGCCGGTGTCGAGACCGAGGATAAGACCGTGGCGGACGCCTGCCGTGAGTACGTCGCCGACAGGCGCCGGGAGAAGGGCGAGGAGTGTGCGAACGACGCCGAGAAGCGCTTCGAGCGGACGATCTACAATCAACCGATCGGCGCCGTCCCGCTGGCGAAACTCCGTACTCCGCGCATCAAGGCCTGGCGGGACGGCCTGGGCCTATCGAAGGGTGCGGCCAATCGCACTATGACGGCGGTACGAGCCGCTCTGAACCTCGCAGTCGTCAACCGATGGGTTGCGCCGACCGTCGCCCGTGAGTGGAAGGATGTTAAGCAGTACGAGAACGCCACTCAGCGCCGCACGCTGTTCCTGGATCTGAAGCAGCGTCGCAAGCTCCTCGATCAGGCATCGGGCGCGCTCCGGGATCTGATGGAGGCGGCAGCATTGACCGGCGCTCGAGCGGGCGAGCTCGTGTCTGCCAAGCGCAGTCAGTTCGATTCGCGGCTAAAGAGCATTACTTTCAGCGGTAAGACGGGCGCTCGAACAGTCCCTCTGTCGCCCGCGGCGCTGGCGTTGTTCAAGCGTATATCGAAGGGGAAGCTTCCCTCGGCGCCATTGCTGACTCGCGACAACGGTAAGCCCTGGGGGCATTCGGACTGGGACGAACTTGTGCGGGAGGCCGGCGAGAAGGCGAAGCTGCCGAAAGGCACATGCCTCTACACGCTGCGCCATAGCTTCATCACGCAGGCAATCACCGACGGCATGACGACGCTTGATGTGGCGCGACTCTGCGGCACGTCCGTCGGGATGATCGAGAAGCACTACGGGCACCTGGTCGCCGATGCCGCTCGAGAACGGCTGGCCGCGGTGACGATGCTGTGAAAAGAATCAGCGCAGCCCATAGGGTAGGGCAGAAGGCCCGGACCATTGGTGAAACCTTCCCGGCTTCGGTATCTACCGTAGCACGCGCACAGTTCGTGCGTGACGCTCAAAAGGCGGTCGAGTTGTACGAGGCGTGGCAGCCAGCCGCCGTGGACACTGGCCACGTCCTGGGACGCGAGGCGCACCGCCCCACCGATGCCAATCGACACGGTCTCCTAACTGAGCTGTACGACGCCTATATGACAGCACGCGGCGATGACCTGGAGGCCAGAGGCTTTCAGGCGACAGCGAACGCTGTTCTTACCGGATCGACGTTCGAGGAAATTCTTACCGGCCTCGGATTCAGGCCACGCGTACTGCCGATGCTTGGAGTCGAGGAAGGGATCACCGCGCTCAAGATGGTGTTTCCGCAGATCTGGATCGATGAGCACAAGTGCGCCGAGCTCCTGCGGTCACTCCAGCATTACCGACGCGACTGGAAGGACAAGCAGGGCCAGTTCGCGCAGCCGGTCCACGACTGGGCATCCCATGGGGCCGACTGTGGACGGTACTTTGCCGTTGCGAGCCGGCAGACAGCCGAGGAGTTCAGCAGCGGCATGCAACTGCCGTCGCTCGACAAGCTAAATCCGCGCTGGGCCGAGGGCTGGCGGATCCATCCCAACCGCCATTAGGCGCTTGAAGCATCCTATGACTTTCCCTAGAATGTACCAAGTCGGGAAAGTACAGGGATGCGCCCATGAGCAATGTCATCGAGTTACGGTCACGTCAGGCCCGCTCGCCAATAGCCGTAAATGGGAAAGTTGCCCCGCCTAAGAGGCGCAGGAACGTGGACAGCCGCACCCGGGAACATCTGACGCCCGACGAAGTCGAGAAGCTCCTGATCGCGGCGCGCAGCACGGGCCGCTACAGCCAGCGTGACGAGGCGCTGGTACTGATCGCCTATCGGCATGGCTTCCGGGTATCTGAGCTCGTGGCGCTGCGCTGGGAGCAGATCGAGCTGAAGGCCGGGCTCATGCACGTCACCCGCCGTAAGAACGGCACTCCGAGTACGCATACCATCCAGGGCGACGAACTGCGGGCGCTCCGACGCGTGCTCAAGTCCCAGGAGGGCGATGCTTCGCCGTATGTCTTCACCAGCGAGCGCGGTGGCCCGATGACCGACTCCAACGTCCGCAAGTTGATCGCCCGGCTGGGCGGGCGAGCTGGCTTTGCGTTCCCGGTGCACCCGCATCAGCTGAGACACGCCTGCGGCTATGCCTTGGCGGAGAAGGGTCATGACACGCGGCGCATCCAGCTGTGGCTCGGGCACAAGAACATCACGCACACGGTGCGCTACACACAGCTGTCGTCGGATGCCTTCAGGAGCTTCTGGCGCGACTAAAGCAGATGCCACGATCCGGGTCCGAACAGCGGCACTAGCAGGAGCGTGTGTGAGTAAGGATTCCAACATCAGACGGCTTCCGAGCTTAGTCCTAATGCTCGCAGCCGCTTGGTCTCTCACCGCATGCAACTACGGAACACAGACGGAGCAAATGGTGTCCGCCTTGCGCGGAGCCTATTCAGCCTTCAACCGCGGCGATTATGACGCGGCTGTGCAGTCCCTTGATCCGAACGTTGAGTGGAGCGAACCGGCCGAGTTTCCTGGAGGAGGAACGTATCGAGGACCAAACGCCGTGAAGCAGTATTTGATGCATTCGCGCGCGGCGTGGGCGCAGATCACCAGCGAACCGGAACAGTTTATTCGCGCTGATAATCGCATCGTGGTGTTTGTGCATGCCCGGTTCCGAGCCAAGGGGAGTAGCGAGTGGCAAGATTCGCGGCTGGCGGATGTTTATCTCTTCCGCGACAGCAAGGTGATCCAAATGAGGGCATTTGCCAACCGGCAGGAGGCGCTGCGATGGGCCAGAGTGGCAGCAGCAGACCGCTGATGGTCACCGCTCCCACGAGCACGGCTTGATCCGGGACCTGCGCGGCAAGGGCTTCGGCAAGCTGACGATCGCCCGCGAGATCAAGTGCGGCGTGTCCACAGTGCAGCGAGTGCTTGCTGCCTAAGTCTCAATGGCTGCCTCGGCGCCACTCGTATGCTGGATCTGTAGGCAACGGCGCGCTGATTCGGCAGAGCACCGTTTTAAGGCAAGCGATATTCGGGCCAAGGTTCCCGGTCTGTCGCAACGTATGCCCGTATTTCTGCAGCGTGGAGCCGCGACGAATGTACGCATCGGCGGTGCGAAGGCGGATGCCCTAAAATTCAAGCCGACCATCTGTGCGCACTGCAATAACGCCGGCACCCAGCGCTACGATCGGGCATGGCAGCGCCTATCAGAGTATCTGCATACGAACTGGGCTGTCATCGCACGCCGCCGGCAATTCGACCTATCAAAGCCATTCCCTGGCGGCACACGGGACGCCTCGCTGGACGTCCATCTGTTCTTCTTGAAGCTATTCGGCTGCAAGATCGTCGAGGACAGCATTCCCATTGACTTAACGCCATTGTCTCGCGCGCTGCTGTACAGGCATGCACACCCCGAAATTTCTCTGAATGTCGTGGATACCCTAATCGATAAGCGGGTGGTCGCCGCCTACGACAGCGATGTTTATGCCATGCGCAACAACCGGACCGGCGAGCTCGACGGTGCGACCTGGTTGTATGATATCTGTCCCGTCGGCGTCAAAGTCAGCTACATACGGGGAGGTTCGCCATTGTACGTCCGCGGCGACTCATGGCATCCCAGTCGTCCGAGGAAGTTCATCCGGCTAAGTCCATTTCATGGCGGTACTGAACCAAAGGCTGGATCTAAGGCGATACTTAGTCCATGAG
>JASHTF010000086.1 GCA_030040715.1 Gammaproteobacteria bacterium | reverse complement strand
TCGATAGGGGAGGACTCGGGTCGCCGGCTCAGCCGCGGCGCGGCGGCTCAGCGGTGCGGCGGCGCTCAGCCGAGCGCAGCCTGCAGCATCGACAGCTCGGTCTGCGATTCGAGCATGATGCGCACCAGCGCGGAGTCGCTCAGACCGAGCGCCGCGGCGGCCGGCAGCTGTGCAAGATTCGCATCGGCGGTGCTGCTGCCGCCGATCTGCCCGGCCAACTGCACCGCCACGATCAGCAGATCCTGCAGGTCGGGCGGCCCTTCGTGACTGCGCTCGAGGTCGCGCTGCCCGGCGATGGCCTGGGCGATGTGCTCGGGAAGCTTCCAGTTCTCGGCCAGCGCCTGACCAATGCTCGGATACCACTCGTGCACCACGGACGCATTGAGCTTGCCGGCCGCGCGCTTGGAGGAGCGCGCCAGCAGGTAGAGCTTACCGATGTTGTGCAGCAATCCGCCCAGCATCGCCTCGTCGGCGCGCACCTGGCGCGCTTCCTTGGCGATCGCATGCGCGAGCGCCGCGACCTGCATGCCTTCCTGCCAGCATTGCTCGAGCTCGCGGCGAATCGGCGCCAGCTCCGGTGCGCGACGCAACTGCGCGTTGGCGTAGGCGAGCGCCGCGGTGCGAATGTTCTCGTGGCCGACGCGCGTAATGGCGACCTTCAGATCGGTGATCGGTGCGCCGCCCCGATGCAGCAGAGTGGAATTGGCCATGGTCAGCAGCCGCGCCGCGAGACCGGCATCCGCGGCGATCACCAGCGCGATACGCTCACGCGTCACCGTCTCGTCGCTGAGCACCTGCTGCACGCGTGCTGCCGCATCCGGAAACGATGGCAGCTCGACCCGTCCGGCGGACAATTCCGCCGCCAGCTCGCGCACGAATTGGAATGTCGGATCGATTGCTGGCGTTGCCGCCGCTGACGGTTGCACGCTCATATCACCACTCGGTCGTAAACTCGGCCAGGTACACGCTCATCGCTCGCTGCACCTTCATGCTCGGCGTGCGCTCAAGCGCCCAGATGCTCACTTCAGCTTGCGGATGCGCTCGGCGGGGCTGATGACGTCGGTCAGGCGAATGCCGAACTTCTCGTTCACCACCACCACTTCCCCGTGCGCGATCAGCGTGCCATTGACGAACACGTCCAGCGGCTCGCTCACCGCGCGTTCGAGCTCGATGACCGAGCCCTGATTGAGCTGCAACAGATTGCGAATACTGATGCGGCTGCGGCCGACTTCCATCGACAGCGTCACCGGAATATCCAATACCACGTCGAGATTGAGCTCGCGGCTCGCGCCCGCAGCGGGCGCATCGGCCTTGAGGCTGCTGAGCTCAGCGGGCTGCGGCTCGAGCGTCTTGGCTGCCGTCGTGCTCATGAATGCCCTCCGCCTACGCCGCTCAACATCGCCGTCTTGCGTCGTGCGATGCGCTGCGACACCTTGACCGCCTGTTGCCCGCGCGATGCACCGTAGCTGCCGCGCACGACTGGAATACCCTCGGCGTACAGCGTGACGTTGCCGTCGAAGTCGCACGGGATCACATCGCCCGGCTTCAGATCGACCAGCCGTTCGAGCGTCACGGTGGCGTTGCCGAGCACCGGAGTCAATTCGACTTCCGCCTCCTCGATCTCGTCGCGCAGCGTCGCCATCCAGCGCTCGTCGTGCTGGCTGCGATCCACCTGCACGCTCGAGTCGAGTCGATCGCGAATCGGTTCGATCATGGAGTACGGCATAGTCACATGCAGCTCGCCGCTGCCGCTGTCGAGCTCGACGTTGAAGCAACTGATCACCACGATCTCGGACGGGCTGACGATATTGGCGAAATGCGGGTTGATCTCCGAGCTCAGATACTCGAGCTTGATCTCGGTGCAGGCGGTCCAGGCGTCGCGTAGATCGGCGAACACCTGGCGCATCACCATCTGGATGATGCGGCTCTCGGTCGCGGTGAACTCGCGACCCTCGATCTTGGCGTAACGGCCGTTGCCACCGAAGAAGTTGTCGACCACCGTGAACACCAGCTTGCCGTCGAGCACCAGCAGCGCGGTGCCACGCAACGGCTCGAGCTTGATCAGATTCAGGCTCGAGGGCACGTGCAATCCCTGGGCATACTCGCTGAATTTCTGCACCTTGATGGGCGCGGCGGTGATCTCGGCGGTACGGCGCAGCATGCCGAACAGGCCCGAGCGGAACTGGCGCGCGAAGCGCTCGTTGATCATCTCCAGCATCGGCATGCGGCCACGTACGATGCGGCTCTGGGTGGCCAGATCGAACGCCCGCACTTCCCCGAGCTCCTCTGCCGTCGCCGCGGTCGCCACGGCGCCGTCGTCGACGCCCTTGATGAGAGCGTCGATCTCCTCCTGGTTGAGAATCTCGTCGGCCACGGCTACTGGATGACGAAGCTGGTGAAATAAACGGCTTCGACGCTCTTGCCGTCGGCGCCTTCGGAGTCGAGCACCTTGCGAATGGTCTCGAGCGTCGCTGCGCGCAGCTTCTCTTTGCCCTCGGCGCTCAGCAGCGCGGCGCTATCCTGGCTGGAGAACAGCAGCACCAGGTCGTTGCGCACCGCCGGCTCGTTGTTCTTGAGCACGTCGAGGACACCGGCATCGCGTGACATCGCCTCGAGCGTCACCTGCAGATAACGCGTGCTGCCCTCGCCGCCGAAGTTGACGACGAACGGCGGATCGAATTTGTAATAGATCGGCGCTGCATGCGCTGGCGTAGCCGCGGCCGTATCGCCGGCGGCAGCGGTGCTGGCGTTGGCCGCCGGCCGCATGGCGAACCAGGCTCCGACGCCGCCGCCGCCGATGACCAGCAGCAGCAGGATCACCCACGGCAACGGACTCTTCTTGCGCGGCTTGATTGGGCGCACCTGCGCCGACGATTGAGCTTCCTTCTTGAGTGCGGGTTCTGCAGCCATAGGCGTGAGCGGATCTCGGTCGGGATGCTGGCGTTGATGTTCGGTGGCGCTTTCGGAGCAAGCGTTATGCCAGCGCGACTGTAACGGTGGCGCCGGATTCCCGACACGGGCGTGCTTGGCATTCAGACATATTCATCAATCAATCCGAGCCTACCAATCGCCGTATTTGCGACGGGCTCGACAGTTTGGGCGCTGTGCTCGCGGCCGCGTCCGAGCGCTGGTGCGGCCTGCTGGCCGGAGGGGGATTCCTGCTGCACGGTGGCCTGGCCGAGGCTCAGGCCGCTGGCGTTGAACAACTCGCGCAGCCGCGGCACGGCCTGCGCCAAGGCTTCCCGGGTCTCGGGGTGATGGGCGCTGAAATTGACGTTGACCTGCGAGCGTGCCACCTCGATGCGCACCTCGAGCGGACCGAGATGCTCGGGTGTCAGCCGCAGCGTCGCGCTCTGTATCTGGCGTGTCGCCAGCCACTGCACCTGCGCAGCCACCGCATCCGGCCAGTGCGGGTCGGACACCGGCAGCGCGACCGCGGCGGCCCCGGGAGTGACCGCGACGGTGCCGGCGGCGGGCGTCAGACCCGAGATCAGATCGACGAGCGCGGTGGCCGGCGTGCCGTTCGCACCGCCGTTGGCGCTGCCGTCCGTGGCGCCGGCCGTGCCCGTGCTGCCTGCGGTCGCATCACCGGCGGCCTCACCGCCGCTGCGCGGGCTGTCGCCCTGGGCCACCGCGAGGCTGTCGCCGGCGGTGCTCGCCCACGCGCTCAAGGTGCTGCCAGCGCGCGCCAGCTCCGTCGCGCTCAGCGTCAGCCCGGCGTCCTGAGGTCGGAGGGTCTGTTGCGCGGCATCCGCGCCGGCCATCGCCCGTGGGCCCGCGGCGGCCTCGGCGGCAGATGACCCGCTCGCGTCGCCGCCGGCCGCTGCCGGCGCCGCGCCGTTGCCTGCTCCGAGGGCCGAGGCTACGGCGCCGGGATCCGCGCTCAACAGCAGCGCGAGCGTCGGCAGAGAGGAGCTGCCGGTATCCGATGCGCTCGGAGCGCGCTTGCTGGCTCGCTCGCCTCCACGCGCGCCGCCGGCAGCGCTCGCTGGATCCCGGCCGCCCACTCCCGCCGGCGCCACGGTCTGGTCGAGGCCGCTCGCACTCGTATCCAGCGCGACGTCGGTCGCGGCGGCCCCGGCACCCGCGTCCGCGACCGCGCTGAGTGCGGCGCGCCCGGCTCCGAGGCTACGGAGCGGCGTGCCCGACTGAGAGTCACCACGTGCGCGGCTCGCCGCGAGGCGAGCCTCAGCCGAGTCGACCGTTGTAGGCTGCCGCGCCGCGGCCTGCGCGCCCGCGGCCGCAGCACCGCTCGCGCCGCTGTTGCTGCCGTTGCCGTCGTCGGCGTCGCCCGCGCCCGAATCGGCGCCTCCTGCCGAGAGGTCCTGAGAGTGCGCGGCGGCGAGTGCCGAGGAGAACGGCGCCAAGGCTGCGCCTTCCGAGGCCGGACCCGCGGCGCGATCGGTCGCGCCGTCCGCTCGTGCGCCCTGGCCCGCAGAGGCGCCGGCCGCTGCCGGCGATGTGGCCGGCGCGCGCATCAGCGCGTACCTCCGACCCGCTGCGCCCGATCGTCCAGCTCCTTCTGCACCTGCCGCTCCTCGAGCTGCCGCGCCTCGCTGTGGGCATGGGCGAGCACCTTGCCGATGCCGCTCTTGCGCGCCGCCGCGTGGCGCCACTGGGCGCGCGCGCGCTCGCACTCGGCCTTCAGTTGCTGGATCACACCATCCTGTTGCCGCACCGCCTCGCCGAGGCGCGTGATGAAGGCCTGATAGTCACGCACCCCCGCCACGCCCATGCCGCCGCGGGCACGCCGCTCGAACAGTTGCTGGTATTCGCGCAGATAACGCCGCAGCTCCTGGTCGCGGCGCTCGGCGTCCGCGAGCCGCGTTTGTGTAGCGACGACCCGCAGGGCGCACTCCCGCTCCTTATCGTGGATCAGCTTGCCGACGATCTCGAGTCTCTTGGCGCGCTTCACGGCCACCTCGCTCTATCTGCCCTAGGAATCGCCCGCGCGACCATCGGCCATGGTGGCCGCCAGCTGCGCGATGCTGCTCGCCAGATCGACGCGCTCGCGCATGTCCTGGCGCAAGTAGGCTTCGATCAGCGGCCAGCGCGCGATCGCCGTGTCGATCCGCGGGTCGCTGCCGCGCTGATAGGCACCGATGGCGATCAAGTCGCGGTTGTGCTCGTAGGTAGCGGCGGTCTGGCGCAGGCGGCGCGCCAGCTCGAGCTCATGTGGCGGCACGATGTCGTGCATCACGCGGCTCACGGAAGCTTCCACGTCGATGGCCGGATAGCGGCCACCCTCGGCGATGCGGCGCGCGAGCACCACATGTCCATCGAGAATCGCGCGCGCCGCATCCACGATCGGATCGGTCTGATCGTCGCCCTCGGCGAGCACGGTGTAGAAGGCGGTGATCGAGCCTTCGCCGGCGACGCCGTTGCCGGCGCGCTCCACGAGCTGCGGCAGACGCGCGAACACCGACGGCGGATAGCCCTTGGTCGCCGGCGCCTCGCCGATCGCCAGCGCGATCTCGCGCTGCGCTTGCGCAAAGCGCGTCAGCGAATCCATGATCAGCAGCACGCTGCGACCCCGATCGCGAAAGTACTCAGCGATCGCCGTCGCGAGCCAGGCGCCGTGCAAGCGCATCAGCGGCGGATG
This sequence comes from Gammaproteobacteria bacterium, assembly GCA_030040715.1. Classification (GTDB taxonomy): domain Bacteria; phylum Pseudomonadota; class Gammaproteobacteria; order Steroidobacterales; family Steroidobacteraceae; genus FEN-1191. The sequence continues at coordinate 3,469 of JASHTF010000086.1, read as the reverse complement.
GTCCGCCGGAGTGGCGACCACGACCGCACGCGCGAGACCGCCGCGCCCGAGAATGCGCTCGATGAACTCCTTCACCTCGCGCCCGCGCTCGCCGATGAGCCCCACCACGATGACGTCGGCCGCCGTGTAGCGCGCCATCATCCCGAGCAGCACGCTCTTGCCGACGCCGCTACCCGAGAACAGGCCGACGCGCTGCCCGCGCCCCACGCGCAGCAAGCCGTTGATCGCGCGCACGCCCACGTCGAGCGATTGCGTGATCGGGCGGCGCAGCAGCGGATTGATCGGACTGCCGGTGAGCCGCACGCTGGTCTCGGTCTCGATCGGTCCCTGTCCGTCGAGCGGATGGCAGGCACCGTCGACTACACGGCCGAGCAGTTTCGGTCCGACTCGTATCGAGCCGGAGTGGGTACGGGGGATGACGCGGGCATCCGGTTTAAGGCCGTGCAGATCGCCGGTGGGCATGAGATACAGTCGCTCGCCGGTAAAGCCGACTACCTCGGCATCGATGCGCACATCCCCGGAGCTGATGACCTGGCAACGGTCACCGACCGCAGCCTGGACGCCCTCTGCCTCCAGCGTCAGTCCGACCATGCGCGTCAGTCGTCCCGCGACCGCGGGAGGCGGTACCTGCGCGAGGCGCTGCTGACAGTCCTGCAGCCCCCGCGTCCAGCGCTCGGTCGCGGCCGGGTACGGGGCGCTCATGTCACGCCCGCCGTCTGTGCGCCACGCTCATCGCCGAGCACGGTCGCGATTGCAGCCCCCAGACGCTGCTCGACTTCAGCATTGATGGTCGAGCTCTCGCTGCTGACTCGACAGCCCCCGCGGGTGAGCATCGGATCCTCGGCGATACTCCAGGTGCGGTCGCTCGCCGCTGGACTCAGCCGCTCGCGCACCAGCGCCGCGTCCTGCGGATGCAGATGCACGCGCACCTCGCGCGCGTTGGCCGGCAGCAGCGCGACGGTCTCGCGGATCACGGCAACGATCTCATCCGGATGCAGCTTGAGCTCGCGTCGCACGATGTGGCGCGCGATCGCGCCGGCGAGCGTCGCGAGCTGCGCCAGCACCTCCTGATCCAGCTCCGCGAGCGGCTGCGTCATGAAATCGCAGATCGACTGCAACTGCTGCACGAGCCGCGTGGCTTCCGCGGTCGCGGCCTGCATCTGCTGCTTGGCGGCCGCGAGCCCAGCCGCGTGGCCTTCGGCGTGACCGCGCTCCCAGGCGGCGCGCTCGGTGGCCTCGACGTCCGCGGACTGGCGGCGCAGTGGCAGCACCGGCCCGTCGATCGTCGGCAGCACCCACGCTGCCGCATCGCTCGCGGCTGCGGGCGAGCGCGCGCTCTCAGACATAGGCCTCGCCACCCTTGCCACCGAGCTGCATGCGCCCCTCCTCGGACATCTTGCGCGCCGTCACTACGATTTCCTTCTGCGCGGCCTCGACTTCGGACAGCCGCACCGGTCCCTTGGCCTCGAGATCGTCCTTCATCATCTGCGCGGCGCGCTCGGACATGTTCTTGAAGAATTTCTGCTTGAGCTTCTCGTCCGCTGCCTTGAGCGCGATGATCAACTTATCGCTCGGCACCTCGCGCAGCAGCTCCTGCAGGCCACGATCGTCCACGTCGATCAGATCGGCGAATACGAACATCAGATCCTGGAGCTTCTGGCTCAGCGCCTCGTCGGTCTTGGCGATCTGCGCGATCAACGTGCCTTCCTCGGCCGTGCCCACCAGGTTGAGGATCTCGGCTGCGACCTTCGGACCACCGAACCCGGTGGCCGCTTTGGCGCCACTCGCTCCCGAGAGCTGCTTTTCGAGCACCTCGTCGAGCTCGTTGAGCGCGGTCGGATGTACTCCGTCCAGCGTAGCGATACGCATCAGGATCTCGGCACGCCCGGTCTCCGGCAGCAGCTTCAGCACCTCGGCCGCCTGGTCGGCACCCAGAGACGACAACACGATGGCGATGATCTGCGGATGCTCCGAGCGCAGCATCTCCGCGATCGAGCGGGGCGGCGTCCACTTCAACGCCTCCAGGCCGCGGCTGCTGCGCCCCTGCAGTACGCGATCGATGACGCCGCTGGCCTTGTCGGCGCCGAGCGCCTCTCTCAGCACGTTGCGCACGTACTCATCGGTGCCGACTCCGAACGAGGTCTGCTGCTCTACGCTGAGCGCGAACTGGGCCAGCACGCCCGCGACCTCTTCGCGCGATACCGCCGATAGCTGCGCCATGGCGGCGCCGACCCGCTGCACGTCCTGAGAGCCGAGATGCCGCAGCACCTGCGCGGCATCCTGTTCGCCGAGCGCCAGCAGCAGGATGGCTGCGCGATCGACTCCCGCGCGCGCCGACTGCGGCTCGCTCATTGCTCAGCGACCCAGGTCTTCACGACCTGTGCGACCCGCTTGGGGTCCTGGGAGACCAGACTGCGTGCCTGCACGACCTGCTGCTCGAAGGCGAGCGGCTGGCGTGTGGCACCGCCCGCGCCGCGGGCATCGCCGGGCTGCGCCTCGGTCGCCACCGGCACCGCGGGCACGACGTGGCTGGCGAGATTTTTGATCAGCGGTCGCAGTACCCCGAGCGCGAGCGCGACCAGCACCAGTGCACCCAGCACCAGACGTGTCACGTCGCGCACGCCGGGGCGCTGCCACAGCGGCGTGGCTTGCGGCGTCAGTACCTCGTTCTGCTGGGCGAACGCCTCGTTGATGACGCTGACGCTGTCACCGCGTCCCTGATCGAATCCGACTGCGCCTTTGACGAGGCGCGTCATGTTGTCGATTTCCGCCTGGGTCAGTGGTCGCTGGCTGCTCTTACCGTCGGCACCAACCGTGTGTACGTTGTCGACCAGCACCGCGACGGTCAAGCGTTTGACACGACCGCCCGGCTGGCGCGAGTAGTTGACCGTGCGATCGATCTCGTAGTTACGCGTGCTCTGATTGGACGTGTCGACCGGCCCCGCGTTGGCTGCGCCCGCGGTACCGGTCGCGTTCGCAGCTGCATTGGCGTTGGCGCCGGCCGCGCCGTTCGCGCCGTTCGCGCCGTTCGCACCGCTAGCACCGCTAGCACCATTGGCGCCATTCGCGCCCCCGGGTCCTGCGGTCGCAGCGCCGCCGGCGCGCGCGGCGGTGGCGGTGGCATTTCCGCCCGCGGTAGCGTTAGCGCCGGCGGTTCGGCTGGTCGGCGCGATCGAGCCGCCGGCCGGCGGCTGATTGGTGAGGGCGCCCGGCACGCCTCCCAACGCCGATCCGGGGTGCGTGGTCTGCTGTGAAGTTTGCTCGCTGCGGACGACCGCGCTGTCGGGCTTGTACTGCTCGCTCGCCTGCTCGCTCGCAGCTTCGTCCAGGTCCACCGTGACCTGCGCGCGCACGCGGCCGGGGCCCACCAGCGGCGACAGCAACGCTTCGATGTTGCTCGCATAGGTATCCTCGAGGCGTCGCTGGGCCTCGAACTGTTCGGCCTCGGCAGCCGCATCGCCACTCTTGG
>JASHTF010000085.1 GCA_030040715.1 Gammaproteobacteria bacterium | reverse complement strand
GTTCAGGACATGACCGAACTGTATGATGCCGCGGCCGAGGAGCGCGGCGTGCGCCTGCGGCTGCTCACCAGCGGCGCGGTATGGGCGAGCGGCGATCGCGATCTGCTGGCGAGCGCCGTCGCCAGCCTGATCGACAACGCGATCAAGTACGCCGGCTCCGGACGGCAGGTCGAGCTGGGCGCCTATCAGACCACGCTCGGGCCATCGATCGTGGTCCAGGACGACGGCCCAGGTGTGCCGGAAGGCGAGCTGTCGCGGCTACCCGAACGGTTCTACCGCATGGACCGGGCGCGCAACCAAGCGGGCAACGGGCTCGGCCTCGCCATCGTCGCTGCCATCGCCACGCTGCACAACGGGCGCCTGCAGCTCGCCAATGCAGCGCCGGGACTACGCGCCTCGATCCAGCTGCCGCTCGTGCCGCGCGCACAGGAGCCGAGCACGGGCACGCCAGCCGCTGCGGTTGCGTAGATTGCCGAGCGGTCGGCAGACGGTCATCCCCCGGAGCGCGCCGCCGCGACGCTGACGGCGCGGACCGTGTCACAGGTATGACAACCTTTCCGATTCGTAATGTTCGGGAAAGCTTGCGGCAAGCTGCGGGCCGGCAAACTACCCCCGTCGTACGGTGAGAGACTGGGAAGCTTCCCGGATTGACCATGGATCGCCTCGCCACGGCGTCGCTCACGCGAGCGCTGCCCGCTTTGCTATTGCCTGCCTCAAGGGTGTGGGGCTGCGCCGCGGTGGCGCTGCTCGGCTGCCTTACGGGCTGCAGTGCGCAACCCGGTGCCAATGCCGCCGGCGGCAGCGCCGCGGCCAGCGGCACCGTCACGCTCACGACGACGCAGCTGCGCGCGGTCGCGGTCGCGCCGGCCGCCGAGCGCACCTTCACGGTCGAGCACTCAGCCGTCGGGGTCATCGATTTCAACGAGGACCGCACCGTGCAGGTGTCACCTCCCTACCAGGGACGCGTGGTGCGTGTGGTGGCCCGTGCCGGCGATCACGTCAAGCGCGGCCAACTGCTGTTCACGATCGCCAGTCCCGACCTGGTTCAGGCTGAATCGACCCTCATCGCAGCGGCAGGAACGCTGCAGCTCACCAGCCAGGCGTTACGGCGCGCCCAGGGGCTGTACGCGATCCAGGGCATGGCACAGAAGGATTACGAGCAGGCGGTATCGGATCAGCAGACCGCCGTGGGTGCCGAGCGCGCCGCACGCGATGCGCTGCGCATCTTCGGCAAGAGCGACGCCGACATCGATCGCATCGTGCAGCAGCGCCGCATCGAGCCCGAGATGCCGGTGCCGAGCCCGATCGACGGCGTGATTACCGCGCGCAATGCCGCGCCGGGGATGCTGGTGCAGCCCGGGGCGAGCCCGGCGCCATTCGCGGTCGCCGACGTATCGAGCAAGTGGATGCTGGCGGACGTACCCGAAACCGACGCGCCCTCGCTGGCGCTCGGACAGAGCGTGGACGTGACGTTAGTGGCATTCCCGGGTCGCAGCTTTCATGGCCGCATCAGCTACATCGCCGAGGCGGTCGATCCCGCGACCCACCGGATCCGCATACGCTCGGAGATCACCGATCCGCGCGACGAGCTGCGCGCACAGATGCTGGCGAGCTTCACGGTGCACGTCGGCGGCGCCACGCGCTCGGTGGCCGTGCCGTACGACGCCGTGGTGCGCGAGGGTGACGGCACCATGACCGTCTGGGTCACGAGCGATCGGCAGCGCTTCCAGCGGCGCTCGGTGCGTGTGGGCGAGCAGCAGGACGGCTATGACCAGATCCTAGGTGGCCTCGCCGCCGGTGAGCTGGTCGCCGGTTCTGGCGCGCTGTTCATCAGCACCGCAGCGATTCAGGACGCCGCACAGTAGCGCGGCACAGTCCGGCTGCGGGAATTCGTGCTGCATGCTCAGAGGACTGATCTCGCTTGCGTTGCTGCGCCGGGCGATCGTGCTGCTCGGCCTGGCGGCTTTCATCGCGGCCGGCCTGGTCGCATTTGCGCGCCTCAACATCGAGGCCTATCCGAACCCGGCACCGGTGATACTCGAGATTACTGCCCAGGCGCCCGGCCTGTCCGCCGAGGAGATGGAGCGCTACTACACCATCCCGATGGAAGTGGGCCTGGCAACCACGCCCGGCGTCAACAACATCCGCTCCACTTCCTTCTACGGCCTGTCGTTCGTGCGTGTCACGTTCAACTACGGCGTCGATTACTACTTCGCCTATACCCAGGCGGCATTGAATCTGCAGCAGAACGTCTCGCTCCCCAACGGCGTGACGCCGACGATCCAGGCCTCGAGCCTGGTCGGTGAGATCTATCGCTATCAACTGGTCGGGCCACCGCACTTCGGGCTCACCAATCTGCGCACGCTGCAGGACTGGGTGCTGCAGCGGCGGTTGCTGACGGTACCGGGCGTAGTGCAGGTAGTCGCCTGGGGTGGGACTACCAAGGAGTATCAGGTCGAGATCGATCCGCGCAAGCTCGAGGCCTATCACGTCACCGTGCCGCAGGTCATCGGCGCCCTCGGCAACGCCAACATCAACGTCGGCGGCCGCACCGTCGAGTTCGGGCAGCAATCGGTCAATGTCCGCGGCGTCGGCCTGATCCGCGATGTCGATGACATCGACAACGTCGTTCTGAGCCAGGAGAACGGTACCCCGGTGCTGGTGCGCGACGTCGCTCACGTGCAGGTCGGCTATGTGCCGCGGCTGGGACAGGCAGGGCGCGACGCCGACGATGACGTCGTGCTCGCGATCGTCGTAATGAACCGCACGCTGCGCACCAACGACGTGCTCGGGCGCGTCAAGCACGAGGTCGAGCAGATCAATCACGACGGCACCCTGCCGCCGGGCGTGAAGATCGTGCCTTACTACGATCGCTCGACGCTCGTTAACGTGACCACCCAAACCGTGCTGCACAATCTGCTGCTCGGCTGTGTGCTGGTATTTCTAATTCAGTGGCTGTTCCTCGGCGACCTGCGCAGCGCGGCCATCGTGGCGACCAACATCCCGTTCGCGCTGCTGTTTGCCATCATCATGCTGGTCGCCACGGGGCAGTCCGCGAATCTGCTGTCGGTCGGCGCCGTGGATTTCGGCATCATCGTCGACTCGGCGGTGATCCTGGTCGAGAACATCTTTCGGAATTTTCAGCGGCCCGCGGATGAGCGCCGCGCGCTGATTCACGAGTATGGCGAGCAGCCCGGCGCGAGCTCCCTGAGCAGCGCCGCCGGTTGGACCAACCGACTGCGGCTGATCTTCGTCAGCGCGATGCAGGTCGACCGGGCCGTACTGTTCTCGACCCTGATCACGGTAGCGGCCTTCATCCCGCTGTTCACGATGCAGGGCGTGGAGGGTCAGATCTTTGGCCCGATGGCGCGTACCTACGGCTACGCTCTCGCCGGCGCGCTGCTCGCTACCTTCACGGTGACCCCGGCGCTGACCTCTCTGCTGTTTCCCAAGCAGGTGAAGGAAACCGAGACCTGGCTGGTGCGCAACCTGCGTGCCCTGTATACGCCGACGCTGCGCTGGGCACTGGCCCATCGGCGCGCCACCGTCGCGCTGGGCGGGGTATTCCTGCTGCTCTCATTGGCGCTGCTGACTCAGCTCGGCAGCGAGTTCCTGCCCGCCCTCGAGGAGGGGAACCTGTGGATCCGGGCCACGCTGCCGCCGACGATCTCGCTCGAGGCCGGCGACGCTGCGGTCACGCGCATGCGGCAGATCATCCGCAGCTACCCTGAAGTGATCACCGTGACCTCGCAGCACGGGCGGCCGGACGACGGCAGCGACGCATCCGGATTCAACAACGTCGAGCTGTTCTGTCCGCTCAAGCCGTTCGACCAGTGGCCGCACGGCATGACCAAGGACCAGCTGATCGCGCAGCTGCAGCAGCGCTTTACCGACGAGTTCGTCGGTACCTCGTTCAATTTCTCGCAGTACATCCAGGACAACGTCGAGGAGGGGCTGTCGGGCATCAAGGGCGCCAACTCGGCCAAGATCTTCGGACCCGATCTGACGGTGCTGGAGCGGCTCGCGTCCGAGATCGAGGCGCAGATGCGCCCGGTCCGGGGCATTGAGGACCTGGGCATCTTCCACGTGCTCGGACAACCCAATCTCGATATCACGGTCGATCGCGCCAAGGCGGCGCGCTACGGGCTCAATGCCGGTGACGTCAACACCGTGGTGCAGGCGGCGATGGCCGGCACGCAAGCCACCACGGTGCTGGAAGGGGACCGGCAGTTTGCTCTCACGGTGCGCTACGCGCCGCCGTATCGCGCCAGCCTCGAGTCAGTCGGCAATCTCATGGTCGGCTACCAGAACGCGGCCGGCGGCGTGTCCTATATCCCGCTGCATGAGCTGGCCACCCTCTCACTCGACACCGGCGCATCCTTTATCTACCACGAGCGCAACCAACGCTTCATTCCGGTGAAATTCAGCGTGCGCGGGCGCGATCTCGCCGGTGCCGTCGCCGACGCGCAGGCGCGCATCGCGCGCAACGTCAAGCTGCCGCAGGGATATCGAATCGAGTGGGCGGGAGAGTTTCAGGAGCTGAATGCGGCGCGCGCCCGACTCGCGATCGCGATACCGATCGCGGTCGCCTGCATCCTGCTGCTGCTGTACTGGCTGTTCAACTCCGTGCGCGACAGCCTGCTGACGCTCGCGGGAATTCCGTTCGCGATCGCGGGTGGCGTCATCGGGCTGTTCATCTCCGGCCAGAACCTGAGCATCTCGGCTGAGATCGGCTTCGTATCGCTGTTCGGCGTCTCGGTCATGAACAGCATCCTGCTGGTGACGCGCTTCCTGCAGCTGTGGCGCGATCAGGAGGCGCCGGAGCAGGCGATGTTCGACGCCGCCGAGCAGCGCATGCGCTCGATGCTGATGGCATCGCTGTCGGCGTGCCTCGGACTGCTGCCGGCGGCCGTGTCGACCGGGATCGGCAGTCAGGTGCAGCGCCCGCTCGCCACCGTCGTGGTCGGCGGCATGCTGCTCGGCTCGGTGATGCTGCTGGTCGTGGCGCCGGCGCTGCAGATGATGTTCGTCGGCAACAAGCCCGAGGTGAAGCGGGTCAGGGGGAGCACGGATGACACGCTCTGATCGAAGCACGCCCCACCTCCGGCGCAGCTGCGGCAGGCTGCGCGGCCATTTCATCCGTGTCGTCGCTCTGATGGCGCTCCCTGCTCTAGCTGTCGCCGCAACGCTGCCGGGTGCGGCGAGTGCGGTCAGCAACGTCCGATCCCACCCGCCCACGAGCATCCGCACGGCCGCCCACCTGCAAGCGCCCGCGACCCCGCTGCGCGCGCTGCCCACGGCGCCGCGCCGTCCGGCCGGGCTCACGGTCGGCGGAGCCGCCATCAGCGGCACCAGCTTCCATCCGGCAGGTGCGCCCGCCGCCATCAACGGTGCGACGCTGCGTACCCGCACGGGACCGGCGGCGATCGACGGCGCGGCCGTACGCAGGCCGCGGCCCTGAGCCGGCGGGAGGATGTCGCATGTCATACCACCGCAGTGAGACCCCGCTCAGAGCGCCCGGGCTGGGCACCACCGTGGCCGTGTGCACGGCGCTGGCCGCGTGTGCGGTCGGGCCCAACTACCACCGGCCGGCGCTGCCCTCGGCGGCGGGCTATGCGCCGACGCCCCTGCCCTCGGGCACCTCGTCGGCTGGCGCGGTCGCCGGAAGTGACGCGAGTCTGGTGGCGAGCCAGAACTTCAGCGCGGCGCGCGATATCTCGGCGCAGTGGTGGACGCTGTTTCGCTCGCCCGAGCTGAACGCGCTGATCGAGCAGGCGTTCGCGGCCAACCCGACGCTGCCCGCAGCACTGGCGGCGCTCAAGCAGGCGCAGGAGAACATCTACGCGCAGCGCGGCTATTTCTTTCCGACCGTCCAGGCGAGCTACCAGGCTCAACGTAGCAAGCTCTCGGGCAATCTCGCGACCGCCAACACACCGATCTATGGACCGAACGGAGCCGTCATCCAACCGACGGGCCCCGCGCAGCCGGTCACGTACAACTTCCACACCGCTGAGCTCACCGTCGGCTTCACGCCCGACGTGTTCGGCGGCAATCGACGTGCGGTCGAGTCACTACAGGCCCAAGCTGATCAAGCGCGCTACCAGCTCCAAGCCGCCTACGTCACGCTGGCGTCCAACGTCGTCGCTGCCGCCATTCAGGAAGCCTCGGTGCGCGCGCAGATCGCCGCCGTCCACAGCATCATCACGAGCAACGAGCACTCGCTCGAGATTCTGCGCGGCCAGCAGCGGCTCGGCTATGTCGCGCGACTGGACGTCGCCGCGCAGGCGGCGGCGCTGGCGGCCGCGCAGCAACTGCTGCCGCCGCTCTCACGGCAGCTCGAGCAGACCCGCGACCTGCTGCGCGTATTGGCGGGCAATGCGCCCGATCACGACGTGGCACAGACCTTCACGCTCAGCGCGCTGCATCTGCCGCAGGATCTGCCGCTGTCGCTGCCCTCCAAACTGATCGCGCAGCGACCGGACGTATTGGCCGCGGAGGCCGCGGTGCATGCGGCGAGCGCCCAGGTTGGCGTCGCACTCGCGAACCGCCTGCCGCAGTTCTCGATCAGCGGCAACGCCGGTGGCAACGCCACGCAGTTCGACCAGATGTTCGCGAGTTCGGGTACTTTCTGGAGCGTGCTCGGGGGTGTCACGCAGCCGCTGTTCGACGCCGGAACGCTGCGTCACCGCCAGCGCGCCGCCGAGCAGGCCCTGGTGCAGTCGGCCGCGCAGTATCGCAGCACGGTGCTGACCGCGTTTCAAAACGTCGCCGACGTGCTGCATGCACTCTATAGCGATGCCGACGCCCTCGCGGCTGCGGTCGCGGCCGAGCAGGCCGCGAGCACCACGCTCGAGCTCACGCAGCAGCAGCTGCAGTCGGGGCTGGTCGGTTATCTGGCGCTGCTGAGCGCGCAGCAGGCCTATCAGCAGGCCGTGATCAGCCGTATCCAGGCCGAAACGACGCGCCTTGGGGACACCGGCGCGCTGTTTCAGGCGCTCGGCGGCGGGTGGTGGAACAGACCCGCAACCGCTGCCGCGCAGACAACGCCCTTCGGCACCGCGGGTCTCGCCCGCTAAGGCGGGCCCGGCCACAAGCGCGGTTGAGCTCACCGCAGGGTGAGCTCAACGCGCCCGCTCGCTGCTAGTCCTTTTCCTTCTCGCGATACTTGTCGTGACAGCTGCCGCAGCTCTTGCCGACGTCCTGAATGGCCTTGATGGTGGCATCCTTGTCGCCGCCGGCCGCCGCCGTCTGGAAAGCCGCCACGGCTTGCACGAAACCCTGGACCTGCATGTCGAAGCCGGCGCTATCGGTCCAGATGTCGGGCTTGGCGCGCGTCTTGAGATTGAACTTGCTGGTGTCCAGCTTGAACGTGTCGGCGATCATGCCGCTGGTCGCGGTCAGTCGCAGCGCGGCTTTCTGCGCGACGTCGGCACTGAACGGCATGTTGCCGCGTGCCATGGCGCCCGCAGGACCGATGCTGAACGCCTGCACGGTCATCACCGACTGACGTACGTCGATCGCCCGGTCGGCCCGCTGCTCCGGCGTAGGTGCTCTTTGCCCCTGCGCGAGGGCTACGGTCAGCGTTGCCAAGGCGCAGCAGGCCGCCAGACCCACCTTGCAATAATGATTCATTGAATTCCCCTGTTAGCGTTCATGAACGGACTATTCCGGATCGCCCGATGATTGTTAGTTGCTGCGATCAGCGGCAGTCGTCACGAGTGTAGCAGGGGGCACCACCATGGGCCAGACTCGATCGCCATCGCGTCCGGATGCAACTCGCCTATAATAGACTCGCGCCGCAGCGAACTTGTCCGCCCCACCCCGGCCTAAATGCCGGCGGTTACTGATGGCGGAGCCGACCCTCGTGCGTGCTAATGGCCACCTAATCAGCGGATCTATTTGCCCACCTGCAACACATCAAGAGAGGATCTGAGGCTATGGTCAGCTCAATTTCACGACGCAAGCTGTTATTGCGCACGGTTCAGATTTCGGTAGGCGGCGCGCTCGCGTCCGCGGTCGCTGCCACAGCGGGCGCCGCCGAGTGTGTCGATCTGAAGGCGATGGACGCGGGCGAGCAGAGCACTCGCACGGAGCTGCATTGGGCGGCGATGACCCCCAACCCGCAACAGCCATGCTCGAAGTGCGGATTCTTCATGGCGACCTCAGCCGATTGCGGCCAATGCATGATTTTCAACGGTCCCACCACCCCGAGCGGCCATTGCGACTCCTGGGCGGCCAAGAGCTAACCTCCTCACTACTCATAGGGAGCACCCTGTGCGCGAACTTGCATCCAGTCCAAGTCCTGACCGCGTGCGCGCCGGACGGCGGCCGGCCCGCATGATCCGCCTGGTCGCTCTGGCGGCCGGCCTGGCCTCGCTCGGCGCTCTGGCATTGCCGGCGCTGGTGCACGCCGACGACCAGGACGTCATCGACTACCGCGAACACATCATGAAAACCATGGGCGCTCAGGCCGATGCCATCGAGCTGATCCTGCAGCACAAGTTGCCGTCGGATGACGACTCCAACATCGCCGCGCACACCAAGGCGCTGGCGCTGGCGGCGTCCACCGCCAAGGCCGCGTTCGCAATGAACGTGGCCGGAGGCCAGGCCAAGCCCAACGTCTGGACGGATTCGGCTGGCTTCAACAAGCGCATGGATGAGCTCGCGTCCAACACGGACGCACTCGCGAAAGCCGCTGAGACCGGGGGCGTGGAGGCCGTGGCCTCCCGGATACAGTCAGCCCTGACCTGCAAGGGCTGTCACGATCAGTACCGGGAACAGAAGAAAAAGTAATCGCGCCGGTGGCTGCCGCGCCACGGTAACCCGCGCTTAATCCTGGGCGATTGACGCTCTGCGGTTGTGCCGCCGTTTCAGAGGTGGCGGTCTTTTTCTGGGCGTTCGTTACCCGAAGACCTAAACAGGGACCTCGACGTCCTCTCAGGGCTTGGCGATGCTCCAGTACACGCCCGCGCCCGCGTCCGCATCGCCGACGGCGGCAAAGAAGGCCGTGCGCTTCAGCTCCGTCGGGCTGCCCTCGGTCCTGGCAAAGTCGTAGATCGCCTGGCCGGTGTGGTCGCCGGGCAGTCGATCACGCGCGTAGGTATACAGGGCGTAGCCCTTATAGGCCCACTGCTTGGACCCGTCGGGCCGGGCAAGGGCTTCCCAGAAGCCATTCGATTGGGCGTCCGCGGGCGCCCTGAGCGGCTGCCAGCTGCGCAGGCACTCGGCATCCATGCAGGCGGCCGCACCCAGGCGCTTGCCGCGCGCGTACTGGTTGGTGAAGGTGTCGCGCAGATTGCGACCGCCCCAGCGCTTCTCGAACGGATAACCGCCGTACAGCGTCATACCGTCCAGCGCCCACGCATCCCCGTAGCCGTTGAAATGGACCACGCTGAGGCGCGCGGGCGTGAAATCCCGGGTGACCGCAGCAACGGACCAGCGCCTGTCGACGCCGATGCCATGGGCGTCGCCCGGGAGCGCATCGCCCGGATACAGATACAGGGGCCGGCCCTTATAAGCCCACTGCTTGGACCCGTCGGTGCGCGTCACGAGGGAGAAATCGCCGATCGCGAGCCCCAGCGCGGGCGCGAGCGCGGGTTGCCACTCGAGCGTGCAGCCGCTCGCGGCGCAGTCCTGGCCATCGCGCCTCGCATCGCCATCGAACCGGTAGAGCGTGTGACCGTTCGCGTCGACCAGCACTACCGCCTGGGCCGCGGCGACCTGCCGCGCGTCGAATCCGTCCGGCAGTGCCAGGGTGGCTGCCGGGGTGAAGCGCGCTACCTGCCAGCCGGCGGGAGGCAGCAACGAGCCGGGCTTCACCGGCACCTCCGCAGTCTTCATGTTCACCGTCTCGGTCAGGCCGACATTGGTCGCGACCAGTCCGGGCTCGGTCTCCTTGACCCACGAGTAGAGCGGATGCGACTGATAAGCCCACTGCAGAGTGCCGTCGGGGCGGTGCAGCAGCGTCCAATCGCCGGTCGGTTTCGCGCCGCGCGGCGCGATCAGCGGCGGAAACTCCTGCGCGCAGGCGGCGATGCAGTTCGACTTCCCGTGACCGTCCTGCTGAGAGATGAACAGCGTGCGGCCGTTGGCATCGCCGGGACGCAGCCACAGCACCAGCGGCTCGGAGATCGGCAGGTCGCGCATTACCTCGATGAGCGTGATTCCCGGAGGCGTCGTCGGAGGCAGGCGGTCCTCCGCTTGTGCGGCGGACAATCCGAACGCGCCCGCCGCAACCACCGTCACCGCGGCGGCCAGCGCGCCGCGGGCCAGCGCGCCGCGAGCGACCGCTCCGCCCCGAGTCCGACCGCTCACGCGAGTACCTCGCTGAAGGGCTTGGTGACGTGATTGCTCTCGGTGCCCCAGCTGCCGCTGTTAGGAATATTCAGCGCCTGCATGAGGGTCAGCCCCACGCGCGTGGCCGCATCGCCCTCGGCCGACAGGTGGTACCCGGTACGCATGCGTCCACCGCCACTGCCCGCCGTGAACACCGGATAG
>JASHTF010000084.1 GCA_030040715.1 Gammaproteobacteria bacterium | reverse complement strand
GTATGGCGGCGGCGTTGATCGGCGCTGGACCGTGGCGCAGGTCACCGCGAACTTCCGCCCGGCGCACGTCGCGATCCGATCGCTCGACGGCTATGGAGACGTGGTGGTGCTCAACGGCATGACGCTCTACGGTGGCTACCCGTTCGAGAAGCGCTGGGGCGGGCGCAACCTACGCGACACCTTCCTGCATAACGCCTACTACAAGGGCAAGCAACTCGGCGGTGGAGCCTGTATCGATGCGGCATGCCTCCAGTCGTGGCACCCGTTGCTGGCGCCGGCCGGTGCGCAGTCCGATGGTTTCTGGGAACCGATCAAGCGCCCTGACGGTACGCGGCAGTGGGCCTACAAGGGTTACGCGCTCTACACGTTCGCGGGAGACAAGACGGCCGGTGAGCACACCGGCCAGGCGGTGTACGCGTTCGAGAAGGTCGAGGGCAGTCAGACCGAATTGCAGCAGGCGTTCTTCCTCCAGGGCATCTCGCAGGCCCCGGGGGGTGTGGGCATTTATTGGAACATCGCTAAGCCGTGAGGGCCGAGCTCTGGAGCCCCGGGTCAGTTCAGATACTTCTGGCGCAGGTCGACCCTCTGTCTAGGTGTTCTCCACGCCTGAAGTAAACGCCTGAACTAAACAGACCAAACGCTCCAGAGCCCTCACGGCTCAGGGATTGTTCTTGAACGCCTTCCACTCCAGATCGACGATGTAGGCGTGCAGCGCGACCGCATCGTCGGCTGACATCTTGGTCGTGATGAGCGGGAAGCCCGCGCCATCGCCGAAGCCAGGCATGCCGTTCTGGCGGTGCGTGCCCGCGAGCACGATTGCGAGGAACTGATCATGGACGTCGGCCGGCATGTAGCGCAGATCCGGAATCGTGCCATTGAGTTTCCATTGCCCGCTGCCGTCCGCTCCGGGCGAGTGGCAATCGCCACAGATGAATTTACCGTATACCTCCTGACCGCGTTTGATGGTGGCCGCGTCCGCCGTCTGGTCCGGCGGACGCGGGACCGGCGGGATGATCACGTGCGGATAGGGAAACGGCATCGTGCCGCCGAGCTTGAAGGCGAGCAGCCGCGACGGTCCG
The DNA here is from genome assembly GCA_030040715.1 of Gammaproteobacteria bacterium. Lineage (GTDB taxonomy): Bacteria > Pseudomonadota > Gammaproteobacteria > Steroidobacterales > Steroidobacteraceae > FEN-1191. Next base: position 3,553 of record JASHTF010000084.1, on the reverse strand, counting down.
AGCCTGGACTCGGGTGTAGCCATGGTGCTCACGGGGCCGAACATGCGTGAGGCCGATCCGAGTCCGACCGGCATCAGCACGTATTGATCGTTGCCGACCACATAGGTCACCGGAACCGAGTCGATCGCCGAGCCGGTCTTGATGGACCAGAGCTTCTCACCGCGGTCGGCCGCATAGGCATCGAATTCGCCCGTACCCTGACCCTGGAACACCAGGTTGCCTGCCGTTGACAGCACGCCACTGTTGGTCGACAGCGGCTGCGGGATGGTCCAGCGAGCCGATTCGGTCAACGGGTCCCACGCGATCAGGCGCCCGGTGGCCTGGTTCTGATAGCCGTTCGGCCTGCCGACGTCATCATAGGTCGGGATATAGACCAGATGCGTAATCGGGTTGTAGCTCATCGGCCACCAGTTGTGCCCGCTGCGCGGCCGCTGCACTGCATTGGTCGACACCGGGGTGAGCTCGGCTGCGTGCGCGGTGGCCAGATCGCGCTCTGAGATCAGCTCGCCGCTCTTGGCATCGAGCATGAAGAAGGTGCCGTTTCTGGGGACGGTCATCACCACGTGCCGCCGGGTGCCGTGGATCGTCACGTCGGTCACGAGCACGTGAAAGTTCTCGGTGCGAATGTTGGTCTGGTAATGCCAGGCATACTCACCGGTATCGGCCTTCACGGCGACGATACAGCCGGCAAACAGACGCGGCCCGCTGACCTTCATATGGGCGCGATCACCGTACAATTCCTCGGGCGTCGCGCCGGCGGTGCCGTAGATCACGTACTTGGTGGTTGGATCGTAGGTGATGGAATCCCAAACGTCCCCGCCCCCGACTTCCCACCAGTGATCGCCCGACCAGGTCTTGGCGGCCATCTCCAGCGCCGGGTTCTCGAACGGCTTGGATGGATCACCGGGAACGTTCCAGAAGCGCCACGCGAGCTTGCCGGTAGTCGCGTCGATCGCGACCAGCGAACCGCGTACGCCCGTGTCCGAGCCGTTGTAACCGATGTAGACCTTGCCGTCGCCGATGGTCGGCGCGCCGGTGCTGCCGGTCTGCGTTGAGTCCACGCACACCGGCGAGTCCCAGAGCTTGCGGCCGGTGGCCGCATCGAGCGCGAACATGCGGCAGTCGCCGGTGCCGAAATACACCTTGCCGCGCCACACCGCGACGCCGCGATTGGTGCGCGCCGCCCAGGAATTGCGCATCACGCTCAGTCGTACGTGCGGATCGAACTGCCACAGCACGCGACCCGAGGCCGCATCGACGGCGTAGACGCGATCCATTGAGGCGGTCGCGTAGATAGTGCCGTCGACCACGATCGGCTCGGTGGCGAGGCCCATGGGGCTGTCGATGTCGAGCGCCCAGGCGAGGCCCAATTCATGGACGTTCTTGTCATTGATCTGTTTCAGCGGGCTATAGTGCTGCGAGCCGAAATTGCCGCCGAGCACGGGCCAGTTGCGGCCGCGCGGTGCCTCGGCGATGACGCGTGCCTCGGTGACGTTGCCAGCCTTCACCGCCGGCTGTTCGTCCGTCGATGCGGCGATCGCGACGGCCATCGCCGTCAGCACGGCGATCGGGGTGGTGGTGAGAGCGGCGGCTTTCCAACGATTCATAGGTGATCCCCTGGTTCATGGGGCCGTCCTGGCCACGGATTGTGCGGCCCTGGATGCGGCCAGGGCGACAGGCGGCGCACGTGTGCGGGTCTGCTCGTGTGCATCGAGTCTCTAAAATCTCGAGTCGCTTGAGTGCCGAGCTCGCCCGCGCGCCTGCAGAAATCGGTAGCGCCGGGGCGGCGTTGCGGCGGCCACGGCGTTGCGCCGAAGCCACCACGTAGCGTAGTCTGCCGACTGATCGGCCGCAAGCGATGGCGCGTACCTGCAAGCGCTGCACCCGCCGGCAGGAGGCTCGGGCTGATGTATCTGCCAGAGATGTTTCGCGAGCAGCGCTTCGAGGCGCTGTGCGCGTTCGTGCGTGTCCACCCGCTCTCGATCCTGGTCACTTCCTCGGCGGACGGGCTGTCGGCGGACTATGTGCCGATGCTGCTGTCTGGCACGGAAGGCGACTGTCGTCTGCGAGGACACGTCGCGCGCGCCAACCCCGTGTGGAAGCAGGTTGCGGCCGGCGCGCCCGTGCTGGCGCTGTTCAGCGGCGCGCAGCACTACGTCTCGCCGAACCTGTACCCGAGCAAGCGCGATACCGGAGAAGTCGTTCCGACCTGGAACTACAGCACCGTGCAGGGGCGTGGGCGCATCGAGTGGATTCAGGATCGCGAATGGTTGCGGGGACTGGTCGGCGAGCTGACCAACGAGCACGAGCGCACTCAGGCGCAACCCTGGCACATCACCGACGCGCCGCCGCGCTTCCTCGACACCATGCTGGGTGCGATCGTCGGCTTCAAGATCGAACTCGAGTCACTGGTGGGCAAGTTCAAGGCGAGTCAGAACCGCTCGGTGCGCGATCGCGGCGCGGTACGCGTGGCCTTCACCGCCGAGGGACTCGCGCCCGAAGTACTCGCCGAGATCGTGCGCGGCGAGTGATGTTTGACCGCCGCATTCTGCAACGGACGCTGTGCTAGCAATCCCGGAGAGATCGATGAGCTCATCGGATAAGGAACTCGGAATGGACCGCGACATCACGCGGCGCGACTTTCTCAATGGCGTCGCCCTGGTCGCAGGATCGCTCACGCTGTCCGATGCCGCGCGCGCGGCGGCGGCGTTCGACGCCGAGGCCGGCGAGCCGCAGTCGGCGCCCGGCTACTATCCTCCGACGCGGACCGGGATGCGCGGCTCACATCCGGGGTCGTTCGAGGCCGCGCACCAGCTGCGCGACACGCGCAAGGTCGATATCCGCGCCGCGCTGCGCACCGGCGAGACCTACGATCTGATCGTCGTCGGTGGCGGCATCAGCGGTTTGTCGGCGGCGCATTTTTTCCACAAGAACGTGGGCGCCGGCGCCAAGGTGCTGGTGCTGGACAACCACGATGACTTTGGTGGTCACGCCAAGCGCAACGAGTTTCACTACCAGGGCAGAACGCTGGTCATGAACGGCGGTACGCTCGAGCTCGAGTCTCCCGAGCGCTACAACCAATGGGCGCGGCAGGTGCTGGATGATATCGGCATCGACCTGGATCGCTATCGGCAGGCGAACGAAGCCAACGAGCGGCTCTACAGCTCGCTCGGCCTGCGCGGCGGCTACTTCTTCGACCGTGAGACCTTCGGCACCGACACGTTGACCGTCGCGCCGCCCGGCGGGCGCCGCTACCGTGCGGAGTTCAGCGAGGACTACGTGCGGCGTATGCCGATCTCGGATCGCGCCAAGCGCGATCTGCTTCGGCTGCAGGATCCCAATCAGCCCGACTACCTGCCGGGCCTGTCCTGGGAGCAGAAGAAGGAGCGCCTGGCGCGCGTCAGCTACCGCGATTTCCTGATCAACATCGCCAAGGTTGATCCCCAGGCCTATTGGTTCTACATGGATCTCGGGTGCGGAGTATTCGGTACCGGCGCCGACGCGCTGCCGGCCCTGTTCGCGTGGCAGATGGGGGCGGGAGGCTTTGCCGGTA
>JASHTF010000083.1 GCA_030040715.1 Gammaproteobacteria bacterium | reverse complement strand
GACGCGATTGCGGGACGGCGGCCGAACTTTCCGCATACCCACGCCCTTCTGCTGAAGACGTTCGACCAGAATGGCCTGAATGCAGTTGCCGATTATTTGTCGCGCTTGGGTCCGCAGCGCCAGCCCTAAATGAGGCTTCCGTGACCGTGGTCGCCGCTCCGGGCTCCTACCGTTGTCCGATCGCTCGTTCGTAAGTCAGAATACTGGGGGAGCCGACCGTCGAGGGGGACTTCAAGATTTGCCTCTGGTTTGCCGGCAGCGTGACACGGCGACGCAACCAGGGGTCATACCAAAGCACGTGTAGCGATCCCCAAGCCCCGACTGGCCGAGACTCGACCCATGAGCGACGCTCTGACTCTTAGCTTCGGGAAAAGCAAATGCGCGTCGCCTAGGCGCACGGTCGTGCCGACACGTGCTGACGTTAGCCGGTCCGGTGGTGTGCAGCGGCGGCGCACCGCAGAACGCCCATCCGCGGAAGTGCGTATGGGCGCTAGGTCCCGACGACTTCAACGTTAGCCCATGGACGAATCTCGAAAACTTCGCGTGAATGCCGGTGTGCTGCAGGTTTCAGCGGGAAAGTTGAAAACGTTTCTTGCTGTGATAGGGCCAGGGTTAGTCGTCATGCTGGCCGATACGGATGTCGGCAGCATCATCACGGCAGCGCAAAGTGGTGTGCAATGGGGGTACCGGCTTCTCCTTCTGCAGTTGCTTTTGATGCCGGTCCTCTTTTTCGTGCAGGAACTGACAGTACGTCTGGCTATTTTCACCGGCAAGGGGCATGGCGAGCTCATCCGGGAGACCTTCGGACCGATCTGGGCATGGGTCTCGGTGACCGGCCTCGCAGTGGCCACCATCGGGGCGTTGCTCACGGAATTCTCCGGCGTTGCCGGCGTCGGCGAATTGTACGGGGTACCACGGGCGCTGAGCCTGAGCCTCAGCGCGATCTTTCTGCTTTCCGTGGTATTGACGGGGACCTATCGCCGCGTCGAGCGGGTCGCCATAGTTCTGGGTCTGTTCGAGTTGGCTTTCTTCTGGGTCGCGTATGAGGCCCATCCGCACGGCATGGAGCTCGTGAGCGGACTTGTTCAGATGCCACTGCGTGATAACCGGTACCTGTACCTCGTAGCCGCCAACATCGGTGCTGTGATCATGCCTTGGATGGTCTTCTATCAGCAATCCGCTGTCGCCGACAAGAAATTGCGCCCTGAGCACTATAGCTATGCCCGTTGGGACACCGCGTTGGGCGCGGTCGTGACACAGGCCGTGATGGCCGCGGTTCTTGTCGCGGCAGCGGCCACCATCGGCAAGATGAACACCCACGCGAGCTTGGATACCATCGGCGATATCAGCAAAGTGCTGGTCCCCTTCCTCGGGCCCGATGTCGGTCGTTTTGTCTTCGGACTCGGAATAATTGGAGCGGCGATGGTCGCCGCGATCGTGGTATCGCTAGCGTCTGCTTGGGGCTTTGGTGAGGTTACAGGATACAGACATTCCCTCGAACACCATCCCTTAGAGGCGCCATGGTTCTATGGCATTTACACCCTAGGGGTCATTGCCGGTGCGGTGATCGTAGGCCTGGCACCAGATCTGGTGGCGTTGAACATTGGTGTACAGGTGATGAACGCTTTGATGTTGCCTGTGGTTCTGGGCTTTCTCGTGCTTCTTGCCTTCAGAGCCCTCCCGGCCGAGTACCGTCCAAGAGGTCTATACGCTTGGATCGTTGTCGGGGTCGCGCTGCTGACCGCGGGGTTGGGCGTGTATGGGGGGATCTCGGGCGTCAACCTCTTTTAGAAGGCCGCGAACGTGGACCGTTGCGTGAAATAACGCCGCCTGCTACCAGGCACCGCAACACCTTGCCGCAACAGCTCGCGGTTCGCTCATCACCGCCCCTGCGTATCGGCTGCTTGCGGCTTTGGCGCTGCTTTGCTCGCAGTCAACGTGCAGTTCGTGGGGTCCATGGCCTCGCGCAAGTAGACGATGACATCGGCGCGGTCCTTCGCGCTGTCCAGACCGGCGTATCCCATATTCGTACCGTTGAGGTAGGTAATCGGCGATTTGAGGAAGTCGTCGAGGTGCTTGGCATCCCAGACGAAACCCGCCTGCTTCATGGCGTCGGAATAGCCATACCCGGGCACTGTGCCGGCGCGCCGACCGAACACGCCGCAGTGCTTCGGACCGACCAGCGTCTGATTGACCGCGTGGCATCCGCTGCATTCGTGGGTATAGATAGCCTCTCCGCGCGCCGGATCGCCGGGCGCGGCAGCGGACTCTTCGCCGGCAAAGATGGAAGGCGCACGTGCCGCCAGACCCAAAACAATGCAGGCGAGCACAATCGGGAGAGCGAGTTTCATACGAGATTTAAGCTGTAGCTCCACCTGACTCGTCTCAGTTTCTATGCCCTTACGGGGGCACCGGGAGCGTCCCTCACACCCAGCCTGCGCGCGAGCGCCGGGCGTGAGACGAGCAGATCCGCAAGGGTGTAACCGTCCAAGGTGGCTAGGAACGCACGGGTAGCCTCGCGCAGCGCCCGCTGCAGCACACAGCAGCCCTCGATGCGGCAGAAGCCCGTCTGCGACAGGCAGCCCATCACGGCGAGATCCCCTTCCATGTCGCGCACGACAGACCCGACATTGATGCTCGCCGCCTCGACGTTCAGGCGAACCCCGCCGTTCTTGCCGCGCAGTGTCTGCACATATCCGTGCCGCGCGAGCTCGTTGATCACCTTCATGACGTGTGTCTTGGGCAACGAGTACGCCCCCGCGATCTCTTGGATCGTGCAAAGCCGTCGAGCGCGCGTGCCGAGATAGATAAGCGCTCGCAGTGCATAGTCCGTTCGGAGCGTTAGACGCATGGTTCGTTTCCCGTAATCGCCATGAGGCGTACCTGGACATCCATTTGGCGCAATATTAACATACATTTTATATGAATGTTTATGGCCTTGTGAGTATGGTGGCCCACTCGGGAGTCGTGATGCGTGCAGATGCAGCCGCCGGAATGACACGCCGGCAGGGATCGATTGCCGAGATGGAAGCCTGCACTGGGATCAACGAGGCGATGATCCAGCAGCTAGTGCACCGCTTCTATGAGCGGGTGCGGGCGGACCAGCTGATCGGTCCGATTTTCAACAGCCGCGTGAGGAATTGGGACCAGCATCTGGCGCGTCTGTGCAATTTCTGGTCCTCCGTCACGCTGATGAGTGGCCGCTACCATGGCCGGCCGATGGCGGTGCACGCGCCGCTGCCGATCGAGCCACAGCACTTCGACCGTTGGCTACAGCTGTTCGCTCAGACGGCTCGCGAAATGTGTCCGCCTTCCGCAGCGCAGTACTTCATCGAACGCGCGCAGCGCATTGCCGATAGCCTCGAGCTCGGAATCGCAGCTCGCCGCGGCGAGCTGCACGGACCGCGAGTGCGACCTTTGCCGTGACCCGGCGGATGTCACTGGAGTGCATTACGCGACACTCAAGTTGATCCACGTGAGTGCAGTCACGGTGTCCTTCTTGGGATTCGCAGCCCGCGGGCTCGGAGTCTTGCGTGGTGCCCCTTGGGTCCGGAACCGCCTCACGCAGACGCTGCCGCACCTCATCGATACGGTGCTCTTGCTCTCGGGCCTCGGGATGCTCTGGACCATCCACCTGTCACCGTGGGCACTGCCCTGGCTGCGGGCAAAGCTTCTCAGCCTGGTCGTCTACATCGCGCTCGGCGTGCTCGCGTTCCGGACCGCACGAACTGGCGGTAGGGCAGGCCCAGTCGCCCTGCCTGCTTGGATCGGTGCGCTCGCCGTCTTCTGCTACATCGTCTCGGTGGCGCTGAGCAAGAGTCCGCGCGGTGTGCTGCTGTGGTTGCCGAGGGCTACGGTCTGGCGTGGCTGAGACGGCCGGCTCGTGAACCCACGGTCCCTGCGGCATGGCGCATGGCGCACGACCTCTAGCGTCGAGCACGCCGCTGCTTAGATTTGCTGTTCGCGCCTGAAGCGTCAAGCGGCAGCTTCACCTCCGCCGGATTCCACGGCACGCCCAGACGCTGCTCGATATAGGAGCGGATCATCCGTCGCACCACCTGCGACGGCGTCATGTCCTCCTCGGCACAAAGCCGCTCGAACACCGCCTTCTTGCGCGGATCGATCAGGATGGTGAAGCGCGCGGTGCGCTCTTCGATCTGCGAGGGTCGGTCCGTGTTCATTTACACCGTATTCTCATCTTATTATAATCTAAATACAACTGGATGCGTCTCGTTGAACGAATATGAGCAGGCCGGGTGGTGGCCGCCTCGGCGGCGGCCCGCCGTGAGCGCTCGGCGCGGGGAAGAGTGGTATGCGGTTAGCGGAAGCGCTCGTATTCGCGTCGCGTAACGTGAGCGAGCTGAGCGCAGCAGGCGTTGCGCTGCTGTTCGCGCTCTCGGCCGGTGCCACCGCGCTCGCCAGGCACTTCCTTATCACTCGGAGCATCTACACGGCGTGCGCCCTTGCTTGCAGCGCGCTCGCCGCCCTCGGGATGTGCGCGCTTATCGCTCCTCCGGTACCTCCGGTCACCGTGTCCTTACCAATAGGGCTGCCGTTTGCGCACACGCTGCTCGGAGTCGATGCGCTGAGCGCGGTGTTTCTGATTATCGTCAATCTGACCAGCGCGATCGTGAGCGCCGGCGCGATCGGCTATGGCGTTCACGCACGCGAGCCGCAGCGGGTGGTGCCGTTTTACCCAGCCTTCATTGGCGCGATGAATCTGGTCGTAATCGCGCAGGATGCCTTCTCCTTCTTGCTGGGATGGGAGTTGATGTCGCTTACGTCCTGGGCGCTCGTGGTCAGCGACGATCGCAGCGCGGACAATCGGCGCGCGGGCATCGTGTATCTCATCATGGCTACCGGGGGCGCCCTCGCGTTGCTGCTCGCCTTTGGTGTGCTTGCCGGAGCCCACGGTGGCTACAGCTTTGCACAGATGCGGGCAGCCACGGCGCTGGCGCCAGCCGCGATCGTACTGATTCTCACGCTGATCGGTGCCGGCTCGAAGGCGGGCCTGGTGCCGCTGCACGCGTGGTTACCCCTGGCGCATCCGGCTGCTCCGAGCCACGTATCGGCCCTGATGAGCGGGGTCATGACCAAAGTCGCTGTGTACGGCTTTGTGCGCATCGTCTTCGATCTCGCCGGGCCGCCGCGCCTATGGTGGAGCACTCCGGTGCTGATCGCCGCGGGCATCACCGCATTGCTTGGAGTGCTGCAGGCGTTGATGGAGCACGATCTGAAGCGCCTGCTTGCCTATCATACGGTGGAGAACATCGGCATCGTCTTCATCGGCCTCGGGCTCGCACTAGCCTTCCGTGCCGCCGCAATGCCGATCGCCGCCGCCCTGGCATTCATCGCGGCGATCTTCCATGTGTTCAACCATTCGCTGTTTAAGAGCCTGTTGTTCCTGGGCTCGGGCGCGATCCTCAACGCCAGCGGCGAGCGCGATATGGAGCACCTCGGTGGGCTAATCCATCGAATGCCCGTGACCGCGGTGGCATTCCTGGTCGGCTGCATTGCGATTTCGGCACTGCCGCCGTTCAACGGCTTTGTGTCCGAGTGGCTGACGTTCCAGGCGATTCTGCTAAGCCCGCAACTGCCAGAATGGTTCCTGAGGCTGCTCGTCCCGGCGGTGGGAGCAACCCTCGCCTGCTCAGCCGCACTCGCCGCGGCCTGCTTCGTCAAAGCCTTCGGCGTCACCTTTCTCGGGCGCCCGCGCACCCCGGCCGCGCTCGCCGCGCGGGAGACGGATCGCTTCTCGCAAGTCGCGATGCTGCTGTTCGCGACTTTATGCCTCCTCGCCGGAGTGGTGCCCGGCTTCATCATGGATGCCCTGGCGCGCACGAGTCAGCTGCTGCTCGGCGCGCGTCTGGCGCCGCAGGCCACGCAGCCGTGGCTACGGATCGCGCCAATCGAGCCGACCCGTGGCGTGTACAACGGCTTGCTCGTGTTCGTCATGATCGCGCTCGCCGCGGTCGCGACCGCCCTCATCGCCAGGCGCATCGCCGCGCACGCGTCACGCCGTGTTCCCGCCTGGGACTGCGGGTTTCCCGACCCGAGTCCTGTGGCTCAATACAGCGCCACGAGTTTTGCGCAGCCCATCCGCCGTGTATTTGGAACGGCGCTGTTTCGGGTCCGCGAGCGCGTCTCAATGCCGAGCCCGGGCGATACCACGGCGGCCGCTCTTGAGGTAGAGCTGCACGACACGGTATGGGAGACGTTCTACGCGCCAGTGATTCGCGCAGTGGGCACACTGGCGGACCGCTTGACGCGGCTGCAATTCCTGACGATCCGTAAGTACCTGATGCTCGTGTTCGCGACGCTGATCCTGCTGCTCGCCGTGATCGGACTCTCGCGATCATGAGGCCCTGGCTGACACAACTGCTGCAACTTGCGCTGGTGCTCGTCCTGGCACCCTGGTTGACAGGCCTTACACGTACGTTCAAGTCGAGGTTGATGCGCCGTGTTGGCCCGCCGCCGCTCCAGCCTTACCGCGACCTAGTGAAGCTGCTGCGCAAGGAGACCGTGGTCGCGGACAACGCCTCATGGCTGTTCCGCGCCGCGCCCTACCTCATCTTCGCGGTCACCTGGGTGGCGGCTGCGCTCGTGCCGACATTTTGCACTGGACTCACCTTCAGCGCTGCGGCAGACCTGATCGTGATCGTGGCGCTGCTCGGCACCGCGCGTTTTTTCTTGGCGCTCGCAGGACTGGATGTCGGCACGAGCTTCGGTGGCATCGGCGCCAGTCGCGAGATGATGTTTGCGTCGTTGGCCGAGCCGGCCATGCTGATGGTGGTCTTCACGGTGTCACTGTTTGCCGGCTCGACTCAGCTCTCCTACGTATCTGCCTACATGCTGAGCACACATGCGGGGCTGAGCATATCGCTGGCACTGGCGCTGGTGGCACTCATCATCGTCTCGCTGGCGGAGAACGCGCGCATACCGGTCGACAATCCCGCGACGCACCTTGAGCTCACGATGGTGCACGAGGCGATGGTGCTGGAATACTCCGGGCGACACCTGGCGCTCATCGAGGCGGCCGCCTCGCTCAAACTGCTGCTTTACCTGTCGTTGATCGCCTGCGTGTTCACGCCCTGGGGTACAGCGGAAGTGGACGCGGGCGCGTGGGCATACGGGCTAGGCCTGGCTGCGTACCTGCTCAAGCTGATCGCCGGCGCCTCCCTACTCGCGGTTTCTGAGACTGCGACTGCCAAGATGCGCGTATTCCGAGTGCCGGAATTCCTCGGTGTCGCGCTGATGCTCGGGCTTCTCGGAGCGATCCTGCTGTTCGTGTCGAGGCTCTCCTGATGAGTCCCTTCGACACCGATATCGCGCATCTACTCGCGGGCTCGATGCTGCTGGTGAGCTTCCTGCTCCTATATCAGGACCGCATGTTCGCACTGCTGAACGTATTCGCCCTACAGGCCTGCGGGCTCGCACTCTCGGTCGCATGGCAGGCCTATCTGCAGCAGGCACCGCAGCTGTTCATTACGGCAGTCATCGCGCTCGGATTCAAGGGCATCATCATTCCCGTAGCGCTGCATCGGATCATCGTCAGGCTCGGAATCCATCGCTCGATCGAGACCGTGATCGGTATGGGTCCGACGATGCTGTTCGGAATGGCGCTGGTGGGGCTGTCCATCATGGTGATGCTACCGGTCACGCAGGCGGCCGGCACCTTCGTACGCGAGGATCTCGCCTTTGCTCTCTCCATCGTGCTGCTTGGATTGCTGATGATGGTCACACGGCGGAATGCAGTGAGCCAGGTGATTGGCTTCATGTCGCTCGAGAATGGCCTGGTTCTGGCGGCGACCGGTGCCCGAGGCATGCCGCTGGTCGTCGAAATCAGCGTCGCCTTCTCAGTGCTGATCGCCTTCATCGTGATCGGCATCTTTTTGTTCCGCATCCGGGAGCGCTTCGACACCGTCGATTTGCACGCGCTCGAGCTGTCCGGCGGTGAGTCCACGTGAGCGGCGCGCTCGGCACGCTAGCGCTTGCGGGACTGCTGGCGATTCCAGCCCTCGGCGCGCTGCTTCTCGCCCTAATCCCGAACTATCGAGTTTCGGCGGCCGTGAATGTGATGCTCTGCGCGCTTACCTTGGGCTGCGCCGTGCTGCTATACGCCTATCGCCCCGCGGCGTCGCTGTATCTGCTGGTCGATGATGTCAACACCGTGTTCCTAATCGTGACCGCCCTGGTCGGCTTCACGACCAGCGCATTCAGTGCCGGCTACATCGCGCATGAACTCCAGGGGGGCCGTCTCCGCAAGAAGGATCTGCGTTTCTATCATGCGATGTATCAGGTGCTGATGCTGGCCATGAATGTCGCGCTGGTGTCCAACAACATCGGGCTGATGTGGGTGGGTATCGAGGTTGCGACGCTCACAACGGTCGTGATGGTGGGCCTGTACCGCACCAACGCCGCGCTTGAGGCGGCCTGGAAATATTTCATCCTCGGCTCGGTCGGTATCGCACTGGCGCTGTTTGGCACCATCCTGGTGTACTTGGCGGCGCAGGAGCATCTCGGCCAAGGCCTGGCGGCGATGGCGTGGGATCGATTGGTGTCGAGCTCCGGGCGCTGTGACCCGGCGCTACTGAATCTCGCGTTCGTGTTCCTGCTGCTCGGCTACGGTACCAAGGTAGGGCTGGTGCCGGTGCATGCCTGGTTGCCGGATGCCCACGCCGAGGGCCCGACTCCGATTTCCGCGGTGCTCTCGGGACTGCTGCTGAATGTCGCGCTGTTCGCGTTGCTGCGCTTCAAGCTCATCATGGCCGGCAATCCCGGCGTGATCGCGCCTGGTCCGCTGATGATCACACTCGGGTTGGTATCGCTGATCTTCGCCGGCTTCATGCTCTTTCGCCGGCGTGACATCAAGCGCCTGTTCGCCTACTCCTCCATCGAGCACATGGGCATCATCACTCTCGCCTTCGGGCTCGGTGGGCCGCTCGCGAACTTCGCCGGGCTGCTGCACATGGCGATGCACAGTCTGACTAAGTCTGGGATCTTCTTCGGCGTGGGCTACGTCTCGCAGCTCGAGGGCACCCAGCGTATCGCTGACATCCAGGGACTGACGCGCAGCCAACCGCTGCTCGGGTGGCTGCTCGTGGCAGCGGTCGTGGCGATCGCGGGCATGCCGCCGTTTGGGGTATTCACGGCCGAATTTCTCCTCATCAGCTCCACCTTCGCACGCTCGATCTGGCTCGCTATTCCGCTGGTCCTCGGCATCGCCATTGCCTTCAGCGCCCTGATGTATCGGCTGCACGGAGTGGCATTCGGCGAGACCAGCCACCGGCACGCGCTGCCCAGGTACCGCCTCGCACCGATGGGGCTGCATCTACTGCTGGTCGCAATCGCCGGGGTCTATCTGCCGGTCGCGGTCGTCACGTGGTTTCGCCACGTGGCGAGTCTGCTTGGTTAGCGGGCATCGGGCATTATGCTCACCGCCCTGCTCGCCAACCTCTCGCCCCTGGTGAGTCATCGCGGCTGGCCGAGCGTAGCGGTCGACGTAGACACGTGGCGCGAGATAGGCACCGCGCTACGCGAGGGTAGGTTTGAGCTGCTCGCGGAATGGGGTGAGACCGCCGCCGTACGGTGTGTGCTCTATCAGCCGAGCAGCGGAGCGATATACCTGGTGACGCTCGCCGCAGAGGCGGGAGCCGTGCCCTCACTGGCACAGTTTCATGCTCCTGCGCTGAGGCTTGAGCGGGCCATCTCGGACCTGTTTGCCCTGCGCTTCATCGGCCTGCCGGACCAGCGGCCGTGGCTCGATCACGGGCGCTGGCCGATGCGCCATCCGTTAGCCGCCGAGTATCCGATGCCCTCCCCGGCCGCCGCTGACCGAGCCACTCCGTCGCCCGAGGTTAACTACCCGTTCCTGCCGACCAGGGGCTCAGGCTTGCATCAAATTCCCGTCGGCCCGGTGCACGCCGGCATCATCGAGCCGGGGCATTTTCGCATCACCGCATCCGGCGAGACCGTCGTGCGTCTCGAGGCGCGGCTGGGCTACGTACATCGAGGTGTCGAGCAGCTGCTAATCGGCCGATCGATCGAAAACGCGGCACGCATTGCTGCACGAGTCTCGGGCGACAGCACGGTGGCCTACTCCCTCGCCTTCGCGCGTGCGGTCGAGCGGGCGTTGCAGTTTGATCCGCCGCCACGCGCGCGTTGGCTGCGCGCGATCATGGGCGAGCTCGAGCGCCTCGCAAATCACCTCGGCGATATCGGGGCCATTTGCAATGACGCCTCGTTTGCGCTCCTGCATGCGGAATGCGCCATCCTGCGTGAGGCCACGCTGAGAGCCTGCGCACAGGCCTTCGGACATCGCCTGATGATGGACCGAGTCATCCCCGGGGGTGTCACGACGGATTTGAATGGCTCGACGATCGAGGTAATCCAGGCGCTCACGCAGCGCCTGCGCTCGCAGTTCCCTGAGCTGATCGAGCTTTATGAAAATACTGCATCGCTCCAGGATCGGACGGTGGGAGCCGGAGTGCTCACACCCGCCCTCGCCGCTCAGTTCGCCGCCGGCGGCTACATCGGTCGAGCCTCCGGGCGCGCCTTTGACGCCCGTCTGGCTCTGCCCTATGCCCCCTACGATGAGCTGCCGATCGTGGCTCCGGTGCGCCGCGAAGGTGACGTCAATGCACGTGTCTGGATCCGGATCTTGGAAGTACAGGAAAGTTTGCGCTGGCTGGAAGCGGCGTTGGATGCGCTCCCGCGGGGTTTGATCCAAGTTTCGCTGCCGACCACTGCACCTTCGACTGCGCTCGAAGCAACGACGATGGTGGAGGGATTTCGGGGCGACGTGCTCGCACATGTCCGAATCGGGCCAGCCCTCGTCATCGAGCGGTGTCACCTGCGTGATCCCTCTTGGTTCCAGTGGCCGCTGCTTGAGGCTGCGATCTACGGCAACATCGTGGCGGACTTTCCGCTCTGCAATAAGTCTTTCAACTGCTCGTACGCCGGCCAGGACATGTAAGGCTATGCGTAGACGTCTATTCAAGAACCTGCTCCACGCCCCCGTCACCGAGGACATCGCACCTGAAGAGCTCGAGTCCATCGGTGCAGGTCTGCAAGGCGTAATCGCACGCACACTCGGCCGCAGTCTGGCTATCCGCGAGGTGGACGCCGGCTCATGCAATGGCTGTGAGCTCGAGATCCACGCGTTGAACAATCCGCTGTACGACATCGAGCGCTTCGGCATCCGGTTCGTTGCCTCACCGCGGCATGCCGATGTGCTGCTCGTGACCGGTCCGGTGACGCATAACATGCGCGAGGCGCTCGAGCGGACTTACGCCGCAGCGCCCGCTCCCAAGTGGGTGATCGCAGCTGGCGACTGCGCCGCCGGGTGCGGAGTGTTCGCGGGTAGCTATGCCTGTGTCGGCACCTTGGC
>JASHTF010000008.1 GCA_030040715.1 Gammaproteobacteria bacterium | reverse complement strand
GGCGGAACCATTCCGGCGGAATACTATCTCGACGAAAAATGGTACGCCCGTGATGAGCTCTATTTGAAAGAGAACTACTGGTGGATCGTCGATCACGAGGATCGAATCTCCCAGCCGGGCGATTATTTCCTGTTTCAGTTCGGGCGAGGCGACAGCATTATCATTGCGCGGGACGACCAAGGCGCCATCAACGCATTCCATAACGTCTGCCGACATCGCGGCTCTCGTGTGTGCTTGCACGACGAGAATCTACCGAGCGAAGCGGGTGCAGGCGGCAAGCGCCCCGACGCCGTATTTTCGGTCAAGCAGCTTGGGCAGGAAGGGAACACGTCGGTATTCCGCTGTCCCTACCATGCGTGGACCTACGATCTGACCGGCAAGCTGGTTTCGGTACCCGGCGCGGCGAAGTTTGCCCCCGCGGGGTTTAACATGGCCGATCACAGCCTGCACCCTGCCCACGTGCGTGTGGTCGGCGGATTTATCTTTGTGAGCTTGGCGAGCGGCGCGGCGCCGGAATTCCAGGTGCCGGTGGGGGGGATCGAACCCAAGCTGAAGATTGCGGCGCGCAGATCCCATCCCGTGAAGGGGAATTGGAAGCTGGTGCTTGAGAATTTTACCGAGTGCTACCACTGCGGAATCGCACACACCAATTCCTACGTCAGAGGGGATTGGATAGGTGACGAGACTCTGACCGCCGCCCAAGTCGCGGCGCTCGGGGGTAACTACGACGATTATCTGGCCGCGGCCCTCCACGGCTACACCTGGAAGCCGGACAGGACACAAGCCGGCAGCCGTAGGCAGGGCATGGGTACCAGTGGAGGCCCGGGGGCAGCAGCTTGGCATCAGCTCCCGTACCAGTCGTCCATTGGCGTGCACTACTTGCGGCCGGGTCAGGTCGCAATGACCGTGGATGGAAAGCCCGCGTGCGCCAAGCTGCTGCCGGGCTATACCGACCGCCTCGCGCCGAGTCCGGGTCGTTGGGCCGCCAGCGTGGGCGGACTGTTCTCATTTATGGAGGGTGTGATTGCTTCCCCTGATTACGCGATGATCTACCGCTTCATTCCGCGTGCGGTTGACAAGACCGATGCAGATCTGGTCTGGCTGGTCCATCCCGATGCAGAGGAAGGCAAGGATTACGACGTCGAGCACTTGATCGCCCTGTGGAACAACACTGTCCGCGAAGATCGCTGGGTAGTGGAAAACAACCACGTGGGCTTGTCGAACAGTCGTTATTCGGCCGGCCAGCCCTACGTGCCTTCCGAGATAGGCCTCATCAACATTACTGATTTTTATATGAATGAGATGGTCCCGGCGATGTTGCGGACGGAGAGCAAAAAGGCCTGAGACATACACGGCACGTGGTTGCGTGCCGCTTCATAGGCATTGGAGGAGAGGTCATGAGTAAGGACAAGACGAGTAAAGAGGATGAAGTCACGACCAAAAATAACCTGACTCGTCGTGATCTTGCGCTCACGTCGCTCGCGATGGGCGCGGCAGCGGTGTTGCCGGCGGCGGGTGCGGCGCAGGCGGCCAGCTCTTCCAGCACAGAGCCGGGTGCTGCTTCCAGTACCGAGGCAGGGGCTGCGCCCAATCGCAGCGGCTGGAAGAAAGGCGGAACCATCCCAGCAGAATACTATCTCGACGAAAAATGGTACGCCCGCGAAGAGCTCTATATGAAGGAGAATTATTGGTGGGTGGTCGATCACGAGGATCGAATCTCCCAGCCGGGCGATTATTTCCTGTTTCAGTTCGGGCGAGGCGACAGCATTATCATTGCGCGGGACGACCAAGGCGCCATCAACGCATTCCATAACGTCTGCCGACATCGCGGCTCTCGTGTGTGCTTGCACGACGAGAAGCTACCGAGCGAGGCGGGCCCAGGTGGCAAGCGCCCCGACGCCGTATTTTCGGTCAAGCAGCTTGGGCAGGAAGGAAACACGTCGGTATTCCGCTGTCCCTACCATGCATGGACCTATGATCTGACCGGCAAGCTGGTTTCGGTACCCGGCGCGGCACAGTTTGCTCCCACGGGATTTAACATGGCCGATCATAGCCTGCACCCTGCGCACGTGCGTGTGGTCGGCGGGTTTATCTTTGTGAGCTTGGCGAGCGGCGCGGCGCCGGAATTCCAGGTGCCGGTGGGGGGGATCGAACCCAAGCTGAAGATTGCGGCGCGCAGATCCCATCCCGTGAAGGGGAATTGGAAGCTGGTGCTGGAGAATTTTACCGAGTGCTACCACTGCGGAATCGCACACACCAATTCCTACGTCAGGGGGGATTGGATAGGTGACGAGACGCTGACCGCCGCGCAAGTCGAGGCGCTCGGGGGTAACTACGACGATTATCTGGCCGCGGCTCTCCGCGGCTACACCTGGAAGCCGGACAAGACACAAGTTGCCCCCAGTGGAGGCATGGGTTCCGGTGGCGGCGCGGGCACAAGAGGCAGACACCAGGCCGGGTACGCGAACCGCGCGGGCGGGACCGCGGTGAACTATGGGGCTCCGCTGCGGCCGGGTCAGGTCGCAATGACCGTGGATGGAAAGCCGGCGTGCGCCAAGCTGCTGCCGGGCTATACCGAACGGCTCGGGCCGAGTCCGGGTCGTTGGGCCGCTGAGTCGGGCGGGCTGCTGTCATTTATGGATGGTGTGATTCCCTCCCCAGATTACGCGCTGATCTGGCGCTTCATTCCGCGCGCGGTTGATAAGACCGATGCAGATTTGATCTGGCTGGTCCACCCCGATGCAGAGGAAGGCAAGGATTACGACGTCGAGCACTTGATCGCCTTGTGGAACAACACCGTTCGCGAAGATCGCTGGGTGGTGGAGAACAACCATGTGGGCTTGTCGAACAGTCGTTATTCGGGCGGTCAACCCTACATGCCCTCCGAGATAGGGCTCGTCAATATCACCGATTTCTATATGAATAAGATGGTCCCGGCGATGTTGCGGGCGGAGAGCAAAAAGGCCTGAGACGTACACCGCGCGGTTCTTGCGTGCCCTTCATCACGCCTCTGGGGAGGTGTTCGGACGGCTGGCGTAGGCCCTTTGAGCGCTCACTCTTGAAAGCCCCCGGCTCTGGCGGGGATGGACATCTATCAGAATGATGTCAGTCCTTCGCCGCCTAAGCCGGCGGGCCTGGCCTGCCGTCTGCGTCGTGCTAGTGCTCTATTCAGTCGGTTTGAGCTTCCAGGCCCTATCGCAGCCGCCGCAGACTTCCGTTCTGAGCGGTGTCTATTCAGAAGAGCAAAGCAAGCGCGGCGAGCAGGCTTACATGCACGAGTGCATCCGCTGCCACAAGGCTGACCTGATGGGGGGCTTGCTCGAGCCGGCGCTCGTGGGCCCGGAATTCTTCTCCAAGTGGGGCGGCTCCACCGTCGGGGCTCTGTTCGACTCGATACGCCAGGACATGCCCAAGAACGACCGTAAGGGCACGCTTCCCCCGCCGCTGATCGCGGATGTGATCGCCTATGTGTTTAAGCAGAACGGCTTTCCGCCGGGAAGCGCGGATCTTCCGACTGATCTAAGTGTCCTCAAGACCATTCGCATCGAGGCGCCAAGTCACTAGCGCTCCCGGAGGCGCATCAGGTCGCAACGCCCATCAGTCCTTCAAGGTGACCCAGACCAGTTCGATCGGCTCCTTACCGGCGTTGTGCGATTCGTGCCCCACACTGATGTCAACCGGGGGCATGAATCCCGCCGTGCCAGGAATCTGTGGGCCGCGGCCCTCGGGATGCTCGGGGGTCTTGTAGGTGCGCCCCGTGAACACCCCACCGTTGATTTCTATATAAAGTTGGTTGGGGATGTGTGCATGCACGCCCTCCCACTGCCCCGGCATCACGGTTAGACGCTGCACCACTACGCGCTCGTTCTCGAACAGATCCTCTCCGGGGACATTCGGATAGTCGAGGTGATAGTCCTTTGGTGTGCCGTTCGGATAATCCTGCGATGCTATGCCCGGGGGCTCGGGCTTGACCGTCACCCACAGCATCATGATCGGCGTCGTGCCGACATTGGTGCTGCCTCCGTCCGCGGGCACGTTCGCGCTATACCACATCACCCTGCCGTCTTTCCAAAGCGTCGCGCGTCCCGTGTCCACCGACTTCAGTGTACCGCCCTTGATGATAACCAACAGCTGATCGGCCGGGTGGCTGTGGCGGCCCGTCGAGGCACCCGGTGGCAACACGAACTGCTCGACCTGAAATCGTGCATTGTCTCGTACCACCTTCCCGTTGAGACTGCCGTAGATGGTCCCGAACTCAGCGGCGTGTACGGGAGTGGCGGCGCGCACGGGATGCGAAACGAGCCCCGCCGACAACGCGAGCCCTAGTACCAGCTGCGCCAGGCGCACGCGGGCTTGCGATCGAAGTGCTGGAGCTTCCCCCGATTTCGAGTCCATTATTAGTTTCCTTATCTTGTTTTGATCGCTCGTGGCCGAAACAACGAAATAACTACTTTGATTCTATGCGCAGTGATTAGAGGTGACAACCGACCGGGGAAGCCACCGGTCTGACCGCATAGAATGTGGCATTAGAACAGGCGCAGGCCGGCGCTGCTCGCGAACGTCAGTCGCTGTTACCGAAATAGACGTCGCGCACCCAGAACGCCTTGAATCCGTTGCGTTGGGCTCTCCACTCCCCGTGCGAGTCGGCATTGATGTCGCCCGGTACCTGGTCGCCAGCGTAGGTATAGATCGGCCGCCCGCGGTACGCCCAAACATGCAGCGTCCCGTGCTTCTCGGGTTGCGCAAACCGCCCGGTCGACGGATCAATATCGACCGCGCTCCAGGCCGGCTTGTCACGTGGCGCATCCTTGGGCGCCGGCACATAGGGGAAGGTATGCTGGCAGCGTACCGGATCTCCGCCGCCACACATCGCCCAACGATAGGCCTGCGTTTCGGTCGGATAGTCGCATCCGAGCTGATCGAGCGAATCCTCCCCGCATTCAAAAATGTAGATCGTCCTGCCACGCGAGTCCGCCAGTACCTGGCCGGAGGTTGTGTCCTGCACGGTGAACTGGCGCGGCGGCGGCGGCGTCATCTGCGTGAATACGTTGTGCCAGCCGGGTTGGTCGCTACCCCCGAGACTGGCCCGTTGCGACCCGTCGCTGATATAGCGGTACAGCGGTCTATTGCGGAAGGCCCACTGATAGATGCCCGGCGTGCGCTCGATGATTGACCACTCGCCGTGCGCGCGGGCGATACCGGGCGCTACAACGGGGATCCAGGTCTGCGCGCACGCGTCGTTGCAGTTGGATCGATTCGGGGTGTCCTGATCGGACACATAGACCGACTCGTTGTGATCCGTCGTCAGCAACCGTCCCAGACTCGTGCTCATGACCCTGAAACCCGAAGGCACGTCTGCCGGCGGACCGACCGGTATGCGTGGCACAAACACGTGGTCGCGGCGTGAGGTTCCGCCGAGCACGTCACCTAATCTGCGATCGAGGAAGGAGGTATAGAGCGCGTAGCCGTTATACGCCCACTGCCGGATACCATCCTTGCGCTTGATGATGCTCCAGCCACCGATCGGCTTGGCATCGGCGGCCGCGCGCACCGGCGGCCAGGCTTCCGTGCAGCTCGGGCGCTGATCAAGATCGGGCAGCAGCAGGCCGGCCGGATACGGGCTCATGAATCCATCGTTGACGGTGAGCTTGACACTCGTGCACTCGGACTCACCCTTGTTGTCGCCGGTGGCTCCGTTGCGAAGCTCCTCCCGCGGCCACCTATAAAGCGTCTTGCCGTTCGCATCCGCAAACACCGGACCGTCGAGGTCGGTGTCCACGACACGAAAGCCGGGCGGCATCGGCACATGAACGTACGCTTCGGTCATACCGCCGACGGCAGATTTTCCGCTGCGCCAGGCGGCGATGTACGAGTCGACCGGTTGGTTGGCACCCAACGCGCAGACGCTTCCCCACACCAGCGCGGCTGCGATCGCTCCCGCGATGAGTTCCCGCCGCCTTCTCGGACGCACTGCGCCCGCCCCGGATGCAATCCCTATCAAGGTCTTCACTATCATCCCAATGCGCTCAGTGGACCGCGCTCGCAACGTTCGCCGCGGCCGGGCCGGCCGCGCTCGGCGCCGCTATCGCCGCTTGCGCTAGTCTCGAGGGCTGTTCTGCGAGCTCATCGGTCGGTGAGCGCGGGAACGGCGGTCCCGCATACGGTCTTTGCAGCGACTTGTTGGCGGCTTCGAGGGCGCGGTTCTGCGGATGCAGCACGAATACCTGTACGAACTGCACGCGCAGCGCCGACGAGATGGCCGTGTTGACACCGGTCTTCGGGTCCGGATACGCGTCCGCCAGCCGGCGGAGAGCCTTGTAGAGCGACGATTGTGAGGTCTGGCCGTAGCTGTGAAAATGTGTCGGCTCCGATTTCATCGTCTGCAGGTACCAGGTCTCGATGTCGGCATAGCCGCCGATTAATCCCTCGGCGCGCGTCGGCGTCAGATTGAGCTGAAAACGCGTCGCGCGCATGTACTCATCGACCGGCAGATCGAACGTCGACCACGGGAAGGTAATATCGTGCGGCTCGGTGGTCAGCACGCCGTGGGTGATCTTGCCCTCGAGATGCTGGATGAATTTGCGCCCCCAACGCGTGTCGATGCGCTCGGTGCCGCCGGGTAAAAAATCTCTGCCGGTCGCATCGGTGAGCAGCGGATCGAGCCCGCGGTAGATCGTGACGCTCACGTGCGGGGAATTCTCCAGGCTCTGCACTCCGGTGAGCTCGATCAAGATGCGGTTGTAGCCTTCCTTCTCGAACTCAGAGTTGTCGAACAGATCAAAGTAACCACCGCGGTAGCTGTTCATGCAGCCGAGCGCCCGATACAGCTGGTTGTCGATCCCCTGCACGCCATCGGGGCTGGTGAAGTCGTGCGCGCCAACCTTACCGTCGAGATTCAGGCCGAGCGCGATCGCGCCGCCCGCTTCGTAGAACGGGAACGGCTCGGGCGCCGTAGTCGGATACCAGTTATCGATCTCGCGGCGCAGCTCGGTATCGAGGAGCGTGTACTTTCCGTGCTCTACGTCGGGAAACAGCTGCTTGAACTCTTCCCGCGGGCCCATGTTGGTTCCATGCGGGCACTCACGCTCGGGGTCCTTCTGATAAGTAGCCCAGTGTATCGTGGTCAGCACGTAGCCGATCCTGCCATCGGGCGGCGCGTAATCATCCGCCCGCGCCAAGCCGCCGAATGAGAACGCAAGCAACGCCGCCGACACGGCGGTGATGCTCGCCATGCCCGCCCTGCTCAAGCCATCGACTCGCACGTGTTGTCCCTCCGCCTCTTGCGCCGCGGCGTGAACGTCGACTTGGCTACCCCAGCATTTCGCTGACTTCCTGTGAAGTCTTGTTGCTGTTGGTGCCCCATTCGGTAGCATCCGCACCGAACACCTTCATGATCGTGAACCCGATCCGGGTTCCCGCTGTGCCGCCGCCGTCGATATGGAGGCCCGACTTGATACGGCCGCCGGCGCGACCAGCGGTGAATATCGGGATGCCCTCCAACGAATGGATTCGTGCCGAAGCGGTGTCGCTATTCGCGTAGAGCAGGCAATTATCGAGTAGCGTGCCGTTGCCTTCCTTGACCTTCGCGAACGCCTGTACGAACGACGACCAGCTCTCCATCGCGCGTCGCGTAAACCATGAGGCGGTCGGCTGGTAGCCGAGCTGCGGATCGACGCCTTCTTCGTGCGTACAGGTATGGTGCGGCTTCTCGTAGCCCGCCTTGATGGTCGCGGCGAAACCGGCCGAATATCCCATGTTGACCACCCGCGTCTGATCGCAGGCCACCGCCATCACCATCAGGTCGGTCATCATCCGATGCCGCAGCGCGACGAGCTCCGTGTCCTCGCCCTGCGGCGGATCATCCTTCGGTGCATCGACTCGGTGGCAGATTGCGATCGGTTTTGGCTTGGTGAGTTGCTCGTCGAACTGCTGCTCGAGACCGCGGATGTCCGAGAAGTACTGATCGAGCCGGACGCGGTCGTCGGCGCCCACCGTGCGCTCGAGCTGGCGCGTCTGATCGAGCACCCCGGTCAACGCGCTCTTGCGTACCATGACGCGAGGATCCGGTCGGAAGGTGGAGGCGTTCGGGTCCTGATAGCCCGGACCGAACAACTTCACATAGAAGTTGACGGGTGACCACTCCGCGGCGTTGATCGAGTTGGCGTTCTCGTAGCTGAAACTGTTGCGAACGTCGCCGGTCGCGCTCGCTGTGAGCGACTTGAAGCGGGTAGTGCGCCCGACCTTGCGCGCGATGGTAACGTCGATCGTCTCGTCGGGCAGATCACCGCCCGTCGTCGGCGCGACACCGGTGCGCAGAATGACCCAGCCGGTGTAGTGGCACAGGTTCGGTGCCGCGTCCCTGAACGCATTGAAATGGGTGTAGACGTTGACGAAGTCGCGCACCGGGGCGAGCGCGGCGATCTCGGGCGGAAGCTCATAGTTGGGCCCGATGGTCTTGGGCAAGAACACCTTCTCGGCCATCCCCAGACCCCAAAACCAAGTGCCAAACCGCAGCGGAATCGGCTCACCAGAGGCGAAAGCGGTACCGTTGTCGTTCAGGAAGCAGTCGAGCAGCGGCAGCGCAACGGCCACGGCCCCGCCTTCGAGCATGCCTTTCAATACGCGGCGCCGACTCAGTTCCTTCAGCAGGCGCTTACCTCTCATGTGCAGCCTCCAGGTGCTTCGTCATCGGGCGCGGATCGCGTTGCACGTTCTCCGCGGTCGCCGTCGACGTCGGGTCGGCAGCGGGAGCCGGACTCACCTCGGCAAATGCGTTGCTGAGCGCGATCGTCCGCATGAGTTCGGGCACGCGGTAGCGCTCTTCGGCAAACCGTCTCGTCAGATACGGCAGCATGACCTGGCTGTCGCCTTTCTCGGGCCCGCCCACGGCGTACCCATAGAGCCGCTGCACCAGGCACGCCGGCACCTGGGGGTCATCGTGCATGGCCTGCGCCAAGCCGGCCGGACTGGTGAAGTTCTTGCCGTCCAGACTGCCGCTGGCATCGATCGGTGCACCGTTCTCCGTCACGCGGAATTCTCCCGCGCCGTCGAAGTTCTCGAGCGACAGTCCGATCGGATCCGTAATGCGGTGACAGCCAGCACAGACGGGATTGCTCCGGTGGGCGGTCAAGCGCTGACGCATGGTCTTGAGCGAAGGATCGGGATTCTCGACCTTGGAGAAGTCCACGTTGGGCGGCGGGCGAGGCACGATCTGGCACAGAAACAGCTCCCGCAGCGCCTTGCCCCGCTCCGTCGGTGAGCTGCGCCCCGGATGCGCGTGCGCGGCCAGGAAGCTCGCCTCGGTCAGCAGGCCCACGCGCGGGCTGTTCGCCGGAAACTCGTATTCGCTCCAGCCCGGCGGGGCTGGGACATCATAGACCGCTGCCAGCGCCGGCGAGATGAAGGTATCCCGGCTGGTGAACAGGTCGCGGTAGTCTTCGTGCTTTACCAGCAGATGATTCACGATCGTGCGCAGCGCCTGCTCGCGCGCGTCCTCCACCGCAAGACCCGTGAACGCGGGATAGATCTGCGGGTCCTTGGACAGCGTGGCAAAGTCATCGAAGCTCAACATGTCATCGAAGAAGGCACGCACCCCGCTGGCGAGGCGCGGGCTCGCGAGCATGCGATCGACCACCCGAGCTCGCCCCGCCGGGGTGTCCAGATCCCCGCGGCCAGCTTCCGTCAGCAGCTCATCATCCGGGGTCGCGTTCCACAGGAACAGGCTCCAGCGCGTCGCGAGCGAATAGGCCGTTAGCCGCAGTTCACCCGCATGTTGCGGATCCGGCTCGGCCTGGTCGACCACGAACAGGAAATCGGGCGACAGCAGCATGGCTTCGAGCGTGCTCGAGAGCGCGGTGTAGAAATCTTTGAGCCGATCGGCACCCTCATTCACCTGGGTGACGACGTCGGTCAGCTCAGCGGACGTCAGCGGCCGGCGATACAGCAGCCTGCCGATCGTGGATAGAATCTCGCTCGCGCACTTGGCATCCGCTCGCCGGGCATCTTCGGGCGTACACGGCAGCAGAAACCCCCGGCGCTGCGGGCTCACGATTTGATCGGCCAGAGCCACCGCAGCCCGCTGGAACTCCTCGACCTGACCCATGGTCACTCCCGCCGAGGAGGCGCCGATCTCGAGCAACCCCTGTGTGCGCCGGAACGGCGCGAAGTGCGTCGAGAGGGTGACGTCGCGTCCGAAAATATAGCCGATGGAGTTGAAGTACTGCTCTTGCGACAGCAGGCGCACGCGCGCCATCGACGTGGCCGCCGCAGGCCCGCCGTCGTCGGGCGTCGCTGCGCGAGCGGTCGGGACCTTGCTGCCTTGCGTGGCCGAGGTGATGCACCCGGCCACGCAGGCTGCGGCGAGCGGAGCTGCGATCAACGCGCGGAACCGATTTCGCAGCCGTGGCTGACCACCAGAAGCGCGAGCCCTGGACTTCGTCCTCGATAGGAGTCGTGGGCTTTCAGTCATGAGTAATGAGTCGTGAGCGAAATCCGCGATGGAATCGATTACACACCTAGCCCCAGGGCTATTTTAGATTGCCGCGAAGCATCCGTCAAGTCCTGCGCTCGACCACCTATGGGGACGCAGCCGCGCCCTGTTTCTGCGACTGTTGCTGGTTGTACTCAGACCATGCCGCGTTGATGATGAAGGCTTGCAGCGCCACGACGTCCTCGTCCGACATGTCGGGAAACTTCGGCATTCCGAGTGAGCTCAGCACGCCCTTCTGCAAGATCTGGGGCATGGACTCGAGTGTCGGCTCACGAATATTCCGCAGATCCGGAATGTAGCTGGCGCCTCCAAGATTCAAGTCCTCGCTGTGACAATTGCCACATTGATTTTTGCGGAATACGGTCTGCCCCTTCTTAGCAAGCGCGACATCCTCAGGAGCTCTGGCCGGCGGCAAGAGCTCCTTCGGCGGGTGATTGGGAACGGTAACCGTGCCGCCCAATGCGAACGCGACCAAGCGCGACGGGGCCGTGGT
The DNA here is from genome assembly GCA_030040715.1 of Gammaproteobacteria bacterium. Taxonomy (GTDB): domain Bacteria; phylum Pseudomonadota; class Gammaproteobacteria; order Steroidobacterales; family Steroidobacteraceae; genus FEN-1191. Next base: position 19,522 of record JASHTF010000008.1, on the reverse strand, counting down.
CGTTTCCCGTGTCGTAGCCAGGTCGCTTTCGTATTTCACCGTGAGGCCCCCAGCCCCATCGCCCGTCGGAACGAGGATGACCTCCTTACCATTCACGCTCACCGCGGACGGCGCGCCCTGAATGATCCCGTGAGTGTCGTAGGACCAGAGGCGTCTGCCGGTCGTGGCGTCGTATGCATACAGGTTTCCCGTCGGCGTTCCTTGAAACACCAGGTTACCAGCCGTAGAAAGAACGCCCCCGTTCTTCACCATCGGTAAGTCGACGTGCCAGCGCTCCTTCTGGGCGATCGGATCCCAGGCGACCAGGCGACCGTATTTAGCCAACTTCTTCTCTTGACCCCGGCCATACATATAGGAGGGAAAGATGAATGCAGGGATATAAACCAGTTTGGTCTTAGGGTTATAGGACATCAGCTCCAGGGTGTGCGCACCCCAACCGTCCGGGTTGGCAATCTGCGCAGGTCCGCCCTTTTGCGGATGTCTCATCCCCTCACGAACCGTCAATCGGCCGGTGTTCGCATCGATGGGATCGTAATTCGTGACCGGTACATAGTTGTTCGCCGAGATGAACTTCCCTGTCTTCGCGTCGAACAGGTAAAAGAATCCATTCTTCGCTGCCTGCATTACGACGTGGCGTGTTTGACCGCCCAAAGGAAGATCCGCCAGCACGATATGCGCCGCGCCGTCGCTCAGGTCCCAAAGATCTCCTCCCTTCAGATACTGGAAACTCCAAACGTATTTCCCAGTCGATGCGTTGAGCGCGATCAGGCTGTCCGAATACAGCATTTGCTGGTCGGCGAGCGAGCCTGCCCTGCCATAAGGAACGCCAGGATTTCCCGCGCCAAAGATCACCAAGTTGGTCTGCGGATCGTAGATCATTCCCTCCCAGACTCCGCCGGCGCCGCGGAAATCGGTCCAATAGTCTGGGCCCCAGGTCTTGGAGGCGATCTCCATCTGTTTATTTTCGGGTGGGTGCTTCGGGTCGCCGGGGACCGTGTAGAACCGCCACAGTTCCTTGCCGCTGGTCGCATCAAAAGCGGCTGCAAAGCCTCGATTGGTTCCATACTCGAAGTTGGTAATACCGACGAAGACTTCCCCATTACCCACCCGTGGATAAGCTGCGATTCCAGAATCACTCGCTGGATCGCAGACGCGCGATGCCCAGGCCTTCTGCCCGCTCCGGCGGTCGAGCGCGAGCAGCTGACACCCGGCACCGAGGTATACATGCTGCTCGTCGATGGCTAAGCCGCGGGTGTAGTGGACGACGGTCATGGATGCCTGGCTGTAGCCCGTGAAGTCGAACGGAGGATCGTAGGTCCAGACCGTCTTTCCGGTGGTCAGATCCGTCGCGACCGCACCTCCGCGCGGCACCGGCTGGTAGATGACCCCATCCTTGACCAAGGGATTCGCGACCAATCCCTCCTTCACGGGCAGGTCTGAATACCACAACGCCCCCATCGAACCGATGTTGTCGGAATTGATCTGATCACCGGCAAAGTACTGCTGGCTCTGCCGATTTCCCCCGAGGAAGGGCCAATCGCTCGTCTCCGCGGCCAACGTCGAGACGGCCGCAGCGGCTGCAATGACGAACGCCACTAACGATCGCAGCATGTTCATGCTCCAGGTTCCAGGCAGTATCGCTGCAGCAACGGGGCCAGCTGATCCCGCGCCTCGTTGAACACGGGGTCACCCGTAGCGCGGCTCGAATCCCATTGCTGCACTCTCAATCGAGGCACTGATCGCCTGCGGCTCCCAGTAGCCGTGCTGCGAAGGCGAGCTGCGAAGGCGAGTCTGCTCCAAGTGTCGCCGCGCATCAATGTTCCTAGCTGTCCAACTGGTCTGACCACATCCGCGCCGAAATCTCGCTCTGTCTTCTCCCGCGGTTCGCTCCCACTCACCCTTCACGATGAGCACCCACGGTCCAATCCCGCGCAGGTATTGGACGGGCTGTGAATTTCTCACTATGATTTGCCGGACATTTATAAATCCATAAATCTAAAAACAATTTGGTCACGCACGGAGGCGTCATGCTTTCAGATCCTCGCCGTGGCGTCGTTGGGGTTCTCCAGGTCACACTAGTGCTAGCGGCGCCCGCGCTGCCCGTGTGGGCGGCCGACTCGAGCTCCAGTCCGATCGCGCTCGCGACCTCGAATGATCAGGGGGTCGCCAGCTCGAGTGCCGCCGGAGACGCCACTGCTGCCACACCGGCAAGTTCTGCTGCGGCACCTTCCAGCGCCGCGGCCACAGGGGGCTTGCAGGAAGTCGTCGTGACGGCAACGCGCCGCGAGGAGGCGCTATCCAAGGTACCCATCAGCGTCCAAGCGATCACCAACACGCAGATGGAGCTGGCGGGGGTACGCGACATAGACGACCTCACAAGGCTCACGCCGGAAGTAAAAATAAGCTACGAGGCGGAAACAGGGAGCGCCAACGTATCGATCAGAGGTATCTCCTCCGATGCGGGCGCATCGACGACAGGGGTGTACATCGACGATACGCCGATTCAGGTAATCAACCGCTACAACTCGGGTGGAGAGCAGTTTCCGACGGTATTCGACTTGGCGCGCGTGGAGGTGCTGCGAGGGCCTCAGGGCACGCTGTTCGGAGCCGGGGCCGAGGGCGGCACGGTCCGATTCATTCAGGAGGAGCCGAGCCTGACGCAGTACAGCGGATACGCCCGCGCGGAGGGTGCCGGCACCGACGGTCACGCGCCCAGCTACGAACTCGGAGCTTCCTACGGCGGCCCGCTGGTGGACGACCTGCTGGGCTTCCGCGTGAGCGCCTATTACCGGCAAGACGGGGGCTATATTGATGAAGGCCCGTACCTGTCGGCCAAGGTGAATGCCCTGGATGGACACCTCGGGGCCGATTCGGCCACCGTCGTCCCCAACCCCGAGGCGATCACGGACGATGTGAATTGGACCGATACCAAATCGTTTCATGCCGCCCTGCGGCTCGATCCGAGTCAGGGTGTGAGCATCACTCCATCGTTTTATTACCAACGGCAGGATCGCGGGCACAACGACAATAGCTTCTGGCTGTCTGGCTCAAATCCGAGCTCCGGCTTCTTTTGGACACCCCAGTACTTCCCGGGCCCTGCCAATCCGGCCTGCAGCACGGGCACGGGTTGCAACTCTCCGGGAAGCTTTTCGCAGTTACAGGAGCCCACGGGCTCGTGGGAAAACAACACACTTGCCGTGACCGCGTTGAATGTTGCATGGAATATCGGCGAAGCGGCGACCTTCACATCGACTACTTCTTACACCTACTGGGGAAACTCTTCGATCTCTCATGACTGGTACACCACGGGTTTCTATGCGGTACTTGAGAATGGTATGCCTGGACAAACCTTCCCATTGCCCGGTCAGTTCGCCTCGTGCTTGTTCTGGGCGGACAGTAAGGCGGTCACGCAGGAACTGCGACTGAACGGTACCAGCAAGTATTTGAACTGGCAGGTGGGCGCCTTTTACAGCCATGACGTCGAGAACGAGGACGAATACTGCGAGAACAATATGTCGGCCGCGTCCCAGTATTTCTATGGGCAATACGTTCCGCCCGGCGGACCGCCGTTCGGACCGGGCTTCAGTTCTTTTGAGGACTACTGGGGGGTGCCGCTACTGGGTTCTTCGGGCACCTATTTGGGGCTTGGGCAGACGGTCGACGACCAATTCGCCGGATTCGCACAGGTCGATGTCAAGTTCACACCGATCTTCAGTTTGACGGCAGGTATGCGCGCCGCACACGACAAACTGTCGTTCTCGCTCTTTGGCCCCGGTGCGGAAAACAACGAAAATCCTCCGTACGGGTACGGTGGGTACTGCCCCAATGGTGTCGGGCCCTGTCCCCAACTGTTCGGAGTGGGGCCGTATGCGCCGAGCTATCCAGGGGGCATTGTCACTAGCACATCAAGACCGGTAACGCCCAAGGTCGCGCTGAATGCGCAGCTCACCGGGAACAACCTGGTCTACCTCTCGGCAACGAAAGGCTTCCGGATCGGCGGGGGACAGCTACCGGTTCCCAATTACTGCGGTCCCGATCTCATACAGTTGGGGTACGTAAAGAACGGGGTACCCTACACCCCGCCGTCCTACAATCCCGACTACGTGTGGAGCTACGAGCTCGGCACCAAGAACACCGGGTTTGACGGCAGGCTCAGCGCCGATGCGAGTATCTTCTATGTCAAGTGGCAGTCTATTCAGACCAATATAGGCTTGCCGATCTGCGGTTACGATGTGACTACCAATGCGGGGACCGCGACAGTCAAGGGGTTTGACCTTGACGCACAGTTCATTCCCATACGCGGACTGCAGTTGCGCGCCGACCTCGGCTATGCGCATAGCTCTTACGATCAGGGTCTGTACACCCTCAGCGGCGGGACGATTTACTCCCGTGGCAGCGCGATCGACGGTGCTGCGCCTCCCTGGCAGATCGTTGTGAGCGGTCGATATGAGTTTCCTTTGAAGGCTGACATAAACGGCTACTTCTATGCCGATGATTCGTGGATCAACGCGGCACCGAGGACCGGAAGGACCGATCCAGCGGCATATAATTTCCAGCCGTACTTGCCGCCCGACCCAGCCTATAACACCGCCGACTTACGGCTGGGAGCGATCCGAGGCCCCTTGGACGTGTCATTTTTCATGAACAACATACTCAATGCCCGTCCGCTCTTCGTCAGTCAAGATGCCCAGCCCACGATCGACTACGTATTTACCGCCACGACGCTACGGCCGAGGACGTACGGGGTCACCGCTGCGTATCGCTTCTAGAGTCAAGCGGCCGAGAGTTTCCATTCCTTGGTTCTTGGCATAGCGGCTTTCCCCTAATGGGCCGCAACATAGAGTGCCGCGGCGAGCTTGGGAATCGAATGGCTGGCGATTAGATTCCACGTCGACAGCAGGTTATAGCGAAAACCGCAGATTGCCGGGTTGCGTGCGGACGGCGGTACGATCAATGCGGTCAGCCACCGAAGATATGACAGTATCTCGTGACGCTCAAACGGGCGGTCGATCAGTAACCCGCGTCGGTTAACGTCGCGTACTGCTTTGCGGACACTATAGAAGCCCGTGACCGGCGACGGATCGAACGCGAATACCTGCGACACTGCCAAATCGGTCGCTGTGCGCTTGGCCGCGTAGGCAAACTGCTGCGCTAATCCTCCGCCGAGTGAATGCCCGGTAGAGAACACAATGACATCGTCGGGCGAGAGTCCCGCTGCTTTAATGCGCCGCCCGAGCTCAGCTTGAAAGGCTCCGACGAAATCCTTCACTACGACCGTGTATTCGTCGTCATGAAAGGGAATGAGCCACCGGAAGTTGGAAAGCCAGTCGAAAATATTCCTGGGATCTGTTCCGCCAAACGCAACGGCCACTTCCAGGCGCTCTGCCCGGCGGCGCGCAAACACGTGAACTCGGAGGTGATGGTTCTGCGCATACTGCTCCGCCTTCTCCGAGGCGAAGTCGATGCTCCATTGCTCCCACCCCTCCGCCTGGAGGCCCGCCTTGAACGACGGCGCCCGACCAGCGCGTACCAGAGCGGATTCCGTGGGACGGGTCTTGGTCAGGAGTTTGCGCCTGCCGACAACTGCTGCGAAAGAATTCTCGTAGGCCAGCGCGCTCATATAAGCGTAGGGCCAATGCACGGTTGCAGCTGGTTTTACCGGTGCGGGCCTGTAGCGACGATCGCCAGGATCCCGAATAAGCACCTGATCGCGTCCTTGCATACGCAGTGCCCGCCACGGAAGCGGCGTCCCTGTCTTTCCCGTCAGGTCAAAATAAGCCCACCGCCATCCCGTGGCAACTTTCCTGAGCTACTCGTTTAATCGGGCTGCCGGCCGCGGCATTGGTTCGGCCCGGCTGACTCGATGCCCAAAATATCGACCAGAACCCAACCACAGAATGCGACAACGCCAACCAGCCCAACCTTCCACTGAGGATCGGGGTAAAGCGACATCATTCGAAGTCCGCTCCCCCACAGGAACAGGATAAAAGCCGTCGATAAGACTATTGCCCAGTGCACCAGCCGGCTTCCGTCCGTGAAGGCATCAAGCTTTGGTGCGACCTTCCGTGCGAGAACCCATAGGGCGACGCCAAGAAACGCTGAGCCAAAAATAAACAATATCCAAGGCGACATCGCCATTCCGGCGTTAAATCGGCCAGTATCTCCGTCAGGAATAAAGGGCCTCATTACGATGTATGCAATCAGCTCCGCCAGATTTATGACGGCAAACAAGTACAGCATCAGGAGAAGCAACGGACGCGTTGCAGGAAAAGGTCTCAACAAAAAATAAAAGCTTACGATCACAAAGACTGTATGTATCAGGAGCGGGATGCCTCCGATCACGGCCTCCGCGAGGTTTCCGCGGGAAGGGAATAATTGATCGTAAGGTACTCCTTCGTCCCACCCCTTCGGGACTATCCAATTACCCCAGACGACAGTAAACGGACTGGGTGTGTAGCCTAGAAGCCAGGCCGCGGTGCTATGAGCATATTCGTGTACTAAGGTGATTAAATCTTGCAGTACGAAATATAGGAATATCATGAGGAGCGCAGCTAGTAAGCGCTTCCTGGCAACTGCACCTGCCATAGGCCGCCACGTTTCGAAGTCCGCCTGCGTTGCTCTCAGCTTAGCCATTTCCATGATCGCAGCACAGATCATGACGTGGGAATCGTGGCGGACGTCAGCTCGGAGGCGCCCAATCAGGTAATTGGCAGCGCCGGCTCGTGGCGCTGACTGAGCCGGCCGCTGCCCCGCAGCCCACGTCGGCCCCTGATGGAGGCAGCGGAGTGGCAACCTGGCGGTCGCCGCCGTCGGTCCAAGTATCGTCGTCTGGCGAGGGCTTTTTCGGACGTTCGTCGCCGGTCCTTGTCGATCGAGGGCGCAAGGAGCAAGATCGGGGCGCCGATCTGCCTATTTGGAGGCACAAGTTCGCAACCAGTCGACAACAGGAGCGCTCAGACATGGCACGCAAAACACGAAAAAAAGACAGAAAGAAAACAGCGGGCAGGATCACGCTTACCGATACAGGAAAAAAGCTCGTCGCCACAATGCCCGGACCAAAGGGTGGCTATTTAGTAATTTCTAAAAGTGCAGATCTCAAAGCAATACGAGCCCTCATCAAGCAAAGGCAGCAGATTGGCGAGCAGATTTCCCAAATGATCGCTGACAAAGGCCTGCAAAACGTTTTTGGGGATGAAACAGAAATAAGGAGGTAAATATTTAGTCTCTCTTAAATCGAATCACACGGCTTGCCGTGACCTGGACGTTTGGAACCGTAAGGAGTTGCCCGCCGGCGGAGACGATTGCTTACCTGAGGCGGATCGTCTCCAAGGTCGGCATTACGCGTGCTGCAAACGTAACCTGGCTAGACGACGTCGGCTTGCCCACATGGATGGTGGTCCGCCCCCTAGCCAGGTCTCTTACTGTTTCTCAAGGTAAAGGACTTACCGACGAGTTGGCACTTTGCTCGGGGCTCATGGAGAGTATCGAGTTACACCATGCGGAAAGCTATCGTGGCGACATCATCACTGTTCCCGTCGGGGTCGCCTCCCGAGACCCGAGCTTCGCTAACATCGCCGAGCTCACTATCCTTCCGTCCGCCGATCCTCGAGCAACGACAGCCGTTGAGTGGGCGCCGGCAACCGATTTGTTATCGGGGCGGGAAGCCTACGTCCCTTGGGAACTGTTTGACCTCGACTTTGCGAAGTCCGTTCAACATCCGCAGTTATTTGTTTCCTCATCGAACGGCCTGGCGTCGGGAAATACCAGATCTGAAGCGATTCTGCACGGCCTTTGCGAAGTTATCGAACGTGATCAAGTAGCACTGTGGCTACTCCGACGCCGCTATGAGGCGAGTTGTAAGCCTACTCTCATCAATCTTTCCTCGATCGATGATCCGACACTGCTTGAGATCATCGAAAAATGCTCACACGCAGGTCTGTCAGTTTATATTTGGTATTGCACCGAAGATCTATCGTTGCCGACGTTCAAATGCTCAGTAATCGATCGATATGGCTCCTCCCCTTTTCTCCAGCAGGCCGATGGTTCCGGGACGCACCCGCATAAGTCCATTGCCCTTGCACGTGCAGTGACCGAAGCACTGCAAAGCCGCCTGACACACATCGCCGGCTCCCGGGACGATCTATATTGGCAGCGTTACTGCACGACAAGTGCTGCCACGACGCTCGCTGCTCGCGCGAGTTATGCCGGCTACGATCGAGAAGACACCGTGTCCTTTGGAGATATTCCGGACGGCTTTGAGGACGTTTCTATAGAGGCCCTGGTAACAAAGGTTCTGCAGGTGTTGACGGGCCGTGGACTGCGGCAGGTCTTCTGCGTCAACCTTGCGGACGCGGAGCTTCGGATACCGGTGGTGTTCGTGACGGTGCCTTGTCTGGAGAGCAACATTGCACGACCACACTACACCCCAAATACTCGCGCGCTGGCGTTCCTCAAGGGGCTAACTTGAATCGTACGGCGCTCTTTATCGGCCCCAGCTATTGCCCATCAGATCTGGGGCGAAATATTTGGGTGTATCCACCCGCCGCGCTTGGTACGGTGTATCGAGCGGTTCGCGCGGGATTTTCCCGCATAGCCCTCGTAGACGGATACTTCGGTATCGTTCCTTCCGTATGGCACAAGGAAATCCTGTACGCCCTCGCGCAGGGCATAGAGGTATTGGGTGCTGGCAGCATGGGCGCACTGCGCGCCGCGGAGCTGTGGGAATACGGCATGCGAGGAGTCGGGCTCGTCTTCAATCTCTATCGGCGAGGCGCCTTGACTGACGACGATGAAGTTTGTGTTGTCCATGCGCCTCGCGAGTTTGCTTACAAGTCGTTTTCTCATGCGATGGTCAATGTCCGCTTGACCGCTCGGCGCATGACTCGCAGCGCCCTTCTTAATCGGGCGCAGGAGCAAGAGTTCATTCGGTTGGTAAAGCGACAGCATTTCTCCAGGCGCACCGACGATGCAATCAGAGATGCGTTCAATACCATTGCACCCGGTCGTGCGCGCGAATGGGTGAAAGCATTCCAGCGCAATTACCGAGATGCAAAACGGGATGACGCGCTGGCGTTGATCGAAATGCTGTCAGGAATTAAGGCGGTGCCGCAGCGGCCAGCGCCGCGAGCCGGGTTTTTGTTCCCGATTACTTCGCATTGGCGGCAGCAGTTTGAAATCCAATTGGACGACGTTCCGTCGCTGGGCTACGACGTCTCCTCGGGCGTGAGGACTCCGCCTCGGTGAGATGCAGCACACGCCGCGCGGGCGTGCGCCTTCAGGTCAGAAAATGAAGTCTGCGCTCAAGATCCTGGAACGCGGGCTCGTCGCGCAGGGGATCGAGATGCCAGTCGACCTTGAGCGTCTGCAGGCCAGGGTCACGCAGATGCTCAGCTTTGACCAACCACCGCAGCGCCTCGGTGCGGTCGCCCCACTGGGCATAGATCATGGCGTACCGAACGGCGCCGGCGTCCCCATAGGTTGCCTCGAACGTCGCCAGCTCACGTTCGGCCTCGACATACCGCCCCAGGAGCCGATACGCGATCGCCAGGCACATGTAACGGTCGTCGTCGTCGATCGGTGAGGCGGCAGATTCACACGAGCGCAATGCCAGTTCCGGCTGGCCCAGCGCCAGATCGCGATCGGGTTCGACCCAGCCGACTGCGCGCGTTTGAGGTTTGAGCGCCGTCACCTCGTGCGCCGCCGATACGGCGGCGTCGAACCGGTGCGCTCGATGCAGCAGCTGCACCAGGTCGATGCGATAACGGAAGTTTTGCGGATCGAGACTGATTGCGCGCCGCGTCGCCTTCTCCGCCGCGGCAAAGTGCCCTAGCCAGCCCTCGGTTACCCCGTACTGAACTTGAACTTGAGCATTGCCGGGCGCCAAGGCGAGCGCCCGTTCCATCTCTCGCTGCGCCGCCGAGAAATCGAGCAAACCCACAGAATACACGAACCACAGGGACAAATGCGCGACGGATAAATTGGGCGCAAGCGCAACCGCCCGCTCCGCAGCACTGCGCGCCTGCTCGCGGAGGTTATCCCTGATGCTCGCGTCCTTAGTTTCGACGACGATGTCGATCAACTTAGTTGCCTTGAGTGCATACGCGGCCGCGAAGTCAGGATCGAGCATGATCGCGCGCTCCAACGCGATGAGGGCAGCGCGCTGGTCGGCTTCGTTCTCCGCGTTCTGCGAGATGACGGAGCCGCGCAGGTAGTCGTCGTAGGCCTCGGGGTTGCGTGTTCCGCCGGCCTCGATCTCAGAGGCCTCGCCTCCCAATAGCCTGGCCTGCAGCTGTTGCGCGACCGTGGTGGCGATGTCGCTTTGCAGCTCGAGCACATTCTTGAGATTGCGATCGTAATGCTCGGACCACATGCGGAAGCCCGTTACCGCATTGATCAGCTGTGCGGTTATCCGCACCGTGTCGCCGGAACGACGAATGCTGCCTTCGAGGATGGTACCGACGTTGAGCTTGCGGGCGATAGTGCCGATGTCGACGTTCTGGCCCTTGAATGAAAATGACGAGGTGCGCGCAATGACCTCGAGCGAATTTATCTGCGAGAGCGCATTGATCAGCTCCTCGCTCATGCCGTCGGAAAAATACTCCTGCTTCGGATCGCCGCTGAGATTGGTGAAAGCCAGCACCGCGATCGAGCGTGGAGAAGGATTGAAAGGTAGCGCGGGCGGCAATGCAGGGGTCGCCAGCCGGTGCGCCAGCTCGTAGCCGCCGATGGCAAAGACAAGCACGCCCGCCAGCGCGCTGACTGCGATCACGGGTCGATTGCGGGCCACGAATTTCTTCACCCGATACGCGAGCGGCGCCGGTCGCGCTTTGATCGGGCGACTGTGCAGATATCGACTCACGTCGGCGGCCATCGCTGCGGCACTGTCGTAGCGCTCGGCCGGATCCTTGGCGAGCGCCTTGAGGGTGATCACGTCCAAATCCCCGCGCAGCTGCTGGATCAGCTTCTCCTCGGTTAGCGCTCGAGCGGCGCCGGCGTCGCCGAGGGTCTGCGTGCTCGGCTTTTGTACCTCCACAGTGAGGATCGCCTGCTCGAGCAGGGCCGCGGAGGCGTGTTCCTCGAGACGATAGGGACGCGTTCCCGTCAGAAGTCGATACAGCAGCACGCCAATCGAGTAGATGTCGCTGCGGGCATCGACCGCAGTGCCTCGAAGCTGCTCAGGACTGGCGTAGTCGGGAGTGAAAGCTCGCCCGTAGAGCTGCGTGAGCCCCTGGCCCTCCGCCGCCTCCAGCAGCTTTGCCAGCCCAAAGTCCAGCAGCCTCACCTGTCCAGCCTGATTCACCAGGATATTCGAGGGCTTCAGGTCCCGGTGCACCACGGCGCGCTCATGCGCATACTGAGCGGCTTCCAGCACCTGGATCAGGAGCTTCAATCGCTCGGCAATCGGCACGCAACGCGCATCGCACCAGCTGGTGATCGGCTCACCCTGTACATACTCCATCGCCAGATACGGCAGGCCGTGCGCATCCACCCCGCCGTCATAGAGCCGGGCGATGTTCGGGTGCTCAAGGGCAGCCAGGATGTCGCGCTCGCGCGCGAAGCGCTCGTGCAGGTCCTGGCGCAGCCTACTCACCAGCGGCAGTTTCAAGGCTACTTCGCGCCTGAAGGCCCCGTCGGCTCGCGTTGCGAGCCACACCTCGGCCATCCCGCCCGACCCCAAGAGTCGCTCGAGCTGGTAGGGGCCGATCCGGGCGCCCTCTTCCAGCTGACTGAGAACGCTCGGCGCGTGTTCGTCCACGAGCTTTGGCAGTGCGGACAAGTTTTCACGGCGCGTCGCTTCAGGGAATAACGCCGCACGGAGCGCTTCGGACAAGCAGCCATGTTCCGGCGGTAGATTGTCCAGCCACTGGCGCCGACCGGTCTCATCCAGCGCCAGCGCCTCATCAAGCAGACGGCGCAACTGCGCCATCTGTTCATGCTTGAGCGTCATCGCTCTCCTGCCGTCATCGACGCTCGCCCGCTCAGACCTGCCGCATCACCTCAGCGCCGCAGCCATGATGGTCCGGGCTGCAACCGGCTGTTTTCCATAGCCTAAGCAATATTGCACCCATTGCAACATCTCAGTGAGGCTGCCGACACGAAATAGACACGAAATAGACACGAAATAGCACCACTTCATAAGAACTTCCTAAGGATCTTCTCGTGGCGCACAGATAGGTTCGTTTCCTAGACGGACGACCAAGGTGGTCCGAAGTCGAAGCCAAGGTTCTTAGTCATCAACAGGAGACGAACATGGACGCGTATGCAAAGAGTGACAGCAGGATTTTCGCGCTTGGTGGCATCCTCATGATTGCACTGATGGTGTTCTCGTTCTGGAACAGTGCATTTGCCGCAATAGGGGACGATGAGGTGTCGATGGAGGTGGTCAAGTTCCAGGATCTCGACGTAAGCACTCCCGCTGGTACGGCGGCGCTTTATTGGCGCATCCATCGGGCTGCGAACCGGGTGTGCGGTGTGAACGAGCACAGCGTATTGCCGTCCTTGCCGCGGCAGAGATGCGCTCAGGACGCGGAAGCGCGGGCCGTGGGTCAGCTCAACTTCTCCCGCCTTACCGCTTATTACCAGGCGAAGACGGGCAAGCTGCTTCCGACCCGCATTTCAATGGCAAAGTAGCTTCATTCGACGACTCTGTCGGATGGGGGTCGAGTGCATTCGGCCCCCCTTTTTTCTCTCCGAGAGAGCCTATTGGCACGCTAGCCAGTGATGGGGTACCTTCTCCAACGATCGCCAACAGTGCACGTCGTTCTGTCGGGTCCATCATTCGAAAGCAGCGCTCATGAAGCTGGCGTTTGGCGACTGTATCCTGGATCTGGCTGCTCGCCAGCTCTCACGTGGTGGCGCAATAGTTACGCTCGAGCCCAAGATGTATCAATTGCTCGAGGTTCTGATCCAGCGGCGACCCGCCGTGGTGACAAACCAGGAGCTCGACGAAATACTCTGGCCCAAATCCTATGTCGTTCGCTCGAGTCTGACTCGACTGGTGTCGGAGTTGCGTCAGGCACTCGGCGACACGCCGAGCAATTCCCAGTTCATCCGAACGGTATACAAGGTCGGATATTCTTTTTGTGCTGACGTTCAATCCGTCACGGCTCAGCAGCGCCGCCCGGCCAATCTCGGCCTGGTGTGGAATGGGCAGGTGTTGTTGCTGCCCGAAGGGGAGCATATTGCCGGACGAGATGCCGAGTGCTCGCTGGTCATCGATGCCGCGACGGTATCCCGGCGGCACGCTCGAATTACCGTTCAATCCGCAATAGCAACCATTGAGGATCTCGGCAGCACGAATGGGACGCACGTCGATGGAGTGCGCATATCCTCTGCGACGCAATTCACCGCCGGCAGTAAAATCGGGCTGGGAACCACCGTGCTGCTCGTGAAAGCGACCGGTGCCGCCGAGCCCACGATCAGGGTGGACTCTGATCCTGCTGGCGCGCTCGACCTACCCGGATCGTGATGGCAATGTCCCTGCGAGGGACGGGTGGCCGGGTGGTGGCTGGGCCGCGCGAGCGCCCGGGACTTTGGATCCCGAGCGCCGCACGCAGGAACTGTCAGTTAGAGGCCATCTCCTCCCCAGAGTCCTTCTTGAGGTAAGGCTCCAACAGCCATGCCCAGATCTTCTTGCCTTCGGCTGACGGATGCAGCTTCCCCTTCGGGTCATAAAGCTCGGGACGTGGCTTATGGTTCCAGCCCATGAACACGTAATCGGCATCGACATAAGCCATGTTGTCGTTGCGCTCGACGTAGGCCTTGATCATCTCGTTGGCGGCGCGCATGCGGTCCACGAGCGCCCAGCGTGCGATGCTCGGCTTGATGGAAAGGACCACGATGCGTGTCTGTGGCAGCTTCGCATGCACGGCCCGGACAAACTTGTCGAGCTGCGCGACGATCGCTTCGCCGGAAACGCCGGCGTTGACGTCGTTGTCGCCTTCGTACAGGACGATCAGGCGCGGCTTGTACTTGATCGCGATGCGATCGACGTAATAGGCCGCATCCGCCATTGTCGAGCCGCCGAAGCCGCGGTTGATGTAACCCCGCCCCGGGAAGTTCTCCTCGAGGTTCCAGGTCCTGAAGCTGGAGCTACCGACGAACACCACACCGCCGGGAGCGGGCATGTGCTCTCTATCGGCTTGTTCGAAGGCCACGATCTCGCTCTCAAACGGATTCTCCGCCGCAGTCTGCGAGACTGCCCGCTCGGCTGCCGAGGCTGGAGTGTGGGTCGCAACGGCAAACGCGAACAAGAGTGCGCCGGCCGCGAACATGGAGCTGCGGATGAGTGTGAATCGCATACAGGCCCCCTTTTTGGTCATGAGACAGCTGGGCGGTGAACGCCCCTGGGCGGTAAGAATAGGACACCGTGCAGGCCCCGTAAATCAGCGCGAGGATCAGGCGCCGCTGCGCACCAGCCGGACCGAGTACGGCTCCTCATCGCCATCGGCGCTGACGGCCCCGGTCTCGAAATTGAGGTAGTAGAGCGAGGCCTCTCGCGGCGAAGTGTTGCTCCAGTAGTAAAGGCTCTGGATATCCATGCCGGGGAAGACTTCCTCGTTGATCGCGGGGCGGCTGCAGCTGGGGGAAACCAAGGTCTTGAGCTCCTCGATCGTCGGCAGGCGCCAGCCGTCCTTCTCGAGCAGCTGCGCCTGCAGGAGCGTAAGTCCCTGAACCGCGCCGACACAACCCTTACCGCCCTGCCACGTCTGACCCACGCTGCATCGCTGCCAGGTCAGCCGGGTCCTGGTGTCGAACGCCGTTCCCCCTCTGAGGATGTACCGACTCGTGGGATGAGCATCCGGTTTGCCCGGAGCGCACGCGCTGTAGGCGAGCGCGGCCTGCAGACAAAGAAGGATGAGGACCGGGCTGTGGCGGATTGATCGGTCATACATTGATCGATTGCGCATTGATCGATGATGAATGGGGCTATTTGGCTGCGGGCGGCGCCGCTCGATGCGCGGTTTCTGCGTCCATGGCGCAGCGAAATCCGATCATGGCCGAACGGTCCATGCTCGGGGACATGAGCAGTAGCTTGCCGTGCTCGGTCAGCTGGTAGGCTTGTGGGAAATACCACATGGAGCCTTGCGGATGATAATAGCTGCCACCGCGCAGGATTGCCGCCCGCGTATGCTCATCGGCGAATTCCTCGGTCCACTGCCACACGTTCCCGATCAAATCCTCAACGCCAAAGGGACTTGCTCCTGCGGGATGCGCATTCACGGCATCCGGCGGGCGCGGATCTCGGCTCTCATCAGCTGGTGGGACATTCTCGGCTACCCACTGGCTGCCCCAGGGGTAGAGACGCTCATCGGATCCCTGGGCCGCATATTGCCACTCCCACTCGTGGGGTAAGCGCTTCCCGGCCCAGCGCGCATAGGCTCTGGCATCCTCGAGCGACACCCAGGTGACCGGCTTATCGTCCCAACCCTGCGGGAATGTGCCTGCGTTCCAATCGCGCAGGAAGTTCAGGTCATCCCGAGGATGATAGTGAGTGCTATCGAGGAATTTCTTGAACTCGGCATTGGTCACCGGGTACTTATCGATCCAGAAGGCAGCGATCTGCAGGGGATGAAGGTGATGCCTCCGGGGTGAATCCTCCCAAGGGTATTGCACATCGACGCCATCATTGTCTTCGCCCTCAATCTCAACTCCGTCCACTCTGAAACGAAAGTTGCCCGCAGGAATTCGGATCATCTCGGATGGTGACCCCGACGCGGCGGGAGCCGGGGCAATAGGGACCAGGTGCTGGGCCAGCACGGACCACGTGTGGGAAAAGGCGGCGAGCGGTTTGGTCGACTCCTTATTCATCACTTGCAGCAATCTCGATATCGTCGCCTCGGGTGCCTGATCGGTCATCAAAATCGCACCGAAGCCCTTGGCCTCCAGATCGAAGCTGAGCACGTGCTTGCCGGAACGAAGCTCGGGGCTGAGCTCCGTGCCGTGATAGAGATCGAAGTAGCGCGCGCCCGGGACCGCCGGAATCTCGAGCTGCGGCCCGGAAAGGTCGTACTCGCCGCGGTTCACCAATGTCCACACCGCCTTGCGTCCCAGGGGCCACCGGCTGGCAAACACATGCTCTCTCAGAGTCGGGTAGTAAGGTTCCCAGTCGGGGCTCACGAGATAGGGGGCGATGGCGCGTTCGATCGTCGCAACACGCCGTGTGGCTTCGGCGTCTCGCGGCGTGATCTGATTCCATATTCCCCAGATATTCTCCCAGCTCTCCCAACCTACGCCATTGAAGAAGGCAAACTGCAAGTCATCGGTCTTGTCCCGCGCCCACCGATCGGAGATATTGACCATGTGGCGCGTCTCGAGCCACTTGTACCGATCGACCAATGGAACCGGCGGATACTGGTATTCCCCCCAGGTCATCAGATCGTAGGCCAGCGCCTCATCGCTCGGACCGAGTTCGGGTTGAAACACCAACGGATGGCCTACGCGGTCCGCGGCGTCCGGAAAGGCTCGTGCCACGGTGTCCTCGGTGTCACCGTTGACTCCATCCACGCCGATCTGCGCCATGACCTGCGCGATCGCCTGAGGCCACGGCTTTCCCGGATCACGCGTGCCTTGATCCCACATCATCATCGGAAACAGCACGCGCACGCCGCGGCGATGAAAATCGGCCACTGCGCCGCGTACGCCCTCCAAGCCACCGGGCATCGAAGCGATCATCTGCAGTTGGTTACGACTGTCGATTCCGAGGTTCGGATACGTCGGCCAGATCAACACCGCATCGATGCCCCCGTAGCGGCGCTCGAGGTCGTCCAGATAGCGGTCGACGGTATAGCGGTGCGCCACCGGATCATAGAAATACCGCTCGTGGGCCATCATCTGCGGCTGGATGAAGCTCGTTTCGATCCACTTGAACTCAGGCCGCGCATACCAGGAGCCGTCATATCCCATCCGGATGAGGCGCTCGGCACGAGCACGCCGTATCTCCGTAAGCCAGGCTTGGTGCTCAGCGGGGCTGCATGGCGAGCACTTGGGTGCAGGAATCTGATGGTTGACGGGGTTCAAGGTCCGATGGATGACATCGTAGGTGCCGCGAAGCGACCAGTCATCGGCCCAACCCAGCGTGGACGTGAGTAGCCAGGCGCCGAAGATGATGATGACCGTTGCCGGGGTTGCTCGACGCGACCGGCTTAGGCACCCGTGCATCAGCGTTTAGTGAGTTGCGGTCGCGGCCTTGGCGATGGCGACGGGCACACCCGGCTCTCGGGCCTCCTCAGCGGCCGGCCGTTGGAAAGGCGTGCCCTTGTAAGGAGTCAGGTAGTGCTTCGGCTCGAACGCGATCAGCTTCGATTGCGCCTCAGGCATGATGAACACTTGCACGAGCTTCATCAGCAGCGCCGAGGACACGGCGGTGTTCTCGCCGGTGTGGGTATCCGGGTAGGCGTCGGCCACGTGACGTAGGGCCTTGTACAGTGAGGACTGAGAAAGCTGACCGTAGCTGGAATCATGCGTGGAGTGATTCTTGATGGTCTGCACGTAGAAAGTCTCGATATCGGTGTAGCCCCCGAGCATGCCGCTCGCGCCCTTCGGCGTAAGCGTCAAGCGGAAGCGCGCTGCGCGCAGATACTCGTAGGTCGGAACACCAAACGACGACCAAGGGATAGCGATA
The DNA here is from genome assembly GCA_030040715.1 of Gammaproteobacteria bacterium. Classification (GTDB taxonomy): domain Bacteria; phylum Pseudomonadota; class Gammaproteobacteria; order Steroidobacterales; family Steroidobacteraceae; genus FEN-1191. The sequence continues at coordinate 1,899 of JASHTF010000008.1, read as the reverse complement.
TCTTCCGGGTCGGTAGTGAGTACGCCAGCGCTGATCCTGCCGCGAAGGTGGCGGATAAAGCTGGCGCCCGGGAGAAAATCTATTCGCTGCGTGCCCCCTGGGATGAACTGCTTACCGGTCGCGTCCGTCAACAAGGGATCAAGCCCGCGCGCGATGGTCACTTCCACGTGGGGAGAATTGTTGAGGCTGTCGACCCCCGTGAGGACGATCACGATGCGGTCATAGCGGTACTTCGGAAAATAGAGATCGTCGAAGTAGTCGTTGTTGCCGCCCTCTTCAAAGCCGTTGATACAGCCGAGCACTCGGTAGAGCTGATTATCGATGCCCTTGTCACCGTCCGGACTGGTGAAATCGTTCGGACCGATCTTGCCGTCGAGATTCATGCCGAGCGCTGTGGGACCGGTGGCGTAGTGGAAGCCGAACTTATCGGGCGCCGCGGTCGCAAACCAGACGTCAACCTCGCGCCGCAGCTGCGTGTCCAGGAGCGTGCGCTTTTGACCGTCGCTCGGGAACAGCGCCTTGTACTGCTCCCGCGGTCCGTCATTGAATCCATCGGGGCATTCCTGCTTTTTGTCATGAGTGTGGTAGGTCGCCCAATGCAGGCTGTACATCGCGAAGGCGATCACGCCGCCCGGAGGCGCGGTAGCGTCCGCGGCGAGGCAGATCGGGGCGAAACTCGCCCCGAAGCTGAGCGCGGCGAGGGCCCAGCTACTCTTCAGGAACATCGACGCGATGGCGCGAGTCATCTCTTTTCCCTGCAGCCCCGGTGAGCTGCCTTTTTATGGGGTTTGCCACATCAGTCGGCGCTGTCTGCGCCGAAGAAATCGTCGCGTAGCCAGAAGGCTTTGAAGCCCTCGCGCTCGCCCTTGAATTCCCCGTGCGAATCGGCGTGGATATCGCCCGGCGTCTCATCACCCGCGTAGGTATAGACCGGCCGGTCGCGATAGGCCCACACCTTCAGTGCGCCACTTTGCCCCTTGGCGGCTCGATGCCCAGTCCTTGGATCGATCTCCATCACCGTCCAGGTGCGGCTCTCGCTCCGAGCATTGGCAGGCGCCAGCACGTAGGGAAAATTATCCAGGCACCGCTCGACATCCCCGCCGCCACACATGGCGAGGCGGTAGGCTTGAGTGTCGTCCGGATCATCACAGCTGAGCTGATCGAGGGCGTCATCGCCGCATCGGTAGATGTAGATGGTCTTGCCGTGTGGATCGGCGAGCACCTCGCCCGAGATGGAAATCTGAACGGTGAACTCATTCGGAGACACCGGCGCACGTTGCAGGTACACGTCGTGCCACCCCGGCACGTCGCTCCCCGCCTGACTGCGCGGAGTTTTGTCCGGGGCATAGGTGTAGATCGGCTTGCCGCGGAACGCCCACTGCCAGATCCCAGGCGTGCGCTCAAATGCCGTCCAGGCGCCATGCGACCTAGCGGATGCGGGCGCGAGCACCGGCTTCCAGGTCTCGCTGCAGGCCCCATCGCAGCTGGAGTGATTGCGCGCGTCCTTGTCGTAGAAATACACCGAGTAGGATCCATCGACGGTGAGCAGCAGTCTGCCGAGGGCCGTGGTGCGTACCGCCAGACCCGGTGGCACGTCGGGCGGCGGTCCGACCGGGATGCGGTTGGCGGGTCCGTCACCTCCGCCCTCCCCGCCACTGCGTCTTGTTCCACCGTAGGTATCCCCGGGTTCTCGATCGAGCGCGGAGGTGTAGAGCGCCTGCCCCTGGTACGCCCATTGCTCGATGCCATCCTTGCGCTTGATGATCGTCCAATCACCCACGGGCCGTGCGCCCTGCGCCGCCCGCACCGGCGGCCACTCCTGCGCGCAGCTCGGACGCGTAGCCAGATCCGGCAGGATCAACCCAGCGGGATAAGGGCTCATGAGACCATCGGTTGTGG
>JASHTF010000082.1 GCA_030040715.1 Gammaproteobacteria bacterium | reverse complement strand
GCTACTTTTCCCGCCGACGCAGGCGCCGCTGCGGCCGTCGCAGCGACTCGCTCGGGGCTCGAGACCCGAGCAGCGAGGATCAGCGTATAGATCACCACGCCGAGCCCAATGATCCCGAGCAGGTTGTAGACGATGAAGCCCACGAAGGGAATGAGGTACAGGCCGAGGACGATCACACCGCCAACTAAAACGGCGAGCACCGTCTCATGGGCGGTGGCATCGCTAAGCCTCGTGGCGCGTCGCCCGAGCACCGCAAGCACGACCGTCCGGCCGAACAGACCCGCGCAGAACAGCCCGATTGCCAGGAAAGGCAGCACCGCGACGCCGATGATCGTGATACACAGAATGATGAACGCCACCGGTGTGAGCAACACCGTGAGCAGGGCTGCCAAAAGCGAGCGGCCCGGCTGCATCTCGAGGGTCTCGACGCAGCGAGCGACAGCGCCGCGGAACAGCAGCGCCAGCACCAGGTACAGCGCGAGAAACCCGAGCGCCAGCCCCCAGGCCCATCCGAGTCCCGGCGCAATGGCCAACGGGCGGCCGTAGAGCAAACAGTGCTCGACCCACGGGCGTAACCCACTGAAGGCAGCGGAGAGATTGGCGGCGACGTTCTGCACGTTGCCGTGAACCACCGCCGTTGGATCGCGCCTCACCACGCCGCCCACGGCGATGACATCGCCACCGATGTCCGCTGCGGGCCCGAGCTCGACGTCGCCGAGCACCGCAACGACGTCGCCGTGAACCTTGCTGTCGACGAATGCGTCGCCGCCGACGGCGACCACGCTGTCGCCGACCGGCCCCGTGACCCGCGAGTTGCCGAGGACTGAGACGACCGAGTCGGTGACCTCCCCCTCACTGGTCGATGAACCAAAGACCGATACAACCTGATCGGCAGACTTGCCCTTAGCGAGAGTCGAATTACCGCCAACCGTGACGACCGCGTTGTCGTCGCGCTCGCTGGCGTGCGCGATGCGTATTTCCAGCGCTTGATCCGGCGGTGGGTAGATGTCTTGCGCGCGCGTCGCAAAGCTCAGCGCGCAGCAGCACGCCAATGCCACCCAGGGGAGCGATTGACGAGATGGAAGCTTCATCTTTGCGGCAAGCCTCGAGATGTAGGAGCGGCATACGGTACCCGATCGTCAACGGCGCCAAGACCCGGAAGAGTCCCGTAGAGCAGCGCGCCCAGGAGCGCTCCGACGTACAGCCACCACTGTGGTATTACGCCCATCAGGCCGCTGTGCACGTCGCCGTGAATCACCGCTGCGGGATCGCGCCTTACCACGCCGCCGATGGCAACGACACGGCCACTGATGTCCGCTGCCGGCCCGAGCACGACGTCGCCGAGCACCGCCACGACGTCGCCGTGGATCTTGCCGCTCACGTATGCCTCGCCCGCGACCGCGACCACGCTGTCACCGACGGGCCCCGTTACCCGCGAGTTGCCGAGCACCGAGACGACTGAGTCGGCGACGTTCCCGTAACTGGTCGAGGACCCGAACACCGACACTACCGCATCGGCAGACTTACCCTGCGCGAGCATCGAATTCCCGGCGAAGGTCACGATGCCATCGTGGTAGTTTCCGACGTGGCTGTCCCGCACGACGTGCATTACGTGCGCTGCTTGATGCGGCGGGCTGACGACTTGCGCACGGGCTTCGAAGCACAGAGCGCCGAAGCACGCCAGTGCCACCCAATGGAGCGCGCGGTGAGCGACCATCTTCATGTTTGCGTCAAGCCTCGCGAGGTGGGGTCGGCGTACAGCAGCCGGTAGCCCACGGCGCCGAGACCCAAGAGGGTCCCGTAGAGCAGCATGCACAATGCCGCTCCGGCGTACAGCCACCGGTGCGGTATCAGGCCGACCAGGGATACCGAAAGGTTGAACATCGAGGATGTCAACTGGCCCGCACTGCGCAGCCAGCTCGTCGCGGCGGTCGATACGCTAAGCCCATGGACGCGCGCGAACACCCACATCGCCGCAACGATGGCGAGCTGCACAGAGCCGCCTGAGGCGATCAGGAATGCCGCGCGCGCAGCGACCGGCCAGTGCGCAAAGTGCTTGCGCCACCACGGCAGCGCCGCGCGTCGCGTAAGCTCGGCGAGCACCCGCGATTCCAGCGTACCGGGCGCACGGCGCTGTCCCAGATCATGCAGCGCGTCGTCGATACGACGCTCGAGCTCATCCCGATTGTCCTGCGGTCGAGTCATGATTGTGGCAGGAGCTTCGCGAGCGCAGCGCGGCCGCGCAGAATGTCGGTCTTTACCTTCGCGAGAGAGAGGTGCAGACGCTGAGCGATCTCCTGATAAGCCATGTCCTCGAAATGGTACAGGACGAGCGGCAGGCGTTGATGCTCAGGCAGTCGCCGCAGCGCATTCTCGAGCAACGCCCGTCGCTGTTCCGCATCGATCTGCGCGGCCGGAGTATCCGGCGCCGCGAAGGTGAGCTCCGCAGCGTCATCGTGCCCGTCGTCGTGGGTCAGCTCAGAGAAGAATCGCCACCGAGCGCGGTAGCGGGACAGATGATTCAGCGTCAGATTGGTAACGACCGTCTTCAGCCATCCGCCCGCTGTCGGGCTACCGCGCAACTGCTCGAAGCGCTCGTAGGCCTTGAGAAAGACCTCCTGCGCGATGTCCTCGGCTTGCGCGTCGTTGCCGGTAAGGCGGACGGCGGTGGAGAAGACCATATCCTGGTAGGCGTGCATGAACGCTGTGAACTCGCCCGATCGGCTCGTGCTCGGTGGTGGGGTATGCACAGATGTGTCATCGCTTAGGACGAGAACACCGCTCGCGGCGGAAAGTTGCAGAATTATGAGGGACCGCCCGGGCTATGCGGGCGACCACGACTCCCGATCGGCCTTTGCGGCCCACGGGAGCCAGGCCGAATCGAGTGGGCTATTAAATTGCTGCGCAATCGGCCGTGAACTATGCTAGGTGGGTCCTGCGCGCCCGGTGGGGGCGCGAGCCGAATCCACGGGAATCCCCTCTCTATCGGCGCATTGAGGAGCCCATCGATGAGCCAGCACGGTGTTGTCCGCATTGCCATGCACCGCAGGGGCACGGCCTTGGCTATCAGGACAGTCGCTGCTGGCCTGCCGCTGCTAGCGGTGATGATGGCACCTGCGTCCGCCGAAACCCGCGGCTATGTGATCAGCTGGTTTGCCACTGCAACCAACAATCCCGATTTTGTACAGAACTGTCCACGGGAGTCCCAGGATCCCAATAGAGTGAAATTTGTCTTCGGCAAGGGGCTGACTGCCGAGGGCGGTCGCGGCAGGTACCACGCGTTGGTGAACGGCAAGCCCGTCTCTCCTCTCAATTATCCGGATGCGGCCGATGAGGATGCCGACTGGGAGCCGGTGGTGGGCAAGTACGCCTACGGCTTTGACCTGGGGGGTTCGGACGCGAACAAATTCATCGACCCTGACACGCACGAGAAGGTCGACAATCAGCTCTGGCGCGCCCTCGGGTGTAACTTCATATTCCAGGCGACCCCGCCGCGGGCGCCGTATTTCCAAGAGGAAGCCTGGATGAACTTCATCGATAGCTCACCGGGGTGGGCGATCGAGATCAGCGGCGCCGATCTGAGCAGGGACGGACCGGTGACGGTCACGCTCGATCGCACGCTGCGCCATCCGGAGCGCGATGCCCTCGGAGCCGTACGCAGCGACGTCACCTACGTGCTCGATCCCGCTCCGCGCTCGCACAACGCGCTGTCGGGCGAGATCAGGGACGGGGTGCTTACGATCAAACCCAGCTCCGTCTACCTCGAAGGCGATATGACGTGGTACTCGGAGATCGATCTGAGGGACGCTCATATGCGCATTCACAGCGAGCCGGGCAAGCTCGTGGGCTACTGGGGCGGATACACTGACTGGCACAAATGGGTCTACCAATGCACCTCGCGTCCGGCCAGCGAGTGCGATGGCGTCGGCTTTTATCGCGCGCTCGAGAGGTTTGCCGACTCCGATCCCGATCCGGTGACGGGCAAGAACCGCTCGATCTCGACCACCTGGCGCGTCGAGGCGGTGCCGGCGTTTCTGGCTACTCTGGACGGCAGGGTTGTGGCGACCGCCTCGGGCGCGGGGCTCGGCGGGCTGGTGCACTCGCCGACCGCCGCAGTGGACCCTACCGCGCGTTAGCTTGCCCGCCGCATCGAAGCCGCCGCAGACGGGGGTAGCGTATGAGCGAATCGCGATGGATGCGAACCTTAGGCGCCGCGGCGCTCGTCACGACGATGGCATGGGGTGCGCGCGCGGCAGCGGCGTACACGGTGCCCTACTCGACACCGCCCGGCATCACCCTGGTGGACGTCTCGACCAGCATGATCATCTCGGTTCCGCTTTATCTGTGGCGGCGGCTCGGGGATGCCAGCGGCAATCCTCTCTATACCTACGATGCCGACCAGCCGGGCAAGTCGAGCTGCTACGACCAGTGTGCGCAGGAGTTTCCGCCGTTCGTGGCCGATTCGCATGCTCGGGCTGCGGGCGATTGGTCGATCATTACGCGCGATGACCGGGTGCGGCAGTGGGCCTATCAGGGCAAGGCCCTGTATCGCTATTCGGGCAAGGATCCGCTCGGTGAGCCCATCGCCAATGATGCGATTGCGGGCAATGACGCAGATCCGGCGTGGCATGATCCGGGGAGCAACATCTATTCGCCCAAGCCGGGCTGGCGCCGCGCCGCCTACGCGCCGGAAAAGACCACGCTGATGCCGCCCACGGTCGAGCTCGACGGGTTGCAGACCGCGAGCGGCTTCGGCTTTGTGGATGCGGCCAGCCACAGGACGATCTACGCGGCACCCGTCGCGCATCGGCTCTCGAGGGACTGGCAGCCGCTGTATGCCTCGGCGCTGGCGCTGCCCGTCGGCGAGTTCTCGATCATCACGCGCAAGCAAGACGGCACGCGACAGTGGAGCTACAGGGGTGAAGCTCTCTATACCTATGCCGGCGACTACGCGCCCGGCGAGGTCACCGGCATCTTCAGCGGCGACACCAGCATTCAAGCGGCGCTCGCCTATCGGAACTTTATGCCGCCTGGTACCGAGAGCAGCCACTACGCGGGGCGGGCACCCTTGATGACCACGTCGAAGGGGCAGACGCTCTACTATGTGGCGCGCTTCTTTCCGCTCTACGGGGGACGTGAAACGCGCGCGGGCTACGGCATCACCTATAACGATGCCAAGTCCCAGGGCACCGAGGGATGCGAAGGGAATTGCACGCAGACCTGGAAACCCTTGCTCGCGGCCGCAAAGGATCAACCTGGCGGGTTCTGGGAGATCGTTACACGTCCCGATGGATCGAGGCAGTGGGTGTTCCAGGGTAGTCCCGTCTATACCTTCGTCGGCGACAAAAGCCCGGGAGACATTACCGGCAACAACCGCCACGTGATCGTCTACGGCGGGTCTCACGGACAGATCGTCTACGTCGACGCCGGCGGCGATCCGCGAGATGTCCAGCCCGTCGTCGACACCAACATCAGTATGCGCTTAGCCGCGGGGGCCCCGCCGCTGCCCGGTAGCCGGACCAAAGAGAGTAGCGTGTACAAGGCGGGCGCCGGTCTCTATTGGCACACGGTCGGCGGCCTGTTCTATTGAGCGTACCGTTGCTCGGTACGATCGATATCGCTGAGCGCGACTACGAGCGTCGCCCGCCGCGCGCTTCTACTGTAATGGCGAGATGGCGTACGCCCGATGCGCTGACGGAGTCGATCCGCCGCATCTCTTTTTCAGCGAGCACCTCGAGTGTCTCCTCGAGTGTTTCTGGAGCAGCCGCCGCCGCAGCCCCCCCGTAGACGCGTTTCCAGTCGTTAGGCGATTTCACTCTCGGGGTGGAGGCTGCGGTTGTCTGGCTTCCTACCGATCGCAGCCGAGTCCGCGCGACCTCGCTCGGAGTGCTGTGGGGAAGCTGTCGATCAGAGTCAGGGGCCTCATCGCCACCGCCTTGCCGCAGCGGATCTGCCGGAGCAGCGGTATCGATGCGCGCCTCGTCAGCATGCAGGAATTCCTGTTCGGTAACTGGCACGACCGCGGCAGAGGCAAACGCGGAGCGCACCTGGCAGGCGAATTCCTTCGCAGAGATTGCGTCGGTGAAGAAGCCCAACCGCAGGAAATAACAGGAACGGCCGCCGCGACGCTTTTCAGTTCGGTAAAGCGTGTATCCCCTGAACAGCTCGAGCAGCGGTACACGAGCGGGGTCGATCGGCTGCACCGACCATTCAAGCTGCACGGCAAAGGGAACCGGTGTACCTTCGACGACGGCTTCCTTCAAAACGCGCGCGGTAGCCGTATCATCCGGACGGAGCATCTCGACTTGAGCGCCGTTGGCTACGGCAGTGCGGCTCTCGGACTCCCCACTGCGGCGCCCTTCCAGGATCCTCATCACCTGTGTGTCACTCAGACACTCATCCTTGACCGGCGGAAAATCCTCAACCGCCATGGCCGTCGTCGACGACTGCGCTTGAATCGCAGGCGCCTCGGAGTCGGATTGCTGCAAAGGCGCTGAGGGTGCGGGCGTCACGATCGCGTTCGGATAGCGCGTGCGCAGGCGTTGCGACCACTTCTGCGCATCGCTCCGCGCCGTGAAGTAGCCCATGTGCAAGTAGAAGCGCTCGCTGCCGTCATACCGGCGCACGCAACTGGTGAAAAATGAGAATGACTCGAGCCGCGGCGCTCGGGGCGCGGGGATGGAGACCGGCCCGGATAACCGACACAGGGTGATCATGTAGCGACCGCTGTGCTCCCCCGCCCCCGTCGTTTCAGACCCCGAAGACTCGCCAGGTGATGCTGATTTCATGTGCTCCCCGGTGGCGACCGTGCCTTGGATGGTGTCGCCGCGTGTCGCTATTCTGGTGTCAACCTATGTCAGACGGCGACCCGAAGATTGAGACTCTCGTCACACAATGAGGTGTCACGGGCGCCTCGGTCCACGGCTGTCGTAGCAACGGCCGATGTCGCACCGCGACGAAAGCGTCGCCATGCAGCCGCGCGGTCAATTCGCGGCGCGAGGCTTGAGAAGCTCGGACAGCGTGTCCGGGTTGGAATTTCTCTCGAGTCGCGGGTACCGCAAGCCGTTGTGGTCGTCGATGGCCGTTCCGAAAACGGCTGACTGGCTTTGTATGGTCATCGCAATCGGAGCAGATGTTTTGCGGTCGGCCGCGATCGCAGCGCGCAAGTTCTGTGCCGACCACACACGGCCGTTGACGGCCAGTATCTTCATGCCCGGACCGAGGCCCGCGCGCCAGGCCGGCGAATCGCGCACGACATCGACGATGATGCCGTCGTCGGAACGGAGTAACAGACCGATCGAATAGCGCTCCTCGACGGTGTGATGATCGCTATCTCGTGCGACCAGCACCGGACCTGGAATATCGCCATAGCCTAAATTCCAGCCGCTGGCGCTCAGTCCAGCGACCGGCGCCGGGTCGGTTTCATAGACGCGGTGCTTGAAGAAATCGGCCCAATCGTAAGAGGCGATGCCATTGAGCGCTTTGACCAGGTCACCGAGCGCGTACGGTTTGACGGTGGGCGGGCCGCCGGGCGCACCGAAAAAGGCGCGGCAGAAATCGTCCAGGGATTTGCGGCCAGCGCTCCTGCCGCGGATGATCTGGTCGGCCTCGAGCCATATCAGCAGCGACTCATCGTAGTAGTCGGTGGTGCGACGCAAGGACTCCCATTGGTCGCCGCCGTAGAGAAATTGGGCGGACACAGCGGTGTCCTCCAGAGAGCGCCACTCGCGGCCGGAGCGATGCTGCGTTTCGGCAGCGATGAGCGCCGCGTAATCGCGGGCCTGCTGGAGATCAAACAGGCCCGAGCGCGCCGCCAGGACCCAATTCAAGTAGCGTGTCAGGCCTTCGTAGACCCACAGCAGGCCGCCCTTCATAGGATCCTGATAATTGGTCGTGTACAGATCTGCGGGCCGCCGGTATTTGCCATTCCACGAATGAACGTATTCATGAGGCAGCAGGTAGAGGGAGGCGATCTGGTCCGATGAATCGATGAGACCGCGCTCGCGCAAGGTGATATCGGTGGATTGGTGGTGCTCGGTACCGTCTTCGCCGACTTCGTCAGACAGAGCGAGCAGAAAGACGTAGTGCTCGTAGTGGCGGGCGCCAAACAGAGCGTCGGTTTCTCTGATCACTCTTCGAAAGTTTTGCAGCAACTGGGGAGACAGATTCAGGCCCTCCTCGCTGTCGGCGGCAGCGTCCATCGTGACGGGGATAGCGCCGTTGTCGAGAGTGAAGCTGCGGAAATGCACGCCCGCGAGCAGCGGAGAATCGACCAGAGTCGTCAGCGAGGTGACCGGGAACTGAATGGTACCGTCGGTCAATACCCGGCCAAACAGGGCGCAGCCATACCGCCAGCCCGAGGGCAGATGGATTTGCCCCTGGATCCTGATGTCATCCGTGTTCACGCCTTGCGGGTAGAGCAAAACCGCGTTCCAAAACAGATAGAACAGGAACGGAGTGGCCTCGTCCGGCCGCAGCGCGTAATCGAGAGCGACCTGGAGTCGCTGCGCTCCGGGAGGGATCTGAAGGTGGAAGGCGAACATATCTACCGGGTCGCGCGTCCAGGGAACCGGCCGGCCCCCGACGGAGAATTTCATCCACACCAGGTTGTTCAGCGGTCCGGAAGGTGCGTGCTCGCCCGGAATCCATTTCGGGAACACGAGAGTGAGATTGCCCGGCGTCACCGGGATTTCCATGTCCGAATGGAGCAGTTTGCGGCCGATGTCGGTCGCGTCCACTCGCAAGGAGATGACTTGCTTTTGCTGTGCAGCTGCAGCAGTGCTCAGAACGAGCAACGAGGCGGGCACTATCAGCCGCGCCAGCAGCCTTGCCCACAGCCCGTAAGTGACCAGCGGCATATCAGTCTCCTCCGCGATGGCAACCCGCGGACTGCACGCAGGGCTGCAGGCGACCCCATCGTCCGGCGCTTCTTGTATTCTTCGCCCATCTATCATGACTCAGAATGACCCGTTTGCCATAGCCGGAGACACTCTCGTAAAGGGCTATGTTTACCAACTGCATTTTCTTGCGGAAGCGGAAGAGCTGGCTCTGATCGACGAAATCCGCAAGCTCTCGCTCCGAGAGGCCGAGTACAAGCAGTTTCGTGCCAAGCGGCGGATTCAGAGTTACGGTGGCCGCTACGACTTCACTGCCAACAGGCTGCTCGAGGCCGAACCGATTGCGGCGTTTCTTCACCCGCTGCGTGAGCGTGTGGCCGACTGGACGGGATGCGCTGCGGCGGACTTCAGCCAGGCTCTAGTGGCCGAATACGCCCCAGGCACACAGCTCGGATGGCATCGAGATGTGCCCTACTACGAACTCGTCGTCGGAGTCTCTCTGGGGAGCGCCTGCAAGATGCGTTTTCGGCACTATCCGCCGAAAGCGCGCGAACGATCCATTGCCGTAGAGCTGGCACCGAGGTCCATCTATCGACTGGAGGGCGAGGCGCGCTGGGGGTGGCAGCACCGAATCCCCCCGACGCCGGGACTGCGGTACTCAATCACGTTTCGAACGCTGCGGCACACGCAGCGTCGGGAGTTGCCCCGCGAGCGGCCGGCATAGTCGGTGCGGCGCCTACAGCCACTCTCTGGGCCGCAAGTACTCGGCCAGCCTGGCTTCGGGGCTGCCCGGCGCGGGCTGGTATCCATATTCATAGCGCACGCGCGGTGGCAACGACATCAGTATGGACTCTGCGCGGCCGCCCGATTGCAGGCCGAACAGAGTGCCGCGATCGTACACCAGATTGAATTCGACGTAGCGACCGCGGCGGTACCACTGGAATTCGCGCTCGCGTTCGCCGTACGGCAGGGGCTCGCGGCGCGCGACGATCGGCATATACGCATCGAGGAACGCATCACCGACTGCTTGCATGAAGGCGAAACAGCGTTCGAATCCCCATTCGTTGAGATCGTCGAAGAATAACCCGCCGATGCCGCGCGTCTCATCACGGTGCCGGAGGCGAAAATAGTCGTCGCACCATTTTTTGTAGCGTGCGTAGACGCCGTCTCCGTATGGCGCACACAAACCGCGCGCCACCGTGTGCCAGTGCACGCAGTCCTCGTCGAATGGGTAGAACGGCGTCATATCGAAGCCGCCCCCGAACCACCATACGGGTTCCGCGCCCACCCGGTCCGCCTCGAAATAGCGGACGTTCATGTGCGCGGTTGGCACGTACGGATTCAGCGGATGCGCCACCACGGATACCCCGGTCGCGATCCAGCTGCGGCCAGCGAGCTGCGGTCGATGCGCGGTCGCGGACGCGGGCAAGGTGTCGCCGCCGACGCGGGAAAAATTGACGCCGGCCTGTTCGAAGACGCGGCCGCGCTTCAAGACCCGCGTGCGACCACCTCCGCCCGCCGCCCGGGTCCAAGCGTCCTCGGCAAAGCCCGCACCGCCGTCGGCTCGTTGCAGCGTTTGACAGATCCGGTCCTGCAGATTGCGCAGATACGCATCGACTTGGCCGACTGGGTCGTGCATGGTCGCGCAGTCTGACAGTGTGAGGCGTCCCGCTCAACGCGCCACGCCTCGCCGCGCCGGGTTGCGGCATCGCCGCGCGCCGGCTTTCGCCTCCATCACAACAGGTGCATGCTAGCGGCATGTCTCTACAAGAGTGGTTGGCGCGTGCGCGGGCGCTCGGCGCGAGCGATCTGCATCTGGAGAGCGACACTCCCGTGGTGGTGCGCGTTCGCGGGGAGCTGCAGTCGCTGGGCACGGTGCTACCAGCCGACCGGCTGCTGCAGACCACGCAGGATGCACTGGGGGCGGACGGCTGGGCGCATTTCCTCGAGCGCGGCTCCGCCGACCTGGCACTGTCGCTCGGGGCCCTGCGCTGCCGGGCGAGCTTCTACCGCACACTGCGCGGCATCGGCATCGCGGTGCGCCTGCTTACCCCATCGGTCCGGGACCTGCACGCCTGCAATCTGCACCCGGACTTCCGCCGGCTGCTCGAGGCGCCCAGCGGCCTGGTGATCATTTCCGGCCCGACCGGTGCCGGTAAGTCCACCACCCTCGCGGCGCTGATCGAGGAGCTCAACAGCTCGCGCGCCCGGCACATCGTGACGCTCGAAAGTCCGCTCGAATATTTGTTCGCGAACCGCCGGGCGCTGATCCGCCAGCGCGAGATACCCACGCATGCTCCGAGCTTCGAGCAGGGGATCATCGATGCGTTACGCGAGAACCCTGACGTGTTGGTAATCGGCGAGATGCGCACGCCCGAGGTCATGCGTCTGACGCTCACGGCCGCGGAGACCGGCCACTTGGTGCTCGCCACCATGCACGCTGCCACCTGTGCGGAGGCGCTCCAACGACTATGTCTGTCGTTCCCGGCGGATCTGCAGGCGAGCGTGCGCGCGCAGCTCGCCGACTGCCTGGTCGGGGCCAGCTGTCAGCGTCTGGAGTTCCTTACTGGCCCGCAGCTGCGCGTCCCACGCTGCGAGCTGCTGCTGCCGAGCTCCGGCGCACGCGGCACCATCCGCGCCGGCAACTTCAGCCAGCTCGCGAACGTCCTCCAGTCCGGCGCCGAGGAAGGACTGTGGTCGTTCGCGCGCTACCAGCGCTGGATCGAGCAGCAGCACGACTGGGTGCGCACCGACCAGGCTGCCGCGGTCGCGGCCGAGCCGACACCACCCCGCCCCGCCTCCTTCAACGCGCCGCCGCCTGCTGCGCCCACGGTTGCCCGCAGCAGCCCGCCGTCCGCGCCGCGTGCCCCGCGCCGCAGCCCCGGCAACGCTGAGGGCGAGACGGACGTCATCGAGCTGCCCACCGAGGACATCGGCCCCGATGAGCTGGCGGAGCTCGCGCGTCAGGTTAGCGATCGTAAGTCCTGATCGGCGCTGAAGGTGCGCGTGGTCTGCTCGGTGATAATGCAATCCATCGGGATGTCGTGCGCGAGCGGCCGGATGCTCGGGAGCTGCGTGCACTCGAAGGCGATGCCGATCAGCCGTGCGCGAGGTACCAGCGCGGCAGCCGTGCGGTCGTAGTAGCCGCCTCCGTACCCGAGTCGATAACCGTCCGCATCGAAGCCCACCATCGGGACGAGCAGCGCATTGGGCCGTATCGCCGCACCCTCCGCTGGGTAGGGGATGTCATACACGCCGATCGCCATGGAGGCGCCGGGCGTCCAGAGGCGAAATTCCAATGGCTGGTTTTTGACACTGATGAACGGTAGCGCCACGCGCCCGCCCCGGGCCACCTGCTCGGCGAGACAGAGCAGCACGTTGAATTCGCGCTTTATCGGCCAGTAGCCCGCCAGCACCGCGAATTCGTGCTGCTGCAGGTAGGCACGCAGGCGCTCGCGAATGAGCCGAGTTGCCTCCCGATGCGCGTCGGCGCTCATGCCGATGCGCGCAGCAATGAGCGCCGTCCGCTGCGCGCGCCGCCAGGCCATGATCGCGCGCCGCGCCTCGGCGGCCGAATCCAGCGTCTCGCCGCTTGACTTATCGCCAGCCGTCATCGACTTCAAGGCACTCCTCTTTAGAGAGTACAAGCTACCGCAAAATCGTATGCGGGCGGAACATGGTGCCGTAAAATTGGCTGCGTGCGCAGACTGCGCGCATAGCACTGATCGGGGACTACCGATGGGCGATCGCGTCGCCAAATTCACCTGGACTGGGCTGAGCGCGGCGTTGTTGTTGACACTGCAAGCGACTGCCGACGAGAGTCCGATTAGAGCTGGCGCGATCGCCTACGCAGTGACCGGCCTTCGCTGGGCGACCTACCTGACGCCCGGCACCCAAGTCGATTGCCCGGATGGCGTGAACGATGGTCCGCGCGATCAGTTCAAGGCTCTATATCCCGACGACGGCGCGCCGAGGAAACTGGCTGGCACGCAGCTCAGGCGCGAGATCGAGAACTGGTTTCCGACGACGGCACCGGACCGGTTCTCGTTCCACGAGGCGGGCGGACACGTCGCCTTAGGCTTGAATCTCGACGGCAAGGTTGGCCCCAATGACTTCACCAGCCCGGAAGGCGAGCCGGGCATCGACAACCAGCTGTACCGAGCCCTCGGATGCATCAACAGTTACCGCGATTTTCACGGCACTAACGACGAGCTCAACAGCCTGGAGGTGGTCAAGGAGAGCTATAACCGGTTGTTGATCGAGATCACCGGTATCACCAGCCTCGAACACAGCGAACACGTCGCGGTGAACGTCTACCGAGGCCTCGATCCTCTGCAGACCGGAGCCGATGGCAACATCATTCCTGGTGGCACAGAACGCATCGACACGCGCTGGGGTGCGCGCTTTATTCAGCACCTGCACGGAAAGATCGTCGATGGCGTGCTCATTACCGAGCCAGCCGATCTAGCCTTTCCCTGGGCCGTGTTCGAGGTACCGGCCGATGAATATTTGCGCGGGGCCATATTGCGGCTGCGGCTCACCACCACGGGAGCCGAAGGACTGATCGGCGGCTATGCCGACATCGAAACCTGGTACCTGCAACTCATGCGGTCCCAGTCGACACACTGCCAGAGCTACGGGCAGCTCGCTTCAATGTCCCTATACAAGGAGCTGCGGCGGCTTGCAGACGGCTATCCGGATCCAAAGACCAAGGAGAACACGGCAATCTCGTCTGCATTGCGGGCGCAATTCATCCAAGTCTTCATTTGGCCGCCCTCCAAGGCAGCCCTCTCAGCCACAGCGCCATCGCAGAAATTCTCTCCTTACGCCGGGCCTCCCCACCAGCGCTCGGCCTCCGAGGAGCTGAACGACTATCCGCGCAGCATAGTTAGCATCCAGAGGACAAGCGGCCAGAACCGCTAGCGGGC
Organism: Gammaproteobacteria bacterium; assembly: GCA_030040715.1. GTDB lineage: Bacteria > Pseudomonadota > Gammaproteobacteria > Steroidobacterales > Steroidobacteraceae > FEN-1191. Next base: position 56,965 of record JASHTF010000082.1, on the reverse strand, counting down.
GCGCCTCGATCGCCTGATCGGCCCCGCACGCAAGGGGTTGAACGGCAAGCGATCGAGGCTGTGCGGGAATTAAGTTTTTTTGATGCCGCGTTCAGACATCGTGTTTGTTGCTACGGCCGCGAAGGCGAAGACTAGGCGGCGTGGATCAAACAAGGAGTCACCCCATGAACGCCCCTCGCTTAATCGCCTTGTTGGCCGCCCTTGTTCTCACGGCCGGAGAGCTTCTCTCGCTTGATTATTACACCGCACGGCTGACGTCTATCCATACGAGTCAAGTCGCCGCGGCCATGCTCACCGCGCAACGGTAACAGCCGGTGACTCGGACAGGCGTTCGAGCCGCTCCGATGATCCGGTCGGAGCGGCCGACCCTCGACCCTCAGGGGCCCTGTCTGCCGAGCGATGACGTGCTTTGCGAGCGGCTGACGTATGATGGCGACATGGGAGCAGTACACCGGTGCCTGATTCCAAGGATTCGCCGATACCCTGCGGTCGCGGCGCAGCTCGGCGTGTTGTGTATTGCTTTCCTGGCAACGGCAAACGCGGACGTGGCGCAACCCGCCACGCTCGACGTCGCTACCGCCGCACGTTTCGCGCACCTTGCGCTCAAATGCCTGCACCAGGAATACCCCAACCATGTCTCGAATATGATGGACAGTGCCGCAGATGCACTACCACCGCACCAGCTCACGCCCGCGTTCTATGGCTGTCTCGATTGGCACTCCGACGTGCACGGTCATTGGCTGCTGGTACGGCTGCTGCGAATGTTTCCCGACGCCCCCTTCGCGGCCGAGGCACGTGCCGAGCTCGCTGCAAGCTTCACGCCGCAGAACATTGCCGGCGAGGTGCGGTACCTGTCGCGCGACGATCGCTCGTCTTTCGAGCGACCCTACGGGCTGGCGTGGCTCCTGAAGCTGTCCGCGGAGCTGCGACAGTGGCACGACCCGCAGGCCGAGCAGTGGTCAGTGACGCTGCGCCCACTCGAGGCCGAGGTCGTGCAGCGGCTCAAGACCTGGGTTCCGGAGCTGCACTATCCGATCCGCATCGGCGAGCACGACCAGACCGCCTTCTCTTTCGGTCTCATCTGGGACTGGGCGGGCGTAGCGGGAGACGCATCGATGCGCAGCCTCCTGACCGACGCGGCACATCGCTACTACCTCGCGGATCGAAGCTGCCCGCTGAGTTATGAGCCATCGGGTGAGGACTTTCTCTCGCCGTGTCTCGCCGAAGCGGACTTCATGCGCCGGGTGCTCGGCCCGACGCAGTTCGGTCGATGGTTGAGCGCTTTCCTGCCGGGGATTCCCAAGCAGGGGACCGTATGGCTGCAGCCGGCCGTAGTTACTGATCGCTCCGATCCCAAGCTCGCACACATCGATGGCCTCAACCTAAGTCGCGCGTGGATGCTCGAGGGCATTGCCGATGGTCTCCCGCTGCACGATCCACGCATCCCCGTGCTCCTCGCGACAGCGGCCCGTCATCGCGAGGCCTCGTTACCGGCCGTCACTGGTCAATATTACGAAGGTGGTCACTGGCTCGGCACGTTTGCGGTTTATCTCACGAGCGGCGCGGGGCTGCGCCTCAGCAATGGGTCTCCCCAGTCCCCATCGAGCAACACCTCGATTGACCGGCGATAGCCGGCGCTCCTGGATCCGTTCCGACGGCTAAGGTCGGGGCGCGAGGATGTCGTCCAGGCGCGCCGGTTGCGCGCTATCACGCTCCAAGTGCGGGTAACGCAGGCCGCCGTGATAATCGATGTCCGCGACCGCGTAATTGTCGCCGTTCTTGACAATCAACTCGATCGGCGCGGTGGTGTTCACCGCAGAGCGGATCGCATCCTTCAGCACATCGGCGCTGTACGCCATGCCGTTCACAGCGAGAATCTGCGAGCCCATCGTCAGCTTCCCCTGGTAGGCCGGACTCCCCCAGAGAACTTCGGAGATCGTGGCGGCGTCGCCGCCGTCCCTGTCACCGATGCGAAGTCCGATCGAGAAGAGCAAGTCGAGTCGATGAGAATGCTCCTCGGTGCTCTTCTGATAATCGCTTTCAGTACTGTTGTACACCAGCCGATAGCCACCCCGCTGCAACCACCCGAGCGCCGCAGTCCTGTTGATCGAGTCTACGCGTTCGTGCAGGAACGCCGCCCAGTCGTACGGCTCCACCGCGTTGAGCGCCTTGACCAGATCGTCGAAGGTGTAGGTCACCGTGATGAAGCTGCCGTTATTGATACCGAAGAAGGAGCGGGCGAAATCGTCGAGTGAGCGCTGGCCGTTTGAGCGCTCTCGTATCAGCGTGTCGACGTCGAGCCAGATGAGCGCTCCCTCCCGATAGTAGTCTTCGAACCGTTGCCAGTCGCGCCATGGCATGGGGCGGCGGGGATTGATGATTTCATCGTTGGTCGTATCCTCGAGCGCCCGCCACTGCTGGCCGGGCTCGACCTGATAGTACGCGGCAATTCCTGCCAGCTCATCGAGGCTCTGCTGGCGAGTCCTGAGCCCCGCGCGCGCGGCCAGCACGTTGCCCCAATACTCAGTCTGTCCTTCGTACACCCACAGGAGACTGTCTTGCATCGGCACGTTGAAATTCGGCGTCCAAAGATCGGCGGGCCGGCGGAACTTGCCATTCCACGAATGCGTGTATTCGTGGCATAACAAATCCCGGTCCGATGCGTTGTGGTCCCAGTCAGTGAAGGAATCGGGATCGCTACCGTCTTCGCTCGACTGATGGTGCTCGAGCCCGTTCTGTTCGACCTGATCACTCAACGAGTACAGGAAGTCGTAATGCGCATAATGGTGCGAGCCGAAGACCTTGTACGCCTGCTGGACGAGCGCCCGGTAGGCCTGGATGTACTCGGGCTTTGCCGCGAGCAGCTCAGGACGATCGGCAAACACATCGAGATGCACGGGGGCCGGTCCACCCGGATCCAGATCGAAGCGCTCGCCATATCGCCCAGCGTAGACCGGACTGTCAATCAGGGTGTTGAGCGGCACGCGTTTGAAGGTGGTGGTTGCGCCACTCGAGCCTTCCGTCTCGAGCGCCGAGCCAAACTGCCAACCCGACGGCAACGTGAGACTCGCCTCCACCGGTATCCGCCGCGAAAAGTAGCCGGCAGGATAGAGCACGACATTGTTCCATTCGACGATGAGCAGGTTCGGGCTCATCTCCGAAGGCCCGACTGTGCTATTGGGCGGTGACAGGTACTCGAAGTCGATGTCGAGCGAGGTAACGGTGGCGGGCGCGTGCACGCGGAAGGCGAAGACGTCGACCGGATCGCGTGTCCATGCGACCGGCGCGCCGCCCGCGCTGATGGTAAGCCCGGCGAGCCGATCGATAGGCCCCTCGGGGGCGTGGTCTCCGGGAAGCCATTTTGGATACAAGAGGACGGTTTCGGGTCCGACGCCACTCAAGCTCTCGTGAACGTGAACAATGCGCCGCCCGAGATCAGTCGCATCGACCGCCAGTTGAATCACACCTGGGTAGGCGATATCTCTGGGCGCCACGATCGGAGTAATCCGAGCAATTGCCGTGGGCCCCGGGCTCTGGGCGGCGGCCGCCAGGCCTACCGTCGCCGCACAGGTCATTACCGCCACCAGGGCTGCTTTCATGGTTGATCTCCTAAGACAGAGCGAATTTGGAGCGCGATGAGCAACTTTGCCCGATTCGACCGGTTCACGGCTTGAGCCTGGCAGGACGTGTGGCGATGACCAGCCCCGTGCCTATCTCTTGGGAGCTCTCCGCGTCAGGTTTGGCGAAGTATAGAGTATTCACATAGATTTCCTTCGCGTCGGCTACGGAAACACCGAGCGCCAGCCTGTCGGGATCCGCTGCGGCCTGCCAGACATTCATCACCAGCGAGGCGCCGGTAGGTAGGAAATCACTCGCCGCTCGATAGCCTGAGAAGATGATCGGTTGCGTGGTCGTAAAGGAGAACGTGAAGCCGTCATTTTCGCTGGCGATGGCGGCCTGGGTTCGAACCATGCGACAGATAGGAACCTGTGTGTGGTAGACGGATTTGCTGGCGAGTGTCACGTCGATAGCCAGTTCCTGACCGCCGCAGGATGTACGCCAGAACCAGGCTGACCCGTTCGGATTGTTGGCCGCGTTTGCCACCGTCATGGCGCACAGCGCGACGCCAAGCATCGTTGCTTTCATGCTCGGCATTCTAGAGAGTTTTCCCCATGCGTGACATGGGTCGACACCGGCGCTAGAGTTCAGGACGAGCGCCGGCGACTTCGGCTTATTTGGATAGTGAGTCTCTTGTCAAACCGTATTGACAATCCCTTTGCGTATATCGGTTTCTGTATTGGTTGTCTGCTATTGACCGCTTTGAGCTTGGGCGCTCATACCGCACTCGCGGCGACTCCCCCGAGGCACTGTCCGGATGGCAACGGCGGCTTGAGTCTGCCGCCCGGATTCTGTGCGACCGTGTTTGCCGACCATTTGGGACATGCTCGTCATCTTGTGGTCGCGCGGGACGGTACCGTTTACGTGAACACCTGGAGCGGTGACTACTACAGCTACGGCCATGTCGACGTGCTGCCCGAGGGAGGTTTCCTGGTGGCACTGCGAGATACCCACGGCTCAGGACGTGCCGATGTCATCCAGCGATTCGGAGATGACAGCGCGCGAGGAAGTGCGGGCGGAACTGGAATCGCGCTTTACGACGGTGCTCTTTACGCGGAGGTGAATGACCGCATCGTCCGATATGTCCTGCCTCCCGGAGCGCTGGTACCCATCGGCAAGGCCGAGGTTGTCGTGTCCGGCCTCCCGCTCGGGGGCGATCACCCGATGCATCCGTTCGTGATTGACTCGAAAGGGGATCTGTTCGTGGATGTCGGTAGTGCCACCAATGCCTGTGATATCGACAACCGCATGCCGAACACGAAGGGACACGAGCCGTGCACCGAGCTGGAGACCCGCGGCGGCATCTGGCGTTATGACGCACGCAAAATGGGCCAGAAGTTTTCTACCGCCGAGCGCTATGCCACAGGAATCCGCAACGGCGAAGGCATGGACTTCGACTCGACGGGACGACTGTTCGTGACCCAGCATGGTCGCGATCAGCTGCTCGAAAACTACCCGACGCTGTTCACGTCAACCAACGGACACGAGCTTCCGGCCGAGGAGGTGTTTGTATTGGCGCGCGGCGGCGACTATGGGTGGCCGCGATGTTACTTCGATGGGCTGCAGCGAAGACTGGTGCTCGCTCCGGAATATGGTGGCGACGGTGGCAGCACGATCGGCGTATGCGCCGACAAGCGTCGCCCTGCTTTTTTCTTCCCCGCACACTGGGCACCGAACGATCTGGTGATTTACAAGGGTGCGCAGTTCCCCCGGGCGTATCAGGGCGGCGCCTTCGTTGCATTTCATGGATCCTGGAATCGTGCTCCGGCACCGCAAGGTGGGTATAGCGTCGCATTCCAACCCCTTTCAGAAGGTCGACCCGCTGGCAACTACATCGTGTTCGCCGACGGGTTCGCCGGCTCATACCGGGAGCCAGGCCGAGCTTTAGCGCGCCCGAGCGGTCTGGCGGTTGGCCCCGACGGATCGCTCTACGTCTCCGAGGATGTGCAGGGAAAGATCTGGCGCATCACCTACCATGGGCCTCAGGACGTTGAGCTCCGAGCTGCTCCGGCGGCAGCGGTGGCGGGCGATCAGGCGCACACGATCGACATCGGTTCTCTTCCTGCTCCTCCCGGCGCTACGCGCGAACAGATCCTGCTCGGGTCGCGCATCTTCTGGGGTGAAGCAGTCGGGGGCACCTGCAGCGGCTGCCACGGATCGGACGGCAAGGGCAGCACGGTCGGCCCGAACCTGACCAGCGGCGAGTGGTCGTGGGGGGATGGCAGTTGGCAGGCGATCGCCGCGACGATTGATAGGGGCGTGATGCGACCCAGGCACTCGGACGGTGCCATGCCGCCCCGCGGCGGTGCGCCGTTAAGCGAGGCGGACGTCCGGGCCGTCGCGGCCTTTGTATGGGCAATCTCCCATCAGCGCCCCAGCGTCGGCAGGAGCTCGGACAGGCCCTAGTCTCAAGTCGGTTTGCGGTAAGCCACCAACGAACGAAAGTGTCATGACCGACGGATCCGCGATCGCAGGTACCGAACGGGTGTACCGACATCCTCTGGCGGTACGCCTGTGGCATTGGGTCACCGCCGCCACCGTGGTAGGGCTGCTGTTTACCGGGTTCAACATCTTCAACATTCATCCGCGCCTGTATTGGGGCGAAGTCGGTAACGCGCACACCATCCCGATCATTGCGCTGGAGAGCACGGAGACTGGCGGGCCGCGACCGACAACGCGTCCGGCTCCGGCAGCCTTGCGGCTGGGATCGCATCTCTGGGACGTGACGGGCCATCTTGGTGTCGTGGCCGATGCCGGCGAGGACGGGCTTTACTTCATGATTGTTGCGACGCCCGACAGCTGGCAGTTCGGTGCCATGCGTGCCTGGCACTTTGCCCTCGCCTGGATGCTGTTTCTGACCTGGGCGTGCTACAGCGTTTACACGCTGGTGGGCGGTCGGCTGCGGCGAACACTGCTACCGAGCGCCAGGCAAGTTACCGCGCGCGCGATTGTCCAGGATCTCTGGGACCATCTGCGCTTGCGTGCGCCGCGGGGCGAAGCGGCTCGCCATTACAACCTGCTTCAGAAGCTGAGCTATCTGATCGTACTGTTCTGCTTGATTCCGTCGATCGTGCTGAGCGGGCTCACCATGTCGAATGCAGTGACCGCGCGCTTCCCCGAGCTCTATGCGCTGTTCGGGGGACGCCAGTCGGCGAGGACGGTACATGCGCTGTGCGCGCTGGCGCTATGCATGTTTGCCCTGGTACATATCGTGCAGTTGTTCGTCGCCGGGTTCATCAATGAGGTACGCTCGATGATAACCGGGCAGTTTGAGATACCGCGCGAGAGTGGCAAATGACAAAGCCGGTGACGCGACGTGCTTTACTTGTGGGAGCAGCGGCGGGTGCGGTCGGCCTGATTGGTGTCGATGCGCTTCGCGGCAAATTGTCCGAGCGAGTGCTGTCGGCTTCGCAGAGCCTCACGATCCGCACTCAACGCATTCTGCTGCGACGGCGCCCACTGGTCAGGGAGTTTTCTCCGGCCGACATCTCCGTGGTCTTTCCGACCAACGGCACCACGCGACCCGTAGGAGACGACTACGGCCGCCTGGCAGCCGGCGGCTTTAGCGATTGGGTGCTGCGGATCGACGGCCTGGTGGCAACTCCGCTGGCGTTGTCGCTCGCACAACTGAGGCGACTCGAAGCACGCACTCAGATCACGATGCACAACTGCGATGAGGGCTGGAATGCCGTCGCGCAGTGGAAGGGCGTTCCACTGGGGCATCTGCTGAAGCTCGCAGCGCCCACGATGCGCGCCAACTACGTCGTGTTCCACTGCATGGATAAGAGAGAGGACGGTCAGCATTACTATGAAAGCATCGATCTGTTCGATGCTTTTCATCCGCAGACCATTCTCGCCTATGAGATGAACGGCCGGTCCCTGCCCGTGGCATACGGCGCGCCCTTGCGACTGCGTGTGGAAACCCAGATCGGGTACAAGAACGCCAAATACATCGGCCGCATAGAGCTCGTCGACCAACTTGATCGGTTCGGTAAGGGACGAGGCGGTTGGTGGGAAGATGCCGACGGCGCGGTGTGGTACGCGGGGCAGTGACCATTGGGGAGGGGTCCGGACTCACGGTACCGGAACCACCGGCCGCGGCCGCCGGGCATCGGCCGACTCAGAAGCGGTCGCGACTTTCGACATTCGCCTCCACCTGCGCGCGCGTCCGCCATACGTCTCGGAGCTGACCCGCCGACACCAGCGCGAGCTGATCGCTTCGGTGCGTGGTGCCGGGCTGCGTGCTCGAGCCGTATGACAGCAGCACCTTCGCGCGCACGGGATTATCGAAGCTGACCAGCGCCACGTAGCTGCTGCCGAAGTCGGCGGCCCGCTCGCCGCTCTGCAGCGGGCCGAACTTGAGCACGTCGAACACGCCCATCTCGCCCGGGCCGCCGCTGGCGGGTAAATCGACTGAGCCGAGCTTGAGGCGCATGACCTCTCCCCAGGGGCGATCCAACGAGCCATAGGTGGCGATCGTCTCGCGCGCGGCGGCTTCCAGGGCGCGCACCGCCGCCTGCGGATCGGCCAGTCCGGACGGCGTCGCCAATGGTCGGTTCAGGTCATAGGGCTGTGCAAAACCCTCGCCGCTGTAGCCGTTCAAACCGCCGGGCTGCTGCATCCAGTCCATGAACAGCAGCGCTCCGCGGCTGTCGGCGTTGGTGGTGCGATCCCAATGCGCCAGTACCTGCGCGGCCTGCCGGGCCAGTGCGTCGCCGTAGCGGGTCGCGGCCGCCAGCAGATCGGGCAGCACGCGATCGGCCAGCTCGCAGCGATGCGACCACTTGTCGCGGATCAGCTCGTCGAAGCTGATCTTCGGGGTCGCCGACAGCATACGAATCCCCTGCGCCATACGCAGACTCACCCGGCTGGCGGGAATCGTCGCGGCGTATTCAGCCGGATCGATGACCTGCGGCCAGGCCGCATCCCAAGGTGGATCGTTGGAGTTCTGTACGGTCCCGCCGGGCGGATCGATGATCTTGGGTAGCTGCGCGTAGCTCAGGTAATCGCCCCAGAGCGTGCGCGAGGTGTCCCCGGGAACGATGCCGGACCAATAGCGCAGATCACCGAAGGTGTGACGCGGCACTAGGCCGTTATAGAGATACTCGACGTGCCCGTCCCGGTCAGCGTAGATGACATTGAATGTCGGCACCTGGAGTCGCGCGACTGCCGCCTGAAAGCCGGCAAAATCGTGCGCCGTGGCCATCTGCCAGTACTCCTGCAGCGCAAACGGGCGATCGAGGCCCGCCACGCGCATCGCGATCGGATGGCCGTCACGCTCGGCAATGATCGGCCCCTGCACCGTGGAGCGGATCGTCAGCTGCTCACTCGTGAGAGACCCATCCTCCCGACGAATACGCAGCGTCTGCCGGCGCACGCGATAGGGCAGCACGCGGCCATCGAAGCGATAACCGCCCGCCGCCGGCGTAATGCGGTAATAGGACACCTCGTTCGGCGCATTCACCGTGTGCGTGAATCCGAGGTAGTCGCTGAACACGAAGCGCAGCACCGGCAGCCCAACCTGGGTCGCCCCGTACAGGTCGATGCCGGGGGCCGTGAGCTGAATTTCGTAGTAGGTCGACCAACCCGCCGGCCAGGGCAGGTGCGGATTCATCAGCAACATCGCGTGCCCGCTGGTGCTGCGGCTCGGGGCGATGGCCCAGCCGTTGCTGCCCTGGATCTCGGCGAATTCCCGCGACACCGCGTCCACGCCGACCGTCTCGTGCGGCAGCGCGCGAACGGTATCCGCAACCGGCGCACCGGCGGTCGGCGGATCACCGGGCAGATGCTCGGCGCGGCTCGATGGTGCGGCATAGGTGTACTGGAAGATGTGCTGCTCGTAGGCGATCACATCCAGTGCGGACACCGGGAATACCCGCCGCGCCTGCTCCGACACACTCCGCGGATTTGCCGCGACGTAGGCATCGATCCCGGCCGCGAACGCCTCGAGGTCATGACGAAAGTCCGGCGTCTGCGCGCGCAGCCATGCACGCGAGCGCGCCGGCACATCGTTGATGGCCATCCAGCGATCGTTGGCCAGCTCCGATGTACCGTAATACTCGGCGGCGCGTCCCCGTCCCTCGGCGTACAGCTTTGCGAGCAGGTCCGCGTGGCTCTTCGCTGTCGCCCAGCCGAAGCAATAGAACAGGTCCGGCACCGACTTCGCGTACACGTGGGCGACGCCGTAGCGATCCCACAGAATCTCCGATCCGTGCTGCGGCCGATAGGACGGCCCCGGCACGGCACCCGCCGTGGCGGCGAGCGGCGCGCTCAGCAGCAAGGCAACCACGAACATGCCCGATCGGGCCGCTCGGCACCGCGCCTTCGGACACTCCCAAGCCGTTGAATTAGAGACAAGCATGATCATGCATACTTCCTTTGTTTGCGGATCGAGCCGGAGGAAACCCTCGGTACAGTTGGCCGTGGTCGCCGGTGTGGTTCGCAAAGCCAGGCTTGGTGAGGAAGCCCCTCGGCGGAATGAAACTATAGATCGTGCGCTTCGGCGCTTCATGCCAGCCGATGTTGAACGCCGTCAGCTTCGGAAAGAACTGTAGCTCGCTGTAAGGAAGGTTGTCATGGATCCACCATGCCAGTGCTTCCCAGGTAACGCCCTCGGCCCGCCGGTCAACGAACCAGGGCACGACGATGCAGGCGACCGCACCGATTCCGCGCGGGTCTCTCCGGTCCCAGATGTGTCGCGCGAAGTTGTTCTCATTGGACGCGCAACTGAGGCGATTTTTGCATCCAAAAGCGTTCACTTCGGGCGAGCGATAGGAGGACCGAATATGCAACCGGCCGAATGTATCCTGCAGTGGCTCGAGCAGGTTCTGGCAAAGCCCGCGCCCGGCAGCTATCGCAAGCTCTGGATCATCGGGCAGGTTGGACATCCCCTCCATGGTCGCGATCTCGCTGTGAAGGAAATCCCTCATGAAGAACGAATAGGATAGGCGTGTGCGGCCAAACGCTTCGGCGGCTCGGACGGAGTCTATCGGGCACTTCACCGCAGCTCCCCAACGGCGGGCGCCGATGCGCTTCTGAAAGTCATGAAGGTGAGCGCGGATGCCACGCCATTTGCGAACGCGCTGGCCAAAATTGGCACCCAGTAGCTGTGGCTGGCATCGAACATGAAGCCTGCGGCGCTCGGGCCGACGAGCGTGCCGATCGCGGCACTCGTGGATAGGACACCGAGGATGCCACTCACACGACGCGCCCCGAAGTGATCCGCCACGACTGCCGGCAGGACGGCGACCCAGCCTCCGTAGAACAGGCCAAACGCCAGGGCGAACACGACCAGTGACCAGAAGCCTTCAGCCAGCGTCCAGGTCGCAAGCGATACCGCCATACCGACATACATTGCGGTCAGAAGGGCATCCCGTCCGATGCGGTCGGCGATACTGCCGAGGAAGAACCGTCCGATGGTACTGCCCACGCCGATGGCGCCGAGTAGCAGCACGGCCGTTGTCGGCTCGATTCTGTGATCGAGGGCATAGGGGACGAGGTGCACGAGTGGTACGAACATTCCCAGTGAGCCGACGAGACACGCCGCATAGAGGCCGAGAAACCGCGTGGTCCGAATGGCTTCACTGACGGACATGCCTTGCACGGGCCGCGAAGATTGAGCCGTAGCCCGCGCCAGGCCATCGGGCTCGAGTCCACGCTGTCGGGGATCATCTTCCACCAGCACGGCCGCGCCAATGCCCACGATCGCCGCGAGGACGCCCAGAGCCAGATACGCGTTTCGCCATCCGTACCCGGCGATGAGCGTCGTCGCCAGCGGCGGCATCAGCAGGGTCCCCACGCCGATTCCACTGACGGCGAGCCCGGATGCAAATCCGCGCCGCTCGACGAACCAGCGCTGCACCGCCCCGAGGACGGGAACGTAGGCGCAGCCCACGCCGAGGCCGATCCCAAGCCCGTAGGCCGCATAGACCTCGTGCAGCGTCCGGGCACGTGCCGCCAGGATCAGGCCGAGAGCGACCAGGAGCACTCCCGCCATGACAATCCGCCTGGCTCCCCAACGGTCGGCCAACGGCCCCGATATCATGCCGACACTGAAATACAGAAATCCAGCCAATGAAAATACCAACGAAACCGATCCGCGCGACGCACCGAAATCCTGCTGCAGTGGAGCGACAAAGGCGCTGAAGCTATAGGCGCTACCGAAGCCCACCAAGGTAACCGCGAACGCCGCCGCGACGACGAACCAGCCGTAGAAAATGTGGGATCGTGGCACAGTCGGAAAGGATCCCACAGAGGAATGGGTTTCTCAGCAGCTGCCCGGACCTTGTACGTCAGCGCTGCTGTGCGCTCGCCGACAACTTGATCGTGACCGCGTTAGGTACCAGGTTGATGCGTTGGAAGCGGAGCCTGCGCACACGGCCGTTGCTGACGATGAAGCTATTGCAGCGGCGAGTCTTAGTGCATTCATATTCAACCGTGTTGAAAGGGAAATCCGCCTCAAACACATCGGCGCGGACGGGAACCATTTCATCTTCCGTGCGAGCGTCGCTGATGAAGAGCTTCCCATCGCGTGTCAGTACAGTATAGGACTTGTCGATCTCGGTGCTGTAAAAACTGCCGGCGAATTGCTGCAGCTGCTCGTCGGTCAATTGCGGGCGTTGGGTTGCGCCCAATTGCTTTGGGTCGATCTTGACCTCGATCGGCTGAGGGAGTGCGGGCGGCAGCGGCTTGAGCCGAGAGTCTAGAAAAATATCCGCAGTCTTGCGCGCCAGGCCAGAGGGGTCTGCGTCGCCCGCGTTGCAGAGGATGATCACCGAGAAATGCACGTCCGGAAAGCGCAGGATTTCGGAACGAAAGCCTGCATCGGCACCACCATGCTCGACTGTTGTAAGGCCCCTATACGTTCCGATCATGAGCCCTGAGGCGTAGTCGATCTCTTTACCGCTATTGAGCTTGCCTTTGATCTGCATCTGCGCGAGAAGATCCTTCCCGCCTACGTTTCCGTTATAGAAATTTTCGTCCCAACGAGCCAGGTCCTGTACCGTGGTGAAAAGACTCGAGGCACCGACCGTGGAGTAAGACAGCGCCACGTACCGGTAGCTATCGCCGTGCCACTCATACGAATAGGCTCGATCAGGCACCAGATCTCCGTAGTGCTCGTGGAAATGAGTATGGCTCATACCGAGCGGCACGAAGATGCGTTGATCAGTGAAGTCGCGAAATGACATACCGGAAACCCGCTCGACGATAACCGCCAGCAACGTATAGCCCGTGTTGCTATACAAGAATTCTTGCCCCGGGGGAAAATTCAGTTCCTCCTGTCGCCAGGTAAGCTTGAGAACATCCTCCTGTGTGATGACATCCCCCAGACGCCACCCCGCCATCAAGAGCAGATCCCATTGATCCCGCAGGCCGCTGGTGTGGTGAAGCAACTGCCGAATGGTGATCGTCTGATGGAAGTCGTGCAGCTCGGGTAGGTACTTGCGGATATCGTCGTCGATCGACAGCTTGCCATCCTGCTCGAGCAGGTAGATCGCGAAGGCGGTGAACTGCTTGGAGATCGAGGCGACATGAAACACTGTCGTGGGTGCAATGGGTACTGAATGCTCGATGTCCGCCAAACCGTAACCGCGGCTGTAAAGCAGCCGTCCATCGCTGAGCACACCGAGTGCGCAACCTGCACTATTCGGCTTCGTCCAGGTAGAGAAAAGTGCGTTGACGTTCTTGAAATCGCCCGACCGATTCCCGTCTAGAACACTCCGAACCGTTGCCGGCTTCGTCAGCGAACCGCAAGCCGATAGCCCCAGGACGACCACCAACACCAATCCGCGATAGTCGAACATATGCGCCAGCCTACTCCATTCGTGGCGTCGATTCCTCCGTGCCGGTGCGACCCGTGCCGGTCGGTGCGCGGAAGGCAGCCGGTCTTCACCGGCCGCCTCTAGTTCGCCGCGCTCAACTCGCCTTCTGTCGGGCAATGGCGGCTGCGATCTGCACTTTAGCGCCGGCTACTGCCTGCTCCACACACGTGCCCTCATCGCCCAGGGCCCCAACCGCGAAGCTATCGACCTTGCGGCACAGTCCTCGTGCGACCTCGACAACCTTGTCCTGTAGCAGGGCCCGACCCGAATATGTCGTCAGCATGATTGGGCTGTACCGAATCCGGGCGGTGGCGGTTATCTGCCGAATGGGTGTTCCGGTCGCGTCGCGTCCGATGGTCTTCACGCTGGGAGCGGTGACGGTAACTTCCGGCAGATCCGCCGCCTGCACGCCTGTGACGACCAAAGCCCCGAATACGACGCTCAGCGGTGCTCTCCAGCGCGGGGCGGAGTTCACGGGTATCAAAGTTTGCATAAATACTCTCCTAGATCCGAGTGCAATAGAGGTAGGCCAGGGGAATGGGTAGGTAGACGTCTTAGTGATATCGCACATCTGCTTGGTGCGACAGTACGGCTCATTTGGTTAACGAGCGCTGAATCATCGCCGTCGGCGCGATCGGCAACAGCAATCCTCGATAGTTGGTTCGCGTGCGGGAACCGGCGCCACTCGTGCGCCCCGTGAGATCGTAGAGACCGAGCGCGTACCCGACCCGAGCAATCCACCACATTCAGTTGCTGTTCAGCCCAGCGCGCTCCACATATGAGTCGAGAAAGTTATGGAGACCGCGAACCAAGTCCGGCAACTCATCCAGACGCGCATCGATGCTGGTCAGCTGCCGCAAGCCAAAAACTATGAAATCTTTGGTCGCCAAGGAGACGGGCTACGATGTGCCTGCTGCGACGATCCTATTACGGGTCAGCAGATCGAATACGACCTGGAGTTTTGCTCCGATATGGGTGCGGCAGCGACGTTACCGATGCACACGGTCTGCTATCGCGCCTGGTGTGAAATATCGTATGCGATCCAGTGCCGCGAACGTTCCGCGTCGCCGTCGCGACGCTGAGATCCTCATCCTAGCGCTATCCAAAGCGACATTGCCGCGAACATGCCGACGGCGATCCCCACGGCGATCAGGGACCAGCGTAGACGCTCTGGTCGCGCTTGGTCCGTAGTAGGGGCGGAAGCCACCTGTTGGAGGTGCGAGCACTCATCCTCATGGATGTCGGCGCCGAGATCAGCACGAGCGATACCCGCGTCGGGCGACTGTTCTGCTGGACGAGCCACAGTTGCACGCGCCTCGCTCGCTGCCGTCTCGGATAGCAACTCGCAGCTCTTGTGTTCGGGCTGCAATTTGATCTGTGCAAATTGGCCTTCTGCCTCGCGGGCTCTTTTCAGGTACGCTCGGAGCGCATCAGCCTTTTCACGGATATCCGTGGCCTCATCTGCGCGCTGGCACTCTGCCTTGTCTTCTGCATCGGGACCGGAATCCGTTAGATGCGACACGCTGCTACTATCAGCTCCCGGGCGCGCGCGGTCGTCTCGGTCTCCGCGTTCCATCTCGGGCGGCCGTGCCGTCAGCTGCTCGCGAGCCAAGAAGCGGGCGATCAGATCCGGATCAAGCCCGAGCTCCACTTCCGCCAGGTGCTCGCGTTCTTGTGGCATCATGCTGGCGTCCCCTGTCAGTTGAGCCGCTCGCCGAGTGTAACTCCGCGGCAGATTAAGTAGCCCGCCTGTTCTCAAACTGCGACAGTTTAGGAGCTGGGGACGGATCGATCACACTGACGTCGCACCGGGGCGGAGGACACATGAAGCGGTACCATTTGGGGACCGACGAAGAGCCGCTGTCATCCTCGGACAGGGCGCAGATCGCACTCTGGGCGCTACTCGTGGCCGCCTTCTGGGCCGTCGTGTTTCTAGTCGCCTGACACCCGCCGTTTCTGCCGACTCAAACTGCGCCTGGCACGCCATCGCGAGGCACCGCCCGCGCGTTGGCGCCATGATCTTGACACAAAGATCGATTCCGACTTCTGCTGTTTGAGGTCATGGGGATCGTCTGGTCAATTGCGCTCGTCGGCATGATCTTGCTGCAAACGACAGCGATGCGTTGGATGCTGCGGCGAGCTCGCCGGGCAGATTTCAAACTCGTGGTCTCGTCGCTTGAGAGTTCCGACCGATAGTCGATACCTGACTCAGAAGTCAAGTTCACCATCGACCAGTTGCGGAAAAAAGGCAGTCGTCCGCGACGGCGAACGTCCGCCATTAATCGATCGCTACGGCTTGCCTGCCTGGCTCATGACCCGCATCAGCCGATAGGTGTATTCGACGCTTTCGTCGAACTCTCGGACACCGACGCGCTCATCGCGTCCGTGTGCTCGATTCTCATCGGCGTCAATCCAGATCCCACTCAGGTCATAGCTTGGGATGCCAGCGTTACGCGTTTGTCGATCGTCGCTGAAGGCCGTCGACATCGTCGGCACGATCGGGACCGCCGGCCACATCGAGTGCACCACCTGCGCCACGCGACTCATGATTGCAGCGGTGGGTACTGACTCGGGACTCACGATAGGCGCGGCGTCGAGCGTCAGTGAGATCTTGGGGTCGTCGAGTACTTGAACCAACATGGCGCGCACGTGCTGCTCGCTGTCACCCGGCATCATTCGGCACTGAATGGTCGCTCGAGCCCGCTGCGGCAGCGCATTTTCCGCGTGCCCGCCGCTGATCAGAGTCGGTACGCAGGTGGTACGCAGCTGCGCGTTGAAGTACACATTCTGGCTCAGGCGATCGGCGGCTGCGAGATCCGGCGGAATGCGTGCCACCGCATGCATGTCGGCGCTGTTAGGGCCATGCGGCAGCTCGGCACGCGCCTCGAAGCTGGCACGTGTGGTAGCCGTCAGCATGACGGGAAACCGAAAGCGTTCGAGTCGACTCAGGCCATCACCGAGCCGATAGATGGGGTTATCGGGTCCCGGCAGGGAGCCGTGACCGCCCGGACCGGTACTCTCGGCTGTGTATGTCAGATAGGTCTTCTCGCTGGTACCAACCTCCAGATATGCGCGCTCACCGTTGCGATAGGCTCCCCCACCGCCATCGAGATTGACCACGACCGAGGCATCCAGCAGCTCTCGATGGTTCTTGAGCAGAAACGCCGGTCCGTTGGCGTCACCACCGGCCTCCTCGTCTGCCGTGAAGGCAACGATCAGATCGCGATCCGGGCGGAAGCCCTCGCGTCGGAGCCGGATCAGCGATTCGAGCATCGCGGCATCGCCGTCCTTCATATCGATAGTGCCGCGGCCGTAGAACCAGCCGTCCTTCTCCGTAAGCTTGAACGGGTCGAGGCTCCAGTCGGCGGCTCTGGCTTCGACGACATCCAGGTGACCGATGAACAGCACCGGCACCCCTCGGCCCGTGCCCCGTAAGCGCACCACGACATTTCCCTTAGTCGGGTGTTCAGACGGAGCGATTAAAGCCACGTCGGCCGCGGGAAAGCCCGCGGCGATCAGCCGATCCCGGATCGCCGCGGCCGCGGCCGTCGAGCCATAGGCATGCGTAGTATTGATCTCGATAAGCTGCTTCAGGATGTCACGCGCGAGCTTTCGATCAGCGGTGGGGGGCACGGGTCCCGGAGTCGCGCCCAATGCGTGATTGATCAGGCCTATCGATAGGGTGGCAATGCAGAGAAGTCCTCGAAGTCTCACGGTGGGCCTCGCCAGTGGTGGTGTCTTAGTCGAACAGACGCGGAACGCACATGAGCGCAATGACCAGTGTGCGCTTACGGTTGATCGGATGTCGACCGAGATTTCGGATCGCTACGCCCGAGCCTGCGACCACGCAGCAGCCGCTTCGGATGACTCCGTCCCTGGTCCGCAGAAGGGCCGCAAGTAGACCACCAAAACAAGGCCGCCCATCGGTCAGAGAAGACAGCGCCATGCAGATTTACCCGGGCTTCCCGCCTCCGGCGAGCAGTCAGAGGCGGGCCCGTCGTGACTGAATTCCTTCCAGCCTCCGAGGCCTGAATCTTTCCGCAAACCATCTCTCCTGCTATAACGAACAGAACACGGGGGAAATGCATGCGCCGCAGTCTTCTTCTGCCGGTTGTCGCCGGTTTTTGTGCTCACGCCGGAGTCTCTCTGGCCCAATCCAGTTCAGCCATTCACCCGCCGCAGCATGTGACCATTACGGTGCATGAAGGCACCTCGATGCAGGTCGCGGTGTCGCCCGACGGCAAGATGCTGGCGATGGACCTTCAGGGTTCGATCTGGGTTTTGCCGGTCGGCGGTGGCGAGGCCAGACGTGTCACCGACATCTTCAATGACGCACGCCAGCCGCAATGGTCCCCGGATGGCAGGAACATCATATTCTTCGGCTATCGCCAGGGCGGGTATGACCTCTGGGAAGTGGGGGTGGATGGTTCGCACCAGCACCAGCTGACCGAAGGCGCCTTTGACGACCGCGAGCCCATCTTCAGCCATGACGGCACCCGCATCGCCTTTTCGTCGGACCGGGGCGATCCGCTGGGCAGCGACAACAACATCTGGGTGCTGGATACGCGCGACGGTGAGCTCACTGAACTCACCACCAATCCGGCCGAGGACACGATGCCGGCTTGGTCGCCGGACGACAAGGAAATTGTCTTCATCTCCTCGCGCGACGGCTACAAGAGCGCCTGGGCGGTGAACGTCGCCACCAAGGCCGAGCACAAGGTTGCCACGGTCGGCGAAGGCAAGATCGACGCGGCGTCCTATGGGCCGGGCGGCCAACTCGTCTATGAATCCTCGAATGGCAATGACAGCCAGCTGAATATCGACGGCAGGGCAATCACCCGAGATGAAGTCGTCTTTCCGTTCCGTCCCAGCTGGGTCTCGGCGAACGAGTTCTTCTATACCGCCGACGGCAAGATCAAGCGCCGCACCCTTGGAGGCGCGGTCAAGGTGGTTCCCTTCGCGGCCTCGCTGGAAGTGACACCCGCGCCCGGCAGCTATGCCCGCAACAAGCGCGATTTCGACCACCAGACGCCGCGGCCGGTTTTGGGCATCGAGCGGCCGGTCCTGTCGCCCGATGGCAAGCAGATCGCCTTTGTCGCGATCGGCGACCTCTGGGTCGTGCCGGTGACGGGCGGCAAGCCGCAGAACCTTACCCATGACGCGGCCTATGACGTCGATCCCACCTGGTCGCCGGACGGCCGTTACCTCGCTTGGTCCTCGGACCGGGGCGGCGAGCATCTGGAGATCTGGATCCGCGACATGCAGACCGGCCAGATGCGTCAGCTCACGCATATCCCCACCCAGCCCACTTCGCTGCAATTCTCGCCCGACGGCAAGCGCATCGCCTTCGTCAATGTGGACGCCATGTGGCGCGGCGGGGGACTTGGCGTAGCCGATGTGGCGACGGGCGAAGTGAAACTGATCCACAAATCCATCTTCGCGCCGGGCACGCCCACCTGGTCGCCCGACGGCAGGCGCATCGCCGTGGCGATGGTGGCGCCCTATAACCACAAATACCGCGAAGGCACTAACCAAGTGCTCACCATGTCGTCCACCGGCACGCCCGACAATCCGGACGAGAAATGGTTCGCACCCCAGCCCAACATGTCCATTGACAGCCGTGGCTGGAGCGGCCCGGCATGGTCGCCGGATGGCACCCACATGCTGGCGATTTACGAGGGCCAATTGGCGATCTGGCCTGTCTCGCCACTCACCGGTGAGCCTCAAGGGCCGGTGCGTCACCTGACCAGCGAGATCGCCTATAACCCCAGTTGGGCTGCCGACAACCGCCATGTCCTCTATCAGTCCAACGACCAGCTGAGGCTGATGGATCTGGAGACCGGCGAAACCACGAGCGTTCCGCTGGACCTCAGCTATCAAGTCTATGTGCCCAAGACCCATCTGGTGGTGCACGTGGGCAAGCTGGTGGATGGAATCTCCAAAACCGCCAGAAACAACATGGACATCGTGATCGACGGCAACCGCATCACCAGCGTAGGGCCCCATATAGCGGGCCGCGCCGGGACGATCGAGGCGCCTGATCTTACCGCCATGCCTGGCCTGATCGAAAACCACAGCCACCGCCAGAGTGATTTCGGCGAAGAGCAGGGCCGTTCCTTCCTGGCCTATGGCATCACCACGGTGCGCAATCCCGGCGATCTGCCTTACGAAGCGGTGGAAGACCGCGAGGCGGGCGACGCCGGCATCCGGGTGCAACCTCGCATCTTCGACACCGGTCATCTGATGGAGTGGGAGCGCACCTATTACAAAATGGGCATCGCCATCTCGACCAATGCCCAGCTGATGCGCGAACTGGAGCGCGGCCACATTCTGGGCTTCGATCTCTACAAGAGCTATGTCCGCATGCCGGACATCCAACAGAAGATGATCGTGGATTTCGCTCACTCGGTGGGAAGCCCCGTGGCAACGCACGAGATCTATCCCGCGGCCTACGACGGCATGGACAGCGTAGAGCATACCGGGGCCACGAGCCGCCGCGGCTACTCGCCTAAGCAGACCTACAATCATGCCTATGAAGACGTGATCAAGATCATTGCCGCGGCCCATATGACCTGGACGCCCACGATCTTCGGCGGCATGCGCGATCTTCTGGCGGCGCATCCCGAGTTGAAGAACGACCGACGTCTGACGATGGATCCGCCATGGCTCAGGGACGAGATCAAGAACTTCAACAACGCGATCGGCTCATTCCTGCCGGTGAAAGACACCGGCACCGGCAAGGCGGTGATGGATGCGCTGCGTGCGGGCGTCCATGTCACCGCCGGCACCGACGAGCCTGACGGCATGTTCCTCCACGCCGAGCTCTTTTCCTACGTCAAGTTCGGCATGACGCCGTACGAGGCGCTTCGGACGGCCACGGTCAATTCGGCGCAACTGCTCAATCTAGATGCGGGCACCATCGAGCCCGGCAAGCTGGCCGATATCGTGCTGGTGCAGGGCAATCCGCTCGACGATATCGAGAATGCCAACAATGTGCGCCGCGTCATCGCTAACGGGCGCATGTTCACCGAGGACGATCTCATCTCCGGCAAGGCGAAGGACGCGCCCCGCCAGTAAACGTCGCGCCCACGGATACTCCGGGACGACCCTGCGGATCGCCACACCCGGCGACTATTGTCTCTCGAACACCTGTCTGTCTGAGCAAGTCGCCTTCTGACCGTTCGCGTCGAGAGCCGTCGTATTTTGGATCATTGTTTTGCCGTCAGCAGATACGCTGCGCGTATTCTCCGCCAGCATCTTGCCGTCCTTTGCCCAGTCGATGAATGCGACCTTGGAAGGGCTGATGCGTTTCCAACTGATATACACCGAGGGATCTGCGACGTCCGACGGGAATGCGTATTTCTTCCCGTCGTAGCGCAGAACGTAGCGGATATCGACCGAGTTGCCCTTCGCGTCAGTGCCAGTCCAATGGATCAATAGAACGCCGCCACCGGCATCGAAGATCTCGCGTGCCGATTTTTGTGGAGCTGCCGCCGGATTACAGAAGTGCGATTTGGACAGCTGCAGTTCCCACTTACCCAATTCTGCGTCCTTTGCGGCGGAATCTGCCGCCAACGTAGCGGGGTGGTGAAGCGCAGCGGCGAAGAGCATCGCCGCAGATATGGCGTACAGGCGTTTCATGGTAGATCGTTCTCCTGTTTGAGTCTGACTCGAAATCGTTACTCTACCCACTGCCGTCACTCGCAAACGGCTGCTCTCAAGGAACCACTAAGGCCGATTAAGGCATTGCCCCTGTCCACACTCTGTAATTCGAGCTAGTCAACGAAATGCGGTCGCCCGATTGCCCGACCCAGCCCTGCGAACTTCCCAGTTCGTAAGCGCCGTGAGGCTGCACTCGAATTGCGAACGTCTTTTCTTCCTGCTGTCCCGGGTGTCCCAGGGTGGCGGTGAATGAAAGAGCGTGGTCCGACTCATTCTTGAAAATCAGCACAAACCCGGGTCTGTACATCTCCGACCGGAACTGGACAGCGACGGGCAGCGGTGGCTTCAGAACTCGGAATGCGTACCAAATGAGGACACCAACGAGCAGGCTGATCGCGACCAGCTTAGCCGGCGTCAGTCGCTTTACTCCCGGCACGTTATTTCGGCGTGCTCAGCGCGCAGGTACTCACGTGGCAAATGATAAGCTCCCGTCGACGCAGGCGAAAGCGCCGGCCGAAGGAGGTGGGGCGGCGCGGCCACACTCCGGAAGCCATCACTCAATTGCATACCTTACTCGCGGTCCACCCTCTTGGATCGCGCCATGGGGAGACGTGATCGGGCTATCTCGGCGTGAAACCGGGCGCCATCGACGAGTAACGCGTCGTTGAAATCGTATCGAGGGTTGTGAAGCGGTGAGGCATCGAGCCCATTACCCAGAAAGGCGAAGCATCCAGGCACCAGGTGCAGGAAACGGGCAAAGTCCTCGGATGCAGTAATCGGCTCACGCGTGTCAACAACGCGCGCCTCGCCGAAAAGTTCTCGCGCAGCTGCCAGCGCAGCTTGCGTGCAGGTCGCGTCATTGACGAGCGGAACGAACTCCCGCGTGTATCTCAATTCGACCGTCACATTGTACGTATAGCCAATTCCATCAACGATGCGGCGCATCTGCGCTTCGACCTCAGCGCTGATGTCTCCATGGAAGCTTCGGACATCGCCACGAATCGTCGCCAGTCCAGGAAGAACGTTGCGCGTGCCATCGGTGATAAGCTCGGTTACGGAGACGACGGCCGTTTCGGTGGGAGGAAGACGTCGCGCGACGATCGTCTGGAGATTCAGTACCAGGGCTGCGGCCGCGACCATTGTCTCTCGCCCCGAGTGCGGTCGGGAGGCATGTCCGCCAACTCCCCTCAGGACGATTTCGAAGTTGTCCTCCGCCGACATCATCGGTCCGACCCCGGTGCGAAATTCGCCCAAGGGATAGCCCGGCATATTGTGTAGACCGTAGATCTCATCAAAGGGGAAGCGCGTCAGCAGTCCATTGTGGATCATGGCAAGGGCTCCCTGGCCCCATTCTTCGGCGGGTTGGAAGACGAAGCGAACAGTGCCGTCGAAGCCGCCCTCCGTGGCCAGGATCTGAGCCGCGCCGAGTAGCATCGTCGTGTGTCCGTCATGCCCACAGGCATGCATGGTGCCGGGGAAAGTCGAGCAATGAGCGCTCGAGGCGGTCTCGGTAATGCGTAATGCGTCCATATCGGCCCGCAGCGCTATGCAGCGGGATGAGTTACCACGCTTGAGGGTCGCAACCACTCCGGTTCCACCGATGCCTTCTACCACCTGATCCACACCAAACGCACGCAGCGTGGCCGCGACGAATGAAGCTGTCCGCTGCTCTTCAAACCCGAACTCCGGATGCGCGTGCAAATCGCGTCGCCAGGCGGTCAGTTGACTCTCGAGCGCTTGCCAGTCCATTTAATATCGTTGGAGGTTAGTGCGTTTTGAACGGTGACAGCGGGATCGCGGGGCAGATGGTGCATCGAGACCTTCGATCCCGCGATCACCTACTTTAGCCACGTCCGCCACGTCCGTAGATGCTGCCTGAGCTTGCTCATCACGGGCGTTGCAAAAATGAAAACCCCGCCGGCGAAGTCCGGCGGGGTCTGTTGCGTCAATGGGTCGCACGTCCGTCAGAATGTGACTTCTGCGCGGGGGCAGCCTACTTGATGGTCAGCTTCTGAACATCGAACATCGAGGCGGAGCCAATATAGACGACGTGGGGGCTACGGCAATCCAGAGAATGGACCAGGTCACCGGTATCCTCGGAGCCATGATCCTGGCCCGTCACGGTCATGCCGAGTACTTTTCCGCTCATATCCATTTTGTAGATCTTCCCATTGCCGTCGCCGCTGAACATGTTTTGCGGCGAGGTATCGGTGATGCATAAAGCCCACGGCGCACCAATGCCGGTGATGGTGCGCTCATAGTTCAGATTATCATCGTAGACCTGGATCCGAAAATTTTCCCGATCGGCGACATAGACGTTATTCTGAGCATCCACGGCAATGGAGTGCGGGGTGTTGAACTGGTCCCGGCCGGCGCCATAGGTACCGACCATCTTCAGCCAATGACCGTCCGGCGAAATCTTCACGACCCGCGAGTTACCGTAGCCGTCTGCCACAAAAATATTGCCCCGTGAATCAAAGGCAACGTCGGTTTCACGGTTGAATTCGCCTTTCGTGCCGACCGGCCGCCCTGGCTCGGGGACCGATGGGTGACTGTATTTCAGGCTTTCCACATTCTCTTCGAGGTAATCGATCGCTTCCGGAGTGCGCCCAAGCCACAAAATCTGCTGGCCCTGCGGGTTGTATTTGACGATCATGCCCGAGCCCTCATCGACCTGCCACACATTGTCACCACGGTCAACGCGGACTGCGTGCGCGAATGAAGCGGCGTAGTTGTGCGGGGCCCATTCCTTGACGAACTGGCCGTTCTGGTCGAATTCCCACAGCATCGCGGCCGCACCACCGCGCGCGATGCCTTGCGGATTGGAGCGGGAATAGACGAACAGATGCCCCTTTGAATTGGTAGCGACCCCCATGGTTTCGCCCATCGTGTATCCGGGAATGCTGAGATGCATATATTGATCGGTGGCATTCAGCCGCGGATAGTTCCTCTCCAGCGCCGCCTGTTTGGCCTGAAATTCGGGAGTGCCGTTAAGCCCCTGCGATTGGCTTACCGCTGTAGCAGCAAGCAAAAATGCGGCCGCGATCACGGCCTTGCCTATATTCATGGATTACTTCCCTCAGGTTAGTCCGAAATTCTCGCGAGCTTTCGCGATATTTTCATGCGCGATGGTGGTACGTCAATCTGTCCACCCCTAAGCACGAGCCTCACGAGGGCGCTGGAGCTACTCGGACTGAGCGCGGCCTGCGCGAATAATTCGTAAATGGGGCTTCCGGCACCCCCGTCGATGGGTCCATCGAACTGACACTGAGAATGTGTCGGCCAATAACCGCATCGTACGGTTCTCCATGGCTGAAGCTCCGGTTGGAGTGCGAGACGGATCGTCTCGGTTCGCGACGTACGCAACAGAGCCACGGAACTCTGCTCACCAGCCCAGCCTCTCTCGAAGCCACCCTACCTACCGAGCGAGCGGTTTAATCCACGGTCGACTTGGGACCTCGCCATTAGGAGGCGGAAAACCGTTCAAAAGTATCGCGCCGCGTCGTACTCTATCTACAGATCAGCGGAACTTCGGTGCTGTGCCTACAAACGCGGCAAGTCCGTCGCGATACCACTACAATGCCTCTACTCGTTACAAGTGCTGCGGGCGCCAATGGCGACGGATATGGAGCTCTCCTGGCGTTCGATCGCGACGGCAGACCGCTCGGCGCCTTCAGCAGCGACGCGCGCATTGCCGACCCACGGGGACTCGCCGTCGATCAGGAGGATCAGCTGCTCTATCTCAACAGCGGCAGCGATCGAGTCCTGGCACTTGATCCGCGCGGAAGCGTATTACGGGACACTGGACCAATCCCCCAATTGAACCCGGGTGGGGGCACTTTCGGACCCGATGGACGTTATTACATCGGATTGCGCAGCGCACGCACCATCCTGGCATTGTCCGCCACGCTCGATGACGCTGGAGAACGCATTCTGCCGGATGGGATCGTTCCGTTTCCTCGCGGGTTTGCGTTCGGCAGCGACGGCACGCTCTTCCTCTCGTCTGGCATCGGCCCTGGTGGCGAAGGCGAAAACACCATCGTTGCGTTTGCCAAAGGTCAAAATCTCAAACCGTCGCGGCTAGTTTCCGATCCGGAACTCAGTCCGCTCGATCTTGCGGTGGCGCCCAACGGGAACATCGTGGTCTCCAGCGAGTACCCGTTCGGTCTGAGGGATGCGGTGACCAGCATACGGGAGTATGACACGATGGACGGCCACCTCATCCGTGTGTTTTCAGCAGATGGCTTGGCACAGTTCCGCAGACCCCGCGGTCTGCGCTTTGCTCCCGACGGGATTCTGTACTGCGTCGCCCAGGACGAGGTCATGGCTTTCGATTTCGCGAGCGGTCGATGTCTCGGCGCCGTCGTGCGATATCCCCGGATGAACGGACAAGCATTGGCGTTCCTTCCGTGACATCTCTCGAGCGTGTGTACCTCGAAAATCAGATTCACGATCGTACTTTCCGGTCACTAGCGATGGTGGAGTCGAGATGTGGCGCGGTAGCAGTAGGCTCGGGTTATCTGTTGCCACCCCGGACGTGCGGGGCTACGACATCCGGCTCTCGGACGAGACATCAGCTCGCGGATTTGTTCAACCGCGCGGCGGATCCTCTTCTTGGACGGCCGCATGCCGATATAAGCTGGAACCCGACTAAACTTGTCAGCGCTTCAGTACGTGCCCGTTCCCATCATGTGCCTCGTCCCCATGGAAGCGCTCGATGTGGCCCACCGGACGGCGCGGGTCTGGACGCTGACCGTGCGCTGGTACCGTACCGCGATAGCCGTGGCGCGGATCGTAGTGACTATTGACGTATCCGCGAAAGTTGGCGTGGCCGTGGAACCATGGTCCAGCGCCAATGAATGCGCCGTTGGAGAACCATTCAGGCCCATAGTACCCATAGGGCGCGCAATCGTATGGAGCGTAGTCGTAGTAGCCGTATGGACACACCGGCGGCGCACCGATGTTTACGGTGACGCTCGGAACTGCCGAGACTGGTGGGTCATGAAAGGTTTGCGCGGGCGGGATCTGCAGTCGCTCAGCACTCGGATGAGGGCGATCGGAGTAGTGCACGACACCTTGGGAGTCGACCCAGCGGTAGACTGTCGTGCTGCTGGAAGTGTCGGCGAGCGCCTGGCCGCCGTATAGGGCCGCGCCGCTCAGCAGCGTGAAACCGCCCGTTAGTCCGAATACCAAGATGACATAGTGAAGGACGAAGCGAGCCATCCTCACGAGCTTAGTGCTGAGCGCGGCGCGCTGACGGAGCGAGTGACGGCATTGTGCGTGCCGTCACACATCGTCAGGACAGCGACGTGGACCGCTGTATCCCACGGTTCGCCACGGATCTTCCTGGATCTACGAGAACCGTGAGCTAGCAATCGCGCTCGAGCAAGCGCGACTCGGCGATAGCCAGGATAACGCCGGGGTCTGATTCGGGATTGTGTACCAAGGCAATCACCTTCGGCATGCATGTCGCGACACCAATTATCGGCCGGATCCGGACGTGATTGCCATGGATCGCTTTGCGCAGCTCGCCGTCCGGCATGCCATCGTGAAATAGGTTCTCCAGCACGTCAGCCGTTTCCGAGGGACGCCTTATTGGGGCTGTTATTGTGAAGACGACGCTTTGTCCTTCCGGCACGGTGGCGGCTAAAGCAGCTTGCAGATTGTTGCTGAACCCTCGGACGACCTTATCGAATCGCAGCCTTATCTTTTCGACCCTGATCCGCTCGGCGATCTCCCTCTCGATCGTGACCGTCTCTGTTCGGTGCGACTCTGCCGTCATGCAAGCGCGTCCCTCGTCTCGATCGCCGGCACGGTAACGCCAAGGTGCCGAACATACCAGCGCTCAGATCAATTGGCGGACGATTTTGTCTTTCAAATAGCGCCCACGAATGACTCAAAAGGGCCGCAAGCGACGATTGTATGTCTATGCGCTAGACGGCCACTGAGCGCTATTCCGTGACGTAGTCGACCTTCCACGAGGTCACCGCTCGATGCCGACGGCGTGTGGCTGCAGACTTCTCACCCGGATGGAAACCAAATTGCACGGCAAGCACCTGAAGCTACTCGTTTACGGAGTAACGGCTGCTCTTTGCATGGCAGCGCTCGCAGCGCTCGTACGGGTCAATTACCGCCACCTAATCGTCACGACCGCGTTCAAAATCAATGCTCTTCTCGACTTTACCCCCCCGAGGATTTATCACATCCCAGTGATAGGGAAAACTCAACGGGTCCGAAATCAGTCAGGGTACTTTCTTCGAGTCGGACCATGGGGTCCACTTACCAAGCGCGGATGGCTCAAGGTCACAGCGGATCAGTACTACGTGACACCAATCGGAGACCAAGAGGTGTTATGCGGGTACGTTGGCAAGGGCGCGCTTAACATTGCTTGGTTAAGGGTGCGTCCTTGCCCGAAAGGGGTAGCCAGCGCAGCACAAAGTCAGCCCCACGGTGCAGGTTCACCTGAGGGTGGCGCAGCCGTTGGATCAGGCCCAGAAATCGTCCCTCAATAGCGGACGCTCGATATGTCCGCAGCGGGTCCGACTACCGCGTACACCCGGATAGGGCATGGCGCAATGTGATCAACTGGCCGCAAAGTGTCAACGCCGAAGTCATTCGGACCCACCTTGCAGCGTAACCACCGAGGCTGTCTCCGCCCTGCGATTCTCAGTGGCTCAGAGCGGCGTTGAGATTACTCAAGACCCCGAGCTGAGCAAAGATGATCGACCCTTCTGGATAGCAGTCGAAGCGCTTGATCTTGCCACCTTCGAGTTCGAACACGTCGCAGCAGGGGGCGTCCATTTTTTTACCCGTGGCGGGCAGCTTGCCAAAAGGAAGCTGCAGAGGGCCATCGTGGGTGCCCTGGAGGGCGAGTTGCACCACGACGACATTGCCATCGGCATAGATGCGGTATAGCTCGCGGTGCATGTTGGAGAACGCCGTGCCGTAGTTTCGGACGGGGTCGGCGAGTGCGCGACCACGGTAGCTCGCTCCGATAGAATTGTCGGTGAATACCCCGTCGGAAGTGAACACGTTGATCCAGCCCTCTAGATCTTTCCGTTCTGCAACCGCATAGGCGTTACGAACAGCAGCCACATTGTCTTTGCTCATGTTACGACTCCTTACTGTGACTGAACTTACGTCAATGGCGATCGAATCACTTCGATTCTGTCGACGACAAACGCCGCTAGGTCAGGGCAGCTTTGACCCGATCGCGCCCGAAAGGGAGATCACGAAGGCGCTTTCCGGTTGCGTTGAAAAATGCGTTCGCAATGGCCGCTGGCACCGGCGGCAATGCCGCTTCTCCTGCGCCCAACGATGGTAAATCCGGCCGATTGAGAAGCACGATGTCAATCTCCGGCACCTCAGGAAAGCTCAGGATTGGATAGCTCGCCCAATCGCGCGAGGTGATGCGCTCGCGATCGAAGCGCACCGCCTCCTTGAGCGCCCAACTAGTCCCCTGAATGATCGAGCCTTCAATCTGATTGGAGATGCCATCGGGCGTGACGATCAAACCGGCGTCGGCGGCCGCGGTCATGCGTTCGACCCGAATGACCCCGGCAGTCCGATCGACGACGATGTCGGCAACGAGTGCGACATATGTTTTGACCGATTCATAGCGCAAGAACGATATTCCGCGTCCGCGCGTGCCATCGCCCTTAGCGCCGGGCTGCCAATGGGCTCGATCGGCGACAGCTCGGATGACGGCTTTGGCTCGGTCGTCGCGCAAGTGGCGGAGACGGTATTCCACCGGGTCGGCCCCGACAGTTTCAGCGAGTTCGTCCATAAAGGATTCGACAGCGAACGCGTTGCCGAATGCCCCCAGGGAGCGGAGCGCCGAAACGCGTATCGGCAGCGTCGGCAAGAAGTGCTCTGTAATCCGCTGGCTCGGAAAGTCGTAATAGGGGACGGCGTTCCGATCGGCTCCGCCGCTCGGCAGGGGAATCTCGCTCGGCGGCGTAGCTTGGAAGGGTTGTGCCAGGTGCCAGGCAGCCAACAGATTCACGCCCCCGGGTAAGCCGGGACGCATGTTGAATGAATCGCTCCAAAGATCGTATTGCCAATCGACGATGGAGCCATCCCCGGCCAGCTTTGCCTGCACCGTCATGGCCATTGCGCTGCCGAAGGGTTCCCAGCCGAACTCGTCATCCCGCATCCACTGTACTTTGACTGGTGCGCCGTCGACTGCGCGGCTCAACAGGGCGGCGTCGAGCGCCACGTCGTCAGCGCCGTTATGGCCGTAGCAGCCGGAACCTTGTGCGTGGATGACGCGGATGTTGTCGAGAGCCAGACCCGTAGCCTTCGCCAAGTCGATGCGCAGCTGATAGGGCCCTTGTGTGTGGGACCAGACTGTAAGGATACGGTCGCTTACGGCCGCGAGGGCGCAGGAAGGCCCGATCGAGGCATGCGCGACATAGGGCTTGAAATAGTTGCCCGTCAGGGTCTTCACCGCTTGAGGTGTATTCGGGCCCGGCGATCTTGAACTCACCGTCGTCACCCGCGCGTCCGTGGAAGCCCTCAAGAAATGCGCCAGGCGTGCATCGTCAGGAAGCTCGCTCCGTGTTGTCCAGGTCGCGGCTCGCTGCAATACAGCGCGCGCCGCCAGCGCCTGCTCCTCTCGGCGTGCCACCACACCCAGAAACCGACCGTCGCGAACCACACTGACGACGCCCGGTAGTGCTTTCACCGCGGTATCGTCGAATGCGCTCAGACGGGCACCATAACTGGGCGGCCGCACGACACGTCCGAACAGCATCCCCGGCACGCGCATATCCTGCACATAGGCTTCGCCGCCGGTGAGCTTCGCAGGGATGTCGAGCCTCGGCACAGACGTACCCACGATCCGGTATTTGGAGGTGCTCTTGAGAGGGACGTCATTGCCGGCGTTGCGTGCAAGCGGCGTTTCCGAAGCGAGCTGCCAGTACGTGACCCGGTTCGCGGCCCCCGAACTGCTGATCACACCGTCGTCGACCGTCAGACTCCCAATGGGCACGCCCAATTTCGCGGCCGCCAACTCCAAAAGGATTGCTCGGGCATTCGCGGCCGCGTAGCCGAGCGCGCTGCCGCCGGCCTGGATCGACGCGCTGCCGGCCGTATAACTCTCATCCGGGGAATGAGAAGTGTCCACCGGGCGCATGCGAACTCGCTCGAACGCGACATCGAGCTCCTCGGCCGCGATCTGCGCCAGCGCGGTAAGATTGCCCTGACCGAGCTCCACCTTGCCGGTGAAGACTTCGATATTTCCCTCGGCATTAATTCTCAGCCACGAATCCAGCCGCCTGTTGGCTTTCAGATCGGCGGGTAATCCGCCGGGTGCGGACTGCCCGAGAATAGCACCGGGGCGCATTGAGAAGAAAAGTACGATCCCTGCGGCAGCTTGACCGAATTGGCGTCGCGAGTAGGTGCGGCCAGTCCGGCGCGCATTCGAGCCGGGTCTCACGGCACCGCTCCTTTCGCAGCGTTCTCGATCGCGCGAACAATGCGCAAGTGAGTGCCACAACGGCACAGATTTCTGGCGAGCGCTTGGCGGATTTCGGTTCTGGTCGGGCGTGGATTCCTGTCAAGCAACGCCTTCGCCGTCATGATCATTCCGTTGATGCAATAGCCGCACTGCGCTGCTTGCTCGGCAATGAAAGCCTTTTGAAGTGGATGCGGCTCCTCGACGGTACCGAGTCCCTCCAGCGTGACCACCGGCGCGCTGCCGACGGCCGAGAGCGGAAACACACAGGTGCGGATGGCCTCGGCACCGACGATGGCGGTGCACGCCCCGCATTGCTCGAGGCCGCATCCAAATTTCGGCCCGTTGAGCCCGAGATCATTGCGCAAAACGTAAAGCAGCGGTGTATCGCCGTCGGCCGTGACGGAATGCTCGACGCCGTTTACCTGTATGCGAAACGTTTCCGGCATTGGTATCGTCCCTCCCAAGATCGTCCTTAAGGGGCTTGGGAGCGCCACCCGCCGACTTGCCCTGGCCCTATCGACGCCTTGGGATTGCCGTCCTGTACCTCAAGGTAGTTGACCAAGTCGGCTATCTGGCGGTCATCGAATTTGCGCGCAAAAGACGGCATGGACGCGCCCCCTGAGCCGAAGCTGTCCAGCGCCCCAAGTAGGATGATCATCACCAGGTTCCGCGGCGGAGTATCCCCGACCGTACTCTCGTTCCTCATCGATGGATACAGATCCGCGACCGGCACCGCAGAGCTGCCGTGACAGTTGGCACAGTAGAGATCGTAGATCCGTGCGCCCGGCATTTGATCGAGGGACGAAGGGGACCTGTTTCTGGGGATCTCCGCAGCCGCGGATCGTGATACTTTGTCGCCGGCGCGCACCGGTATAACAGTGCGCAGGTAGGTCACAACCGAAAGCACATCCTCCTCGGTCAGGTACCGCGTGCTGTTGGCTACCTCAAGCCCCATAGGTCCGGCAGCCCAGCCTTTGCCGGGGGCTGCGCCGCTCAGAAGATATCGCTTGAGATCATCGCTCGACCAGGCACCGATGCCGGCAATGGGATCCGATGTAATGTTGTAAGCAGACCAGCCGTCAGCGATGCCGCCCCCCAGGAACTTGCTCTGCTCCATAGCCTGACTGAGTCGGCCTCTTGGCGTGTGGCACTCACCACAGTGTCCGACGGATCGAACCAGATACGCGCCGCGGTTCCATTGCGCCGATTGGTGCGAATCATCCTGGAATCGCCGATCTGATAAAAAGAGCCGGTTCCATCCGCCGATCAGTGACCGCATGTTGTAAGGAAATTTCATGCTGTCTGGCGGCGGCACATTATGGACCGGCGCAAGGCTGAACAAGTAGGCCTTGATTGCAAGGATATCGGAACGAGTCATTAGCGTGTACGACGTATAGGGGAACGCTGGGTAGAGATGCCGTCCATCTCGGCCGACGCCCTGCTGCATGGCACGCACGAAATCATCATCGCTCCACGTGCCGATCCCCGTTTCGCGATCCGGCGTGATATTGGGCGTATAAAGGGTGCCCATGGGCAGCTTCATCACGTAGCCGCCGGCGAACGATGGTCGGCCAGGAGCGGTATGGCACGAAGGGCAGCCGGCGAGTTGCGTCAGGTATCGGCCTTGGCTCACCAAACTGGTCTCGCCGGCGTTGCAAAACGCCGGCGATAAGACAACCGTCACCGCAACCGTCGACATGACGCAGAAGGACCTCATGGGACGATCTGCCTCTGTGGATTCCTCTCAATCAGCATCGGCGCTCAGAACATGCTGTTGGCGTTGGCCCGCGGGATGTTCGCAGCGATGAGCGGTGCAGAGTTCTGGCGCGTTCCCACAACCTGCAAGGTGTCCCAATGTTCAACCGCCTTGCCCTCGGAATCCATCCGATAGATATCGACGCCAGCGATGCCCGTGTCGTTCGGATCATCGGTGAACAAATTCAGGAAGTTCAAATGCGCCCAGACGTAGTCGCCGGCTGCGATGATCTTGTGGACGACGACACGGGCGCGGGATCGCTCCCTCGTGACCTTTCCGAAGAACTGACCTAGTGCGACTGGTCCGTCTGGAATGATCGGGTTGTGCTGGATGTACGACGGGCCGATGAATTTGGCCGTCGCCTCTTCGGATCGCTTCTGATTGATCATCAACTCATATAGTGCGAGCACGTTGTTCTTGTTCCGGACGGCGCGGCTGTCGGCCGTGTCAACTATCTCGATCATGATTTTCTCCGTTACCTAGGAGTCGACAGGCGGGTTGAATCTAGTTCAGTCCGACGATTTGGAGGCGCAGAGCATCCTGCTCCGCGTCCGATCGCTCGCGCACGGCGCGCAGGATCTCTTCGGCGTCCGCACCGACTGCGGCAAAGCGGGCTGCCGGGTTCTGCTCTGCCAGCTCGATCACGCGCGCCGCGGCTTCCACCGATGCGAGGCCGCTCTCCTGCATGCTGTTGAGCTTCGCAGTGAAAGTGTCGAACGCCCGTCCGTAGAGCTGACGCTCCTGCGGCGTCATCCGCCCGGCCATTTGCGCGAGTGCCGCGGCGGTCTTGGCCGGACCACCCGTTCTCATATTGCCGGCCGGCGCTACGACTACGTCGATTCCGAAGGGTTTCAATTCAGCCCGGTAGACGGTAGCGAACACCTCCATCGCCGCCTTCGATGCGCCCGACGGCCCGTTGAAAGGAAGCGGAAGGCTGGCAGTCCAGGTGCTGATCTGAACGATACGGCCGCGTGCCTTCCGAAGCGCCGGAAGGAATGCATTCATGACCGACAAGGCTCCGAAGACATTGACTTCGAACTCATGGCGCACGGCGTCCAGTGGCAAAATCTCGAGCGGCCCGGGAGTGAGAATGCCGGCGTTATTGATGAGGAGATTTAGGCCGCCGCCATCCAGCGCGTCAGACACGCTGGCGGCCCAGGCTCTCACGGCCTGCTCCTTGGTAATGTCGCACACTGTGAGGCTGACGCGCGCGGCCGATGCGTCCTTCAGATCCTGGACCTCCGCGGCGGTGAACGCCGTACCGAAGACGATGTAGTTCTTCGCCGCGAGCCCGAGGGCGATGTCGCGGCCAAGACCGCTGCCGGCCCCGGTAACGACAGCCGACCGACCCGAGTTCTTCGATGACAGCGACATCGGCGAGCTCCTCTGCTTGGAAGTGACCTTAGACTGACGCCGACCCAAGGGCATGCGCCACGCCTCTCAGCGCCTCAAAGCGGCCCAAAAGGTCGATAGTTGATAGATCCATCGACGCTGGCGCCCTCCTACAGCCTGTACAGCGCCTTGGCGTTGTCGTAGGCGATCTTGCGACGGTCGCTCTCGCTGATCGGTACCGTCTCGATGAAATCCCGGGCCTCGGCATAATCTTCGTACGGATAGTCAGCCGCGAAGAGGATGCGATCGGCGCCCATCGTCAGCATCGTGCAGTGAAGCGCCTGGGTGCTGAAATTGCCGCTCGTGGTGACCCAGATGTTGTCCGCGAGATAGTCGCTTAGGCGCTTCTTTGTGCTGCGGCCGTTAGGGCTAAAATTGATACCGTGCTGAATGCGCCAGGCGAGGAACGGCAGGCCTTCACCGAGATGTCCCAGCACCAGCTTCGCAGTCGGGAACCGATCGAAGAAGCCGCTATACACAATGCGTAGCGCATGCGTCGCCGTCTCCGGCGCGAAACCCCAGGCCGCGCCGGTGAGCTCCGGATGAGAGTCGTATTGGACAGCGTTGTGCGATGGCCGCGGGTGGATATAGA
Organism: Gammaproteobacteria bacterium; assembly: GCA_030040715.1. GTDB lineage: Bacteria > Pseudomonadota > Gammaproteobacteria > Steroidobacterales > Steroidobacteraceae > FEN-1191. The sequence continues at coordinate 22,664 of JASHTF010000082.1, read as the reverse complement.
GGGGTACGTCAAGCTCCGTCAGCGCCTCCCATAGCGGCGTCATCCGTGCATCGTCAAGATAGAGCAAATTGTCTGGCGCATCGACCTGGCTGTAGCCGTTCACCATGACCCCTTTAAACCCCAGTTTGGTCACACAGCGCTCGAGTTCGCGCGCCGCTTGGTCGGCGTCATGGAGGGCCAGGCTCGCCATGCCAACATAGCGATTCGGATGCGCTCGCACACGTTCGGCGAGATAGTCGTTGACGGTGCGCGCCGTGCTCTGCGCCCGGTCCCGGTCAGCGATCGCCTGGATGCCGAATGTTGTGAGCGAGAGCAGCACCTTCTCGACGCCGGCCTCGTCCATCGCCTCGAGGCGCGCGGTATCAAAATCTAGAAGCCGATGCTGAACCAGCTGGAAATACTCCGGACCGAGATGACCGATGATCGCTTCCCTGCGAGTGTCGAACCCGCCGTCGCGATCGCGCATGAAAAGACTGGGATGACCGAAATGCTCCTCGAGTGCGATCTTGCGCAGGGGCGGCGGCGCCGGCGGTGTGCCCAGCTTGGGCAGGCTCGGAACGGTCATGAATATTTCCCTATCACAATCAAGATGCCTGCGTGTGCAGACGATCCGCCGGCGCCGGCGCTATCACACGAATTTGCGTTTTCACTTCCTGAAATTCTTCCATCGCGCGAAGCCCCCGCGCGCGTCCGATCCCGCTCCATTTGAAGCCGCCCTCTTCGAAAGCGTCGCTTAGGATTCCCCAGGTGTTGGTCCACACCGTGCCTGCTCTGATGGCGCGAGCGACTCTTTGTGCACGATCGACGTCCTTGGTGAAGATCGCCGCGGCCAGCCCGTAGATGGTGGCATTCGCGCGGGCGATTGCCTGCTCCTCTGTCGCGAAAGTCTCGAAACTCAGCACCGGACCGAATATCTCCTCCTGAACCAACGGTACGTCCAACGCCTCCGTCTCCAACATCGCAGGGCGATAAAAGGCACCGGACGCCAACGGGCCGTCATCAATTGGGCCGCCGCGAACAACGATCCGCGCATAGCGCTTTGCATCTTCGACCAAGCGATCGATCCGGGCGACGTTGGCGCGATCGATCAACGGACCCATCTCGCTGTTCAAATCGTCGGCACGACCAATCGCGACTCTCTCCAGAAGATACGCGATCCGCTTTCGCCACGCGTCGGCTACACTGCGTTGCACCAGAACGCGCGAGCCGGTCATGCAGAATTCGCCGTTGAACTTTGTGAGCGCTGTTACGACGAGTGGTGCGACGGTCTCGATGTCGGCGTCTTCGAAAACGATCAGCGGAGTCTTCCCGCCCAATTCGAGGCAAGTCCTCTTCAGCGTTTGTGCTGCCTTCTCGGCGACCTGCCGGCCCACCTTGGTGCTGCCGGTGTAGTTGATGACATCGACACCGAGGGATTCGACCAGCAGAGGCGCCCCCTCGTTTCCAGCCTCCGTGAAGATATTCACCACACCTTTCGGCAAACTTCGGGTCGCCGCGACTGCTTCAGCGATGAGAGAATTGACCAACGCCGTTTGACCGGGGAGTTTAATGACTGTCGTGCAGCCGGCCGCGAGCGCCGGACCTAGCGCGCGTACGAGCAGGGCAAGGGGAGAATTCCAGGGAACGATGATTGCCGCTACGCCGATCGGCTCGCGCATAGAGGTCGCGAATATCCCCGGCGCGATCTCTGCTGACGTCCCGGTCCGAGACAGCGCGGTGCCCGCATTGTAGCGTAGGGTCGACGGGCTCAAGCTGGCTTCCCAGGTCGCATCCCGCAACGTCTTGCCCATCTCGCGGCTGAGTGTTAATGCAATCGCTTGCGCTCGCTCATCGAGTCTGTCGGCAAGTTCGAGAAGCGCCTGCGAGCGCAGTTGCGGTTGGTAGGCCCAGGTCCCATTGTCAAAGGCAATCCGCGCCGCAGCGATTGCCGCGGCGGCTTCGGTGCGTCCGCCCGCCGAATACTGCCCGAGCACCTCGCCGGTCGAAGGGCTTATGGATTTTGCCACCGTGGACGAACCGACCCACTCGCCGTTGATCCAATGCCGCACGGGGTCAACCTTGGGTACTGCTTTGCCGCCATCCATTTTGTTGCTCCTTCAGGCGAAGCGTCCTGCTTCCTCGAACGTCAATCTCGGGTTACGCGGGAAAAGATTTTCATTCGATCCGTAGCCGATGGAGCAAATGAAATTGGATTTGATGCGAGTATTGGCAAAGAATTCTGAATCCACCGCATCGTTGCTAAAGCCGGACATCGGACCGCAGTCCAATCCCAGTGCGCGAGCGGCGATAATCAGATAGCCGCCCTGAAGGCTGCCGTTGCGAAAAGCGGTGGTTTGTGCGACCAGGGGATCGGAATAAAAGGCCTGCATCTGTCTGCCGCGCGCGGGGAACAATTTCGGCAACTGTTCGGCGAAATCCAGATCGTAGCCGACGATAACCGTAACCGGCGCCACCAGAATCTTGGGCGCATTGGTGGGCGCGGCGAGGGCTGCAAGCTTGCTCTTGCCCTCGGCACTGCTGATCCAGACGAAGCGCGCCGGGCAACAATTGCCGGAAGTAGGCCCGAATTTCATCAGATCATACAGCTCGCGCAGCTGCTGTTCGGTCACCGGCCGCTCGGTCCACGCGTTACGCGTCCGGGCTGTTCGGAACAATCGATCGAGGGCTTGACTATCCAGTTTGTCGGTCATACTACCCCGCCACAGACAGACCCATGGGCGAGCGGCCGACAAAGTGGAGAAGTGGTCATGAAGTGTGTCTCGGCCTTTTGGCGCACTCGGGAGGCCATGCGGGTTAGAGTCTCCAAGGTAGGCGTGCTGTACGAACGGCGTCTTCCCCACGCTTGCGATTCTTTTAACCGCGATTGCGCGGGGCCTCGACTGCGAAAACGATTGGCGTTCCTTGCACCAATTGCCCTTTAGGAGCGGAAGTGCTCCGGCATGGAGCTTATCGGATAGGTAGGTACCTGCCTGCGCACCGATGGCCCGCGTGCCTTCCCTTTCGTTGACAAAGCGCACGCGAGGCTAGGACAACTGAGCGGCGTTGATCTGTCGAGGTTTTCACTTCGCGCGGACAGCGCGCAATCCTTAAGCTCCCTGAATGCTGCGCCGATTGTCAATGCTGAATGCACCAGGCCCGTTCGCGACAACCTGGAGCAACCCGCCCGCCATGATGATGTTCTTGATGAAGTGGAAGATCTGGTTGGGATCATTGAAATGGGCGTGAAAGAAGATCGCCGTGGCGAAACAGAAAAGGACGAAGATGGAAGCTACGATCCGAGTCTGGTAGCCCAGGATGATCAGCAGTCCGCAACCGACCTCAACAGCAATGTCGCCGGCATACGCCATGGGCGCTGGCAACGGCAACGTCGAGGACTTGATCAATGCGATAATCGCACCATAGCCCATGATCTTGCTTATCCCGCTCATCATGAACGGGACGCCAATGAGCAGGCGGCCAATAAACGGCAAATATCGGGGAATGCTCATAGACCTTACTCCGCTTTTCGTGACGGGGCGTCGCGACAATGAACGGACCCAAGAAGAGCACGCAGGATTACCTGCGTCTTTCCCACGCTTGCGATTGTTTTTTTACCCCTTTTGCGCGGAGCCGATCGCAACACGACCGGCCGATTTGGCAGCCGCCAGCGCATTTTGAGGATGATGACCGATCGCTGCTTGGATCGGTCGTCTTAGGGGTCACGGGGGATCGGCCGCCACCTCCGTTTCTGCTTCAAAGGGACATGCCGATGGCCAATCCATTGACGATTACGGCGCCACTTAGCGAGCCGACCGCAGCGGCCGTGGCCCCGTACGTAGCTACGCCGAGTGCACAGATCAACACGACTGCGACGGCGCCGGATCCAATCGCAATTGCGATCCGCCGTGCATCCCAATCGACTACGGCTTGCCGCACTGCTGGACGGCCCAAGCCGTTGATCCACTGTACGCCTAGCAGCAGCGCGTACACCGTCAACTGGGACCCGTAAGGGCTTCCGTACAACGCCAGCGTGGCCCGCGCCAACAGCCAAAGCGGCACCACCAAAACAGAGCTGTAGAACAGCGCCCCCGCGAGCTGCCGCAGCACTACCGGTGGCGGTGCCCGCGCTGGCAGCGCCGCCCTCAGCGTCTCGCGGCAGCCGGTGAGGTTCAGGGCCGGCAGGAAGAAGTCGACGATCAGCGCCGTGCGCGCAGCGACGGCATACTGCGCCATCTGCAGCGCAGGCGCCCAGATGGCAAGGACGCACAGTGGTCCCCACAGCAGGGTCCCGCGCGCCAGTCCGATGAACTCGCGTGAATTCACGGCCTGCAGCGTCTCACGGGAGATCGGATGCGAGCCTTGGGCCAGCGGGGCCGGGAAAACATGCCTTGCGATTGCGACTGCCGCGCCGGCAGCGACTACAGTCCCGAGGAAGAATGCCCAGGAGTAGAGCGTGAGTGAGGCGTCGGGAGGCGCGAGCATCACGGCGAGGAGTATTGAGACATTTACAGCATATGCCGCCACGACGATTCCGAGGGTGCGATTGGCGGCACGCAGCGCCTCTCCGAGCAGGCTGTAGAGGCTGACGCAGGGAAGAGCGAGTACGAAGGGCAGATAGGTCTGCAGCACCGTCTGCAGCTGCGGCGCCTGGATGTCCAGGTCTGCCGTCACCACCAGCAGCACCCCGCACAGCAGACTGGAGCGCAGCAGCATACGGCGCGCCAGCTGCATCAGCAGCACTCCAGCGGGCGTACCGGTGACGGTGGAGCGCCGGCCGATGATGTACTGCGCCAGGTAGATCTCGTACTTTGCCCGCAGCAGCGTGCTCAGCCCCAGGGCGATGACGAACCCTCGAAAATAGATTCCCGCTTGCTCCGGTGTGAGTACGTGTACGACGGCCCAAGTCGCCGCAATCTGTAGCGTTGCGCCGAGCAAGCGCAGCAGCAGCTCCCAGATCCACGAATGCGCTGTAGGTTGGGGTCTTTCCATTTGGGTGAGCGCCGTCCTTGTCATGAGGCCCCGTGTTCGCGACGCTATTACATCCGGTCCCGGGCTCCGCGCACGGCGAAGGTGTTCAATGCCTCGCGGGCGCTTCTAAAGATGCAGACCGACCGCTCGTTTGCGCGGCCGATGAGTGCTCCATGAGTCCTCCGCCGAGGGCTTTGTACAGTGTCACCAGATTCTGCAGACGGGTGAGCCGTACGGATTGCAGTTGCTGTTGAGCGCCGTACAGCGCGCGCTGCGCATCGAGCGCGCTCAGGTAACTGTCAACCCCGCCTCGGAAGCGCATGTCCGCCAACCGGTACGCTGCGCTGTCGTCACGCACCAGCGCCTGCAGGGCTCCGAGCTGATCATTGAGCGCGTCGCGCGCCGCCAATGCATCGGCGACCTCGCGGAAAGCGCTCTGAATCGCCTTCTCGTATTGAGCCACGGCGGTCTCGCGCGACAGCTTGCTGGCCCTCAGGTTGGCGAGATTGGCACCGCCGGCGAAGATCGGCACAGAGATCTGCGGCGAGAACGACCAAGCCTCGGAGTGGTCCTTGAACAGGCCCGAGAGCTGCACGCTTTCCGTGCCGAAGTTACCGGTCAGTGAGATCGCCGGGAAGAACGCGGCGCGCGCCACGCCGATCTGTGCATTGGCAGCCTGCAACTGGTGCTCGGCGGCCAGCACGTCGGGTCGGTTCACCAGCACGTCCGATGGGATGCCCTCCTCGAGCTCAGAGACCATGTTGCTGCGGTCCAGGCCGCGGGAAAAATCGATGCCGTCGGGAATCGGTACGCCGAGCAGCAGCTGCAGCGCGTCGCGATCCTGCGCGATCTGCTGGCGATATTGCGCGAGGTTGGCACGCGCCGTATCGACCGTGCTTTCAGCCTGTCGCAGCGCCAGCTCCGTGGTGGTACCGACAGTGAACAGACGCTGCGTCAACGCGTAGGACTCGTTCTGGCTCTGAAGTGTATTGGCCGTGATGTCCAGCAAGGTCTGGTCCGCTAGCACCACCAGATAGGCATCGGCGACTTCCGCAACGAGCGTGAGCTGCGCACTACGGCGCGTTTCGCTCGAGCTGAAGTACTGCTGCAGAGCGACGTGGTTGAGACTGCGGATATGACCAAAAACATCCAGTTCATAGCTCGTGAACCCGATGCCGACGTTGTAAGTGTGCGCCACGATCCCACTCTCGACGGATGGCGGCAGGGCAGCGATGGCTGCCGGTGACAGGTCAGCGGAGGCCGCAGCCACCGGTAGCGGAATTCGCTCGGCCTGCTCGACGGCGTTAGCGTCGACGGTGGGAAGCAGCTGCGCGCGCGAGATGCGGTACTGCGCTTGCGCAGTCTCGACATTGAGTACGGCTACACGCAAATCGCGATTGTTGGCGAGCGCGAGCTCAATGAGTCGCTGCAGCTGCGTATCCGGAAAGAACTCGCGCCAGCCGATGTCGGCTGCTGCCGGGGCAGCCTGTGCGCCGCCCACGAGTGCCGGTACCGGCGAGGCCGGGCGCTGATAGTTCGGCTCCAGGGTACAGGCACTGAGGAGCGCGACCAGCGTTGCGACACCGAGACAGGCGGCTCCAGGGGCCATCCTCAGCTCTCCGGGATCGGTTGCGAGGACGGCGCCGGCTGCTCGCTGCTCCGTTGCCCACGGAAGACCGAGCGCACACTGACGAAGAACACCGGCACGAGGAACACAGCAAGCACCGTAGCCGAGAACATGCCTCCGATCACGCCGGTGCCAATCGCGATGCGGCCGCCCGCGCCCGCACCTGTGGCGATCGCCAACGGCAACACGCCGAGGATGAAGGCCATCGAGGTCATGAGAATCGGCCGCAGGCGCTGGCGCGCCGCCGCGATGGTGGCGTCAACCAAATTCATCCCGTGCTCGGAGTTTGCCTTGGCAAACTCTACGATCAGGATCGCGTTTTTGGCCGAGAGACCGACGGTCGTAAGCAGACCCACCTGAAAGAACACGTCATTACCCAGTCCGCGAAAGAGCGTCGCCGAGATTGTGCCGATGATGCCGAGCGGCACCACCAGCATCACAGCGAAGGGAATCGACCAGCTTTCATACAGGGCTGCAAGGCACAGGAATACGACCGTCAACGATATGACGTACAACGCCGGCGCCTGAGAGCCGGAGCGCTTTTCCTCGTAGGAGAGGCCAGTCCATTCGTAGCTTATGCCCTTCGGGAGCTTCGCCGCCGCCGTCTCCATTGCGGCGATCGCCTCCCCGGTGCTCTTGCCCGGTGGGGGGTTGCCGAGAAATTCCAGCGACGGTATGCCGTTATAGCGCTCCAGCTTGGGAGAACCGAAAGTCCAATGCCCGGAAGCAAATGCAGAGAACGGGACCATCTGACCCGCGCCGTTGCGCACGTACCAGCGATCCAGGTCCTGCGGCAGCATGCGCGCGGGGGCGTCACCCTGAAGGAATACCCGCTTGACGCGGTTGCGGTCGACAAATTGATTGACGTAGGACGAGCCCCAGCCGGCACCGAGCGTATCGTTGATGTTGCCGATGCTCAAGCCGAGCGCGCTCGCCTTTTCCCAGTCGATATCGAGCGTGTACTGCGGCTCATCGTCGAGCCCGTTGGGCCGCACCAGGCCGATCGCCGGCTCCTTGCTGGCGATTCCCAGCAGCTGGCCGCGCGCCTGCATCAGCTTTTCATGGCCGAGGTTGCCGCGGTCTTCCAGCTCGAAGTCGAATCCGGAGGCGTTGCCGAGCTCGAGCGCCGCGGGTGGTGCGAACGCGATTACGGTCGCTTCGCGTAGCTGGTGGAAGTGCCGGTTCGCGCGCGCCGCCAGCGCGAACACCGTATTCTTCGCCCCGGGGCGATTCGCCCAGTCTTTGAGGCGGACGAATGCCAAGCCCGCGTTCTGGCCGTGTCCGCCGAAGCTGAAGCCGTTGACGCTGTACACGTCGCTCACCAGGTTTTTCTCATCCTTGAGAAAGTAGTCGCGGGCCTCATCGAGCGCGCGCTGCGTCACTTCGCTGGCGGTGCCCGGAGGCGCCGATACCTGCACGAACAGAAAGCCCTGATCCTCATCCGGCAGAAACGATGTCGGCACGCGCACGAACAGCAGACCCATCACCACCACGATGGCCAGATACACCAACAGGTAGCGTCCGATGCGCCGCGTGACATGTCCGAGTCCGCCTTCGTAGCCGCGATTCATGGCCGCGAAGCCGCGGTTGAACCAGCCGAAAAAGCCTCGCTCGCGCTCGTGGGCTTCCGCGACCCGCGGCCGCAGCAGCGTCGCGCACAACGAGGGCGTAAAGATCAGCGCGACCAGTACCGATAAGCTCATCGCCGAGACGATGGTGATCGAGAACTGGCGGTAGATCACTCCGGTCGAGCCGCTGAAGAAAGCCATGGGCAGGAATACGGACGCCAGCACGAGGGCGATGCCGACCAGCGCTCCCGTGATCTCGCCCATCGAGCGGCGCGTCGCCTCCTTGGGCGAGAGGTGCTGCTCGTCCATCACGCGCTCGACGTTCTCCACGACGACGATGGCATCGTCCACCAACAGACCGATCGCCAACACCATGCCGAACATGGTCAGCGTGTTGATCGAATATCCCGCCGCGAACAGTATGGCGAAGGTGCCCAATAGCACCACGGGTACTGCGATGGTCGGAATCAGCGTCGCCCGGAAGTTCTGCAGGAAGAGGTAGATCACCAGGAACACCAGGACGATCGCCTCGAACAGCGTCTTCACGACCTCATCGATGGAGACGCGTACAAACGGTGTGGTGTCATAGGGATAGACGAGCTGCAGACCGGGAGGAAAGAACGGCGCTAGCTGGTCCATGGTGGCGCGGACCGCTTTGGCCGTATCCAATGCGTTTGCACCGGCGGCCAGTTTGATGGCGAGACCCGCTGCCGGCCGACCGTTGTACTCGGTGTGCACCGAATAGCTTTCGGCTCCCAAGCCGATGCGGGCCACATCTCTGAGCCGCACCTGCGAGCCGTCGGTGTTGACCTTCAGCAGCACTTGGCCGAACTGGTCAGCGTTCGTGAGACGCTGCGGGCCGACGATGGCCGCGTGCAGCCGCTGGCCTCGGACAGCGGGCAGGCCGCCGAGCTCGCCGGAAGGAACCTGCAGGTTCTGTGCCTGCAGAGCATTGTTGACGTCGGTGGCTGTAAGACCAAAGTTGTTGAGCTTGGCTGGATCCAGCCAGATGCGCATCGCGTACTGCGTGCCGAACAGCTGATAGTCACCGACTCCAGGCGTGCGACTGATCGGATCCTGCACGTTCGAGGCAATGTAGTCGCTGACGTCCTCGCTGCTCATCGACCCGTCGGTCGAGTAAAAACAAATAATGAGCAGGAAGTTGCGGGTGGCTTTGACGACTCGCAGGCCCTCCTGCTGCACCTCCAGCGGCAGGAGCGGCGTGGCGAGCTGCAGCTTGTTCTGCACCTGCACTTGAGCGACGTCCGGGTTGGTGCCCTGCTCGAAGTAGAGCGTGATGGTCAAGGTCCCGTCGGCATCGCTTTCAGACCCGAAGTACAGCAGATGATCGATGCCGCTCAACTGCTGCTCGATGACCTGCGTGACGGAGCTTTGTACTGTGGCGGCCGACGCACCCGGATAGCTCGCCGTAATAGCGATCGCGGGCGGGGCGATACTCGGATACTGCGCGATCGGCAGGGTCGTGATGGCAAGCGCGCCCGCCAGCATTACGACGATCGCCAACACCCAGGCGAAAATAGGACGGTCGATGAAGAAATTGACCATGACGGTCTTACTCTTGAGCCCTTACGATTGCCTGGCGCGCAGGCGTCGAGTCCGCGGACCGCCGATACTCCTCGGCCGTCACTTTGATGCCGGGCCTGACCAACTGGGTTCCTTCGACGATCACGCGGTCACCGGCCTTCAGTCCCGAAGTCACTACCCATTGATCACCGACGGCGCGATCGGTCTGCAGCGTCCGCAGCTCGACGGTGTTGTCCGGACCCACGACCAGAGCGTTGGCATCGCCCTTCTGGTCATGCAAAACCCCCTGTTGCGGTACCAGCACCGCCCCCTCACGCACACCCTCCTGGATCTGCTCGTGCACGAACATGCCGGGTAGCAAGAGACGCTCCGGGTTAGGCATCAGAGCGCGCAGCGTCACAGAGCCCGTGCCCTCGTCCACGGTCACCTCCGAGAACTCGAGGGTGCCGGGGTGCGCATAGTCGCTGCCATCTTCCAGCCGCAGCCGCACCTGCGTCTTCCCCGCTTCATTTTGTTTCAGCAGGCCCGCCGCAGCCTCGCGCCTGAGGCGCAGCAGCGTATTGCTCGGTTGGGTCACGTCCACGTATACCGGGTCGAGTTGCTGGACAGTCGAGAGTGCAGTGGCCTGATTGGCTGTGGCCAAGGCACCTTCGGTGATCAAAGAGCGGCCGATACGCCCCGAGATCGGTGACAGCACCTTCGTGTAGACGAGGTTGATGTGTGCCGTCTCCACCGCAGCCTGAGCCTGCAGCTCCGCGGCCACGGCGTTGTCGTAATCCTGCTTGCTGACTGCATTCGCCTCAACCAGCGGCTTGTAGCGATTCTCGAGCGCTCGAGCGGAAGCCTCGGCGGCAACGGCGCTGTCATATGCGGCCTGATAGAGCGCCGGATCGATCTCGTAGAGCTGTTGACCCGTCTTGACCTCGCTGCCTTCGACGAACAATCTTTTCAGAATGATGCCGTTAACTTGCGGCCGCACGTCGGCGGTCCGGTACGCGGTGACCCGTCCTGGAAGCTCGGTGATGAGCGGCACTGGCCTGGCCTCGACGGTAATGACCGAGACACGCGGCGGCATCGGCGTTGACGGCGGCGCTTGACGGCTACACCCGCTGAGAAACACCACTGCCCAGCCGGCCACGCGGCTGTCGGGACGGTGGCGGCCACCGTTGCCTCGAACAGCTTTCAAACCGGCAGTCGCTCCCAGCATTGGTCACCTCCTTAGATCATCCAATCCGCCGTTCGGGTCGCCCGCACCGGGATTCGGTCCTCACCGTCAGGCACAGGATTCGACGGAGATCTTTTCTAATTTGCACCGTATCTGCGCGGTTGGACGCCTGCCTTTGGGTTCTACGCGAACGGATGACACGCCGGAATCTGGCGCCGGGCCCTCAGCCATCGACTCCAAGATGAAATCGACAAATGTACGCACCATTAGCGGAGCGTTCTTTCTGACGACGTACACGAGATACAAGGTCGGCGCCCTCAGAAGATATTCGGTAAGCACCGGGGTAAAGGTGCCGCTGAATACAGGATCCATCAACAAAGCGCGAGGTAATGAAGACAGCCCAATTCCTGCCGCTACTGCATGCGCCGCACCGACCAGTGATCGGTAGCGTAGAACCACGCGCACCGGCGCTTCGACGGCTCCTTCCGCGCCGTGCAGGGTGAGCGAATCAAGGTTCCCAATTGCCACGAAATCGTGTGCGGAAAGGTCACCGGGCACCCTTGGAGCACCTCGCCGTTGCAGATAGGTGCGCGCGGCACCGATAAAAAATGGGACGGCATGCACCGCCCGCGCGATGAGCCCCGCCGGCAGCGAACGTGGATTCGACGTAACGCGCAGTGCGACGTCGTAGCCCTCCGCAACAAGATCAACCATCCGGTCATCCTGCGAGACATCGACTACAACATCTGGGTATCGAAGTCGATACTGCGCAAGTAGCTCTGCCAACTTTTTTCCGCCAAACCAGCTCGGGCACGTGACGCGCAGCGTGCCTCGAGGCACCGACGCGCGTGAGCCCAGTTCCTGCTCGGTGTCTTCGAGTTCATCCAGGATCGCCTTGCAGCGCTCGAAGTAAACCCTCCCTGCCTCGGTCAGACTCAACGCGCGGGTATTTCTATTCAGCAGGCGAATCCCTACGCGCCTTTCGATGTGCATGACATGCTTGCTGACGGTTGCCGTAGATAGGTTCAGCCGATCGGCAGCACCTACGAAGCTACCTACTTCCACGACTCGTCGGAACACTCTGAGGCCTTGCAGTGCATCCATAGGCTCTAGACGCCCGCTAGCTTTTGTTTTGTCATCGCTATTGCTGTCGGCGGCCCCCGGCCATTAGCGCCTGAGATACTGACCTCGGGGGTCAGAGCCTGACGCTGATATGCCTTCGGCGTCAGGCCGACCGCGCGATGAAACGCTCTGGTAAAGCTCGCCTGACAAGAGAAATGCGCATTGAGCGCAATCTGCGCCAGCGGCAACTTGGCCGCCGTCAGTTCCACTAGCGCCCGCCGCAGCCGCATGCAGGTTACGTAGCGCCGGGGCGAGACACCTACGGCGACTGTGAACTTGCGCGCAAAATGAAACGGGCTGTAACCAGCGATCCCGGCAAGATCTGCAAGAGTGATGTCGTCATCGATGTTGTTCGAAATATAACTGAGAACACGATGGAGCCGAACGCGATCGAGATGTTGTGAGTACGAGCCAATAGGCTTGCATCCTCGACCCTCCCCTAGAGCAACGTTCGCGTCGATATGCGGGAAGGGTCGTGTAGTCTGCCGGGTCAGCAGACCTTCGACGTTGGCCTGTCTCTTCGCTGTTGATGGCACACGCGTGGCGGACGGTTCCAGGCTCGACGTACGCTGAAGCAGCGCGACCGCCTGTGCAATGTGTACTTTGGCGGCTTCGCGGTCACCCTCATGAGCTCTGCACGCAGCTTCTACTAGCTGCGCCGCGGCCGCTGGCAAGCAGTTGGGCGGCGCTCCATGCCGCGGTGGTTCCGGTGACCAGTGCCCGCCGTGACTCGCATGCTTGTCTTTCGAATTCGCAGGGGTGTAGTCGAGCGCTTCACTGAAGCTTGGCTCGCGGTCTGTCATGTGCAGCCCGCCCGCGCTTCTCGCTCGATGAGAATCTGTGAGCATCTTACCACTTGCGTCCCTTAGCACTCCGTTGTCACTGTCGAAGACGCGGCGCGCGAATCTGCGGCCGTCGGTCCTCTTGTCTGATCAGGAGTTTGTAACTGCGAGCAGTCTGCCGACCAGCCCCGAGCGGTTTCCCGTTCATATGAACATCGGACGAAAACGCTAGTCCGATCGGACGGGGGTTGACCTCGGCGAGGTTCATGGCAGCGGCTCCCGCCGCGTTCGGTCGGAAATTTCCACGCGTTTCCATCCGAACAGGCGAGCGTCCACCGACCAGGCGCCCGGGCCGAGCAGTGCCAGGGCGAGTCCCAACACGCCAACGCTGAGGGAATACAAGCGATTCATCGGGTGCGCGAGCGCATACCACGGCGCGGTGACCGCAATTGACCCCGATGCGAGAGGAGTCCAAAGACCAACGATGAGGAGCAACCCCGAGCCGATCAAGAAGATCGCAACGAGTGCAAGTCCCAGGGGCGGTTCGCCAAGCATAACGGTAGCGCCATGAGCCGCCACCGCCGTACCCGCAAGCAGTCGCAGCAACAAGAGACCGATTCCGGGAGGACCGTGGGCGAAGGTAAAGAATAGTCGGCGCACAGCGCATTCGAGGCTACGAGAGGCCCCGAGTAACGGAAACTATCCGAAGGATGAATGGATCAGTCCTTTCGGACTAACTAAATCTCAATGATGCCGCGCTTCAGCGCAATCATGGCGGCCTGGGTGCGATCTTTCGCCCCAAGCTTCGAGATGGTGGTATGGATCTGGCCCTTGATCGTGCCTTCACTCACGGAAAGCTTGACCGCAATCTCCTTATTGGAGTCGCCCTGGGCAATCAGGCGCAGGACGCGGATCTCGCTGGGCGTGAGGGCTTCATCAGTCGCATGCTCGGCGAGCTGGAACGAGGCCTCGGCGGACAGCGATCTCTTCCCAGCATCCACCGCACGGATCGTTTCCAGCAGCTCCTTGTACAAGCTGTTCTTTAGGAGATAAGCGCGCGCGCCCGCCTTCAGTGCGCGCAATACCTGAACGTCCCCGAGGTAGGTCGTGAGCACGATGATTCGCGCGTCGGGAGACTCTGCGCGAATCGCGATGATCGCATCCAAGCCACTCATCTCCGGCATCTGCAGGTCCATCAGCGTGACATCCGGCCGATGTACGCGAAACTGGTGCAGCGCTTCACGTCCCGTCGCAGCTTCGCCAACCAAGCTCAAGTCTGGCTCGGTGGCGATGAGTGCCGCGATTCCGCGGCGAAGGACGGGGTGATCATCGACGATCAGAATCCGTATGGGACTCGATTCGCTACTCATGACTCAATTGGAGTGCGCGCCGGAAATAGTCTTCGAAGTAAGGATCGCCGCTGCGAAACCTGAGGTGCTGCATAAACACGTGACGCCGGAATGCTGAGGTCAACCTCCGTGCCCGAATGCGGGGCCGACCACACCGTAAGGTGCCCACCTGTGAGCTTCGCGCGCTCGCGCATGCCTTGTATCCCGTAGTGACCCGCTCTGCCCTCTTCACGCAAGAATTGCGGATCGATACCTTTGCCGTTATCGCGCACCCGCAAGCGCAGCTGCCGGTCGTCATAATAGAGATCGACTTCGATCTGAGTGGCTTGCGCGTGTCGAAAGGCATTGCCCAGCGATTCCCCGGCGATGCGGTAGACCTCATCCCGCACGAGGGGACGCAGTGTTTGCGGTGTACCGGCGACGTTCACACGGAGCAGCACGGAGCTCTCCTGGCTTCCCTGAGCGGAAAGATCCTCGCCCAGGCTCTTGATCGCCACCGCCAGATCGGCGCAGACCGTGGGCGTCCGCAATCCCTGAATCGCGTCCCGCCCCTCGGTGATCGCCTCGAACGCATCCTCGATCACAGTTCCGAGCGCTTGCTGCGCCTCGGCCGGACGCTCTGGCAGGAGCTTATACGCCGTCTGTAACTGAAGAAGCAGCCCGTGAAAACTCTGCAGCAGCGTATCGTGCAGCTCACGCGCAATTCGCGTCCTCTCGCCGACCCGCCCTTCTAAGCGCGTGTCGTATTGTCGGGCCAGCTGCCGCAGCCGAAGCTGATACAGCCCTGCAAGCATTGCCAAAAGGGCGATTAAGCACAGCGATCGGAACCAAAGGGTCTGATGGAAAGCCGGCAATATCGTGAACTCCACAGTGGCAACTTTGTCTGACCACGCTCCGTTGGTATCTGAAGCCGAAACATTAAACTGATAAGCTCCGGGGGGCAGGTTGCGATAGTTGACAGGACGAGCGGCTGCGACTTCGTGCCAATCGTTGTCCGTTCCCTGGAGCTTGTAACGGAATCGGATAGCCTCAGGATCGGAGAGGCTCACCGCACTGTAGCTGATCTGCACACTCGACGTGTGCGCTGGTAAAGAGAGACGAGGGCCGAGAGAGTAGTCCTTATCGTCGGCGGAAATCGACTCAATTTTTATCGGAGCCGGCATCGCCTGCTTTTTCGTGTAGGTTGCTGGATCGAGCCACACAACTCCGTTGCGCAAGGTGAACCACAGTCGCCCGTCAGTGCCCTCCGTGGCCGTGGGCAAGGGACGCAATTGGGCGGCAACTCCTGGAAGTCCCTCGCGCCTACCGAAGTGCTCGCCCGTAACCCGAAAGGTGGAATCCTTCAAGGCCTGGGAAATTTGCGCCTTACGAATGTGAAAGATCCCGGAAATCCCGTTGAGCCACAGGTCCCCGTCGGGTGATTCCACGATTCCAGAGATTCCGCGCAGCAATTCGTCATCCACCGCAGCGATGCGGCGAAAATGTCCATGGTCGAATTGCTCGAGTCCAAGCTCACCCCCGATCCAAATCTCTGATCCTCGGCCGTAAATCGCCAGGATATTCCCTACTTGAAGACCGTCGATCGGACCGAATACCCGGACGCTATTGCCATCCAAAACCGCCAGCTGGTTTTTCATATAGCCGAACCAAACGCGGCTCGAGCTGTCCGTGAATTCAACCAACATCGATCCCTTTGGAAGGTCGTCGCGGCCACCGTAAGACGTCCAAATGCCATCGGCCAATCGGTAGAGACCGTGACGGCCGAATGAGACCCATACCCCTCCGTGTTTATCCCCCGTAATCGTCTGCAGGAAATTAAACTGGTTCACCACTTCGTGGGGGAGATCCACGCGTACGAAATCGCCTCCGACAAGATGCCAAAGGCAACCTACCCCGGAGAACCAGAACGTCTTGTCAGGCGCGCGGTAGGCGAATGACGTTGTCACCTCTGGGACACGGCGCTCGGCCTTGCCGGCCACGACATAATAAAGATCCGCTTTGGGGCCATCTCGGCCGCCGGAACTGATCCACACCGCCCCATTGTCATCAGCGACCACGGCGAAATCCGCGCTCTCCTCTTTCGGGAATTCCTGTCTCACGAACGGGGTGTAGAAGAATCGGTGTATACCCGTAGTATCACCAAACCAAATATTTCCTTCGTGATCAACCAGCCATGCATTTTCAAAAGGGTTAATGTCATAGGTTTCAGAGCCGGCTGGCGCCACCTTGTTGAAGGCATCTTGCAGGTTCTCCCTCGGAAGGCGCATCACCACGGGCTTACCCGCGGGGCTGATCCATAGGCTGCCGGTTCGGTCAACAAATTGTTGGGTTTTTGTGACCACAGGGTAGACAGGTGGCCTCTCTTCAGGGCGCCCTCCGAAGTCGGACATCGACGAGGCTGTGGGGTCGGTGACCACGGCTCGATCGGCGTTCCAAGTGAACCCCTCGACCGATAAATTTCTCCTGGCCACTTTGAATCGCCTGAGCCCCGGCATTAGGTATATGAGGTCCGTCGGGGCACCGCCACCACCCACCAACGCCCACAGTATCCCCTGCGAATCAAATCCAACCTGCCTAGCGGGTGCATCCGGGACGTTCCACTCAGCTCCGATATGCTGCCAGGCTGAATGATCAAATCTCCACAAACCGCTGGACGTGCCTGACCATACGATTCCATCCCGATCCTCGGCAAAATTGAGGACGCTTCCGGTCTCGCTCGCATAATTAGTGACGCGCCCGTTATCCAGGAGACTGAAGCCTCCTAACGTGTAACCGACCCATAGGCCGCCCGACCGCGGTGCGAACAGGGAGTACACCTTGGTCGAGAGGAGCTGCTCCCCAAACTGAGATCTGAAAGGTTCGAATCTCGTTCCATCAAACCGAAGCAACCCATTGGGACTACACAGCCAAAGGAAGCCGTCATTGGTCTGTGCCAAACAGTTAACGTCTGGAGGAGCGCCGTCTTTGAAGGTCCAGGAGTCGTGACTTACCTGCAGGTTCCCTGATGGAGGCGTTTGCCCAGCCAACGACAGACGGCGAACACCGGTTACCAGCATTAGGAGAACGAGCCAGCACAGCTGCCTGTTTGTTGAACGCCGAAAGCCGCCGCAACGTCCGACAGGGACGAAGGACGGCGTTCGTTGGAGACTCTTTCCCACGTGGCTCACTCGGGCAGCGGGCTTTCCCTCTCTCTCGAAATCCATTCGCGGACATACGCAGGGCAGTTTCGAAGTGCGAGTCCGTCTGCCTGTGCTCGGCCAAGCGCCCTGACGGCATCAAGACTCACCAGCGTGACGTCTGTGAGGTCGAGTGCAAGTTCGGCTTTTCCTGCCTTCTCGTTTTCCATCAGTTCTTTCAAGAACTCGACGTCTGTACCGTCAATGCGTCCACTCACGCGCACAACCACAGAACCATCCGGAGCTACATCCCGTTCAATCTTGCAGGTCATCACATATCCTCGGTTCAAGGACGGATGGGTTAGGCATGAGAGAAGATTTTCTTCACGGTCCTGCGAATTCACACTGACGACTTCTCGGAGTTAGACTTGAACCTCCTTTCCGGAGGGATCACTGTGGAACCGTGTGGTGCCCCCCGTTTTGAACGAGCCCGCCGTTCCGTAGCTATCCTCGAGAAACTGAACATAGGCCACCTTGTTCCCCTCAAAACGTGCCAACAGGCCAAATGGAGAGGTGATTTCCTTCCCAGTCACGTTCGATTTGTAGGTAAAAGACCCGAAGACGGCCACGCGGCTGTCCTGCTCGATGGTATCGGTGACCTTGAAATCGAGCGTTTTCCAGAACCGTTGGATTGCCGTAAAGACATCAGCCAGCGCCTGAGCCCCCTTGTGAGTGCCCGTCCAGGGCATGACTTTCTTCAGTTCCGGGTTGTCGAAGTTCAAGGAAACGTAGGTGGCATCCGGCGTCATGAGTTGCTGGAGTACCTCGACGTTTGACGTGTTCTGCAAGAGTTGTTGAAGCACAGCGGACAAGTTGGTCGACATGTGAGTGCTCTCTCTTTATCGCCAAGTCAGGCATCGGCTCCTCAGGGCGAGTAGGGGACTGGTCAGCGGGCATGGTGCCGCGACGTCAATACGGATCACCTGCTTTGTCGCGGCAGTAACCCTCGCCTTCACCGGCGACGCGCCAGGTGTCTTCATGAATCCTCTGTGAATCTTACGTCCGGCCATGCAACGATGATGCCAATAGAGATCGATTGCTAACTCTGGGAGTTAGCAATAATCTAAGTCTCGAATTATCGGGATTTCGCGTTAGATGGGGAAAACGCGGGCCGACATCGCCTTACATCGACAGAAGATCATCAACCTATCTGAGCTTTAAATCGATACTTGTTGATTCCGAGGCGCTTGATTTTCGCCTCGAGTGTGGAATCGGGAACGCCCAGTTTGGCGGCGGCGCCGAACGGACCAGAAACGCGCCCATGACTTTGGGCGAGGGCCGACTCAATCGCCTCTTTCTCGTGTGCCTCCAATTCAGCTGTAAGAGCAGCCGCGCTTGAATCAGGAACTACAAAGGATTCTCGCTTAAGCCAAGCCTCTTCCACGGCGAAGATGTTCGAGTCGCTCAGGATGACTGCGCGCTCGATCACATTTTGCAGCTCTCGAATATTTCCCGGCCAGACATACGCTTGCAAAAGGGCCATCGACTTCTCGTCGATGCTTTCGAACTTCTTCCCGACCTTCCTCCCAAAGCGAGCTATGAAGTACTCCACGAGCACCGGAATGTCAGTCGCTCGCTCGCGCAGAGATGGCACTGCGAGCGGCACGACGTTCAGTCTGTAAAGGAGGTCCTGACGAAACTTACCCTCTCTTACAAGCTTCTCGAGATCGCGATGGGTAGCGGCCATTACTCGAACGTCCACAGGTATTGGCTTGTCGTTGCCGACGCGCTCGATTTCACGCTCTTGCAGCACCCTCAATAACGCAATTTGAATATCCGGAGGCAGATCTCCAACTTCGTCGAGAAAGATGGTGCCACCGCTTGCTGCCTCAAACCGTCCCAGACGACGTTGTGTTGCGCCGGTGAACGCACCTTTTTCATGCCCGAACAGCTCGGACGCAATGAGTGACACTGGAATCGCGCCGCAGTTTACTCCGATAAACGGACGCCCCGTTCGCCTGGAACGCCTATGGATTGCGCGTGCAATCAACTCCTTCCCTGTACCAGTCTCACCCAGAATGAGAATCGTCGAGTCTGCAGGCGCGACTTTGGTGACTTGGGCCAAGACTTTCCGCAACGGCTCCGAGGAACCGACGATCTCCTCGAACATAGACGCGTGGTTGATTTCTTCACGCAAAGCGGTGTTTTCCTGTCGCAGCCGCTCCTCGTCTCTTTTGCGATTCTCGATATCGGAACCAGCACTTAACCAGCGCAGGATCTGTCCGTTGTCGTCCCGTACAGGGTTCCAGCGACCCAGAAACCAACGATACGATCCATCGCCCTTGCGTATCCGCACTTCCACCTCAAACGCAGAGCCACTCTCCACAGCGCGATCCCATTGCGCCAGTAGGCGCTTGGAGTCATCGGGGTGGGCCATGGCGCCAGCGGCTTTGTCACGCCACTCATCAAGAGTGAGGCCGAAGTAATCAAGCGCCTCGCGGTTGCAAAAGAGACGCTCGCGGCGAGGTCCGAAGACAGCTATGAGCTGCGGAGTGAGGTCCAAAATTTGTCGAAGTTCCTCCTCGCTCTCGCGAAGCGCCTTCGTTAGTTGCTCCTGCTGCGTCACATCTATGCCCGTTCCCACGTATCCTTGATCGTTCGACGCGGGGATGCCGACGTAGCGCACATGGCGAATCGCTCCGTCGGGCCGCACAACCCGCTTAGTGAAGTCGAATTCGCGATGCTCAGACAGCATCTTTTGAATCGCGCGTATGACAAAGTCGTGATCTTCCGGGTGTACAAGCGCGATGTATTCCTGTGTGTTTGGGGGGTTACCGCTTGGCTCAAGGCCATGGATCTCGAACAGCTGGGGAGACCAATACTGGAAGCCGGCACGGTTGAAGGCCCAGCTGCCGGTGTGGCTCAGTCTCTCCGCTTCCGAAAGATACGCCTCACTGCGCCGTAACTCTGCCGTCCGCTCTGCCACTTTCATCTCGAGTTCATCACGAGCTTGACGCAGCTGCTGCTCACTGGCGGCCAGCGCACTCTCGGCGCGGCGATGCTGCTCGACGAGGCTTGCCATCTTGAATGCCGTCGCGCCGTGACCCGCTGCGATCGAGAGTAGTAGCCGCTCGATTTCATCGGGAAAGTCCGGCCGATCGGCTGCGGCCGCAACCAGACCACTCTCGGCATTGAGGCCGAGGGGAACGACAATTCCGCGACTTCCCGGCGCGCCGCCGCCGGCGCTTGGAACAATCTCCGGGAGCGACAACTGGGCGCGTCCCTCAAGGCAGTGCCGGAGTCGGTCCATAAGCGCCGGCGGAGCCGTTCCATGTGCGCAATCAACCCCAGTGCTGGAATCGGAATCGCACAAACGCACGAAACCAAAGTTCAAATTCAGCAAGTCCACCAACAAATCGACCAGTTCGGCAGCGATGGCCCGCGATTCTCGCCCCACCCACGCCGATGGAATGGCAGACAGTGCGACCAGATCCCTGAGTACCTTCCGCAGCGGGACGTTATTCGGATCCGAGTCTCCTGTCATGTTAGCTGGTCGTCCTTGGAAACCGTCGCCCACGCAGCTCATCGAGGAACTGCTCGGGAGCGACAAAGAACGGGTTTTCGCGCAACAATCCCCCAATGATGACGAGCGGGTGCGTCCGCATGATGTCCATTGCTACGCTTGCCCCGCATTTCGTCAAGTCGTAGTTACAGACAACCGGATCGTTGTACTTCGACAGCAAGCTGTTAAGGCGTGCTTCGTATTCCACTAAGTTTCTCACGGCTGGTTGGTCGAGAAACAGCCAATCCGTGTGATGTCCTACCAACTTGGTGCGCGCGTAGCCCGCAGCCGCGCCCGACTGGATTAGTTCCTCCACTGAAGCCAGCATGGCATCCTGATCGAAGCGATGATCTCGTACATAGGTGTCGCTCCAGGACAGCACCTCCAGTTGCCCCGTTTCCATCATCCGTTGAACATTTGTCCCTCCTTGAGCCAGGCGCCTCAAATACTCTTGGCGATGCTCGACATCCACGATGTGCGTGGCCTTCTCACCCCGATCGAAACCATCCTTGTAGAAAGAGCCGAGTACCCGGTGTTCCTCATCGGGGCCGTTGAAGAAGGCGCAAATGTGCCGGTGCGCTCCGATGCTTGCACCTGCACACTCTAGGGAACCTCCGTACGTCGCCATGTTTCACCTTCCGCGTTATGGCCAAGCTTGAAGTCAGTGGATTATCACCTTGAAGCAGTTGTCCAGAATCTTCAACTGCGCAAGCAGTGTCTAGCCCCAGCCGGGGCATTGGGGGTCGTCGTCGATCTTGGGGGCAGCAGGCGCTTGGTCAGGTATCGACAGGAACCTAGGTAGACAGGGTTCAAGAGAATCCCTTCCGGACATGGGCTAAGCGGCTTTGCCCCGTACGCAGCACCACCTTGTCACTCTCGCGCGCCAGCGAGATCGAAGCTTTGTCGGGTGCCGCCCGCACGATCTCGAACAACTCGCGCCCGGCTCGGTGAGCGTCACAGGCGTCATAGATTTGGGGTACTTCGATTCTTAGGAGGTCGCATACCCCAAGAGATCAAGAGATACCCCACGGCGGGTTTGGTTGTCAAAACTGTCTGACCGAGCGTCTATAGAATATAAGCTATTGATTAATAGGTTTTTTATACATCATAACGAACGTCCTGGGAGATCCCTGGAGCCACTGGCGCCCCCGGCCGGAGTTGAACCGACGACCTACCGCTTAGGAGGCGGTCGCTCTATCCACTGAGCTACGGGGGCGTGCGTACCGTGCCGGATCCAGGCGTCACGGTGATCTGTTGTCACCTTGATTCTACTCGTTTCGGCAGTCACCCCTGCGTCTTGATCTCCACGACACGATTCCGCAGCTCGCCGATGCGATCGATGCGGGCGATCATTTCATCGCCATTGTGCAAATAGCGCGGGGGGTTCATCGCAAAGCCGACACCGGATGGTGTCCCGGTCGCAATGATGTCGCCCGGTTCGAGCGTGAGACCGGCCGACAGCGAGACGATGAGCGTCGGGATATCGAAGATCATCTGGTCGACCCGGGCGTGCTGGCGCTGCTCACCATTGATGTGCATCGAGAGTTCCATCATGCGGAGATCATCGATCTCGTCCGGGGTGACAATGCAGGGACCGAGGGGCAGCGTCGTATCGAGTGATTTGCCCTTGAACCACTGCTCGTGCCGGCGCTGCAGGTCTCTGGCGGTGACATCGTTCGCTATCGTGTAACCGAATACATGCTCGAGCGCCGCACTCGGAGTGATATCGCGCCCTTCGTTACCGATGATGACCGCCAGCTCCACCTCGTAATCAAGTCGCTGCGTCACCTTCGGATCGACGCGCACCTCAGCACCAGGACCGATTACAGTCCGCGTCGCCTTGGTGAAGAAGATTGGAACCTGCGGGACCTTCAGCTCCGA
>JASHTF010000081.1 GCA_030040715.1 Gammaproteobacteria bacterium | reverse complement strand
GTTCCTACTCCACTCGCTGCGATCATCGAGCGCGCGGATCTGATGATCGCGATCGGCGGCGACGGTACCTTGCTCCATGCCGCGGGACTGGTCGCGCCGCGCGACGTACCGCTGCTCGGTATCAACCTCGGTCGGCTCGGCTTTCTCACCGACGTGCTGCCGCAGGACGTGATCCGCTCGCTCGACGCCGTACTCGCCGGAGAATGCCAGGCCGATCGACGCCGGTTGCTGCAGGCGCGCCTGCTGTCGGCTCAGGGCGAGGAGGTCATGCACTACGCGCTCAACGACGTGGTGTTCAACCGCCTCGATACCGGACGGCTGCTGGACTTCGAAACCCGCATCGACGGCCGTTACGTCAATTCACACGGCGGCGACGGGCTCGTGGTCGCGACCTCCACCGGCTCGACGGCCTATGCGCTGTCGTGCGGCGGTCCGATCGTCGATCCGCGCCTGTTCGTTCTAGTGGTCGCACCGATCTGTCCCCACACGCTCTCGGACCGACCCATCGTCGTGCCGGGCGACTCGGCCATCCACATACGCCTGATCGGCCAGCGCGACATGCTCGCGCAGGTCACCTGCGACATGAGCGTGCTCGGTGCGCTGCGGCCGGGCGGCCGGCTCGAGATCACGCCGAGCGCGCTGTCGGTCACGCTGCTGCATCCGCCCGGCTACGACTACTTCCGGCTGCTGCGCTCCAAGCTTCATTGGGGCCTGGGCGGTCTGGCCCATGAGCGTTGATCGCGTTACCGCCGCTGGTGGTGCGGGCGCCGCCCCGGATGCGGCCTGACGCCATGCTGCGCTGCCTGTCGATCCGCGACTTCGCCATCATCGATCAGGTCGAGCTCGAGCTGCGCCCGGGGCTGACCGTGCTCACCGGCGAGACCGGCGCGGGCAAATCCATTCTGGTCGATGCGCTCGAGCTGCTGGCAGGCGCGCGCGCGGGGGCGGACGCGGTGCGCGCCGGGGCTGAGCGTGCCGACATCAGTGCCACGGTCGAGCTACCCGAGCAGGCGAGAGCGATCCGAGAGCTGCTGGCTCAGCAGGCGATCGAATGCGACGGCGAGCTGGTGCTGCGTCGTGTGGTGGGCAGCGACGGTCGCAGTCGCGCCTGGCTCAATGGGCAATCCGTGCCGGTGCAGGTGCTGCGCGCGGCGGCTGAGCAACTGTTCGAGATCCACGGTCAGCACGAATTCCAGTCGCTGGTGCGCGCCGACGTACAGCGCGCTCTGGTTGACAGCAGTGGGCTGCTCGAGCCGCTGGCCGCGCAGGTCGCGGCCGCGCACGCAGCTTGGCTGGCGCTGCTCAACCGCAGTATCGAGCTCGAGAGCGCGGCCGATGAGCGCGCGTCGCGTCTCGATCTGCTGCGCTACCAGCTGCGCGAGCTCGAGGGCCTCGCGCTCAAGCCCGACGAGATCAGCGAGCTGCGTCTGGAGCGCGCCCGCCTCGCCAACCGCGGGCGCCTCATCGAGGCGGTACGCGCCGCGCTCGCCTGCCTGTACGAGTCGGAGGGCGATACGGCGCAGGGGCTGATCGCGCGCGCGATGGCGGCGCTGCGCGGCGTTGGCGTCGCGGACGAATCTCTCAAGGCGCTCGACCCGCTACTGGAGGAAGCCTCCATTCGCGTCGCCGAGACCAGTCGCACGCTGCTGCAATACCTGGCCGATCTGGACGTCGATCCTGAGCGCGCCGAGGCGGTCGAGCGCCGGCTGGCCGCGGTCGAGGAGATCGCGCGCAAGCACCGCGTCGCGAGCGACACGCTGCCGGCGCGCCAGACTGCGCTGGCGACGGAGCTGGCGCAGCTCGAGAGCGCGGTTTCCGATCTCTCGAGCGTACGCACGCAGCTCGCCGCCGCGCTGGCGCACTACCACGAGCTCGCGCGCCAGCTGTCTGCACGCCGCACCACGGCGGCCCGCGCGCTCGCGCGGCAGATTACCACCCGCATGCAGGAGCTCGGCATGAGCGGCGGCCGCTTCCTGATCGACGTCGAGCCATCCGCGACGGTCGAGCCAGCAGCGCATGGACTCGATCGAGTCGAGTTCCGGGTTGGCACCAATCCGGGACAGCCGCAGCGAGCGCTGGCGAAGGTCGCCTCGGGCGGTGAGCTCTCGCGTCTGTCGCTCGCGGTGCAGGTGTGCTGCGCGGCTGACGCGGCCGATTGCATGGTGTTCGATGAAGTCGACGCCGGCATCGGCGGCGCGGTGGCCGAGATCGTCGGACGAGAGCTGCGCACGCTCGCCGCGCACGCCCAGATCCTGTGCGTAACGCATCTGCCGCAGGTGGCCGCCCAGGGACAGCAGCACCTGCGCGTAGTGAAATCGAGTGATGGGCGCCACACGCGCGTCAGCGTCATCGCGCTCACGGGCGAGGCGCGCGTCGAGGAGTTGGCGCGCATGCTCGGCGGCATCGAGATTACGCGCCGTGCGCGTGCGCATGCGGTCGAGATGCTGGACCGCACGACCGGGGCCGCCTCGGACGCGTTGCCCGTCGGCCGCACGCCCCTGCCCGAGGCAGAGCCCTAGACCAGATTCGAGGCCAGCCGCTTCGCCCGCGCTTGCTTGCGCGGGCAGTCGGCCCGCTGGCAGCGACCGTACAGCACCAGCGAGTGCTCCGCGATC
>JASHTF010000080.1 GCA_030040715.1 Gammaproteobacteria bacterium | reverse complement strand
TGTTTCTGGTGGTGCGCGCGAGCACGGTCGTCGGCGTGCTGTCGATTCAGGATGCGCGGCGCCCGGGTGCGCACCACGGGCCGCTCCCGGAAAGCGGCGTCGCGAGCCGTGCGCGGGTCGTTGATGCCATGGTCCCATGCGCGCAGGTGCCGGCCATCGACTGGCGGGTGCTCCACCAGTGCAGCATCGGCGATCTGGCCGAGATCTTCGCCGGCTCCGGCGCCCAATATCTGGTGGTGCTCGAAGACGAGACCCCGCGCTGCAGCCGGCTGCGCGGCCTGGTCGCACGCGAGCGGCTCGACCGATCGCTCGGCCTGCCGCTGCTCGACTGAGGCTTCAGGGACCTGCGGGTCGGAGGTTGCCCGCAGTGCCTGCGCTGGATTCAGGGGCTTCGAATCAATACACTGCCGCGCGCGATCTGCAGTCAGGTGAGCAGGAGTGCATGTGGGCAAAGGTGACATGAAGACCCGTCGCGGCAAGATCTATCGGGGCACATTCGGTAAGCGCCGCCCGAAGAATCCTCAGGGTAAGGCAGCCGGCGCCAAGTCCACCGCGAGCGGCTCATCGAAGAAGTGAGGCCCGGGACGCGGGCAAGAGCGACAGTGCTCTTCAGCAGGCCGCTGGCGCTCATGACGGTTGCGCTGCTGGCGAGGGTCTCGAACGCTGGGTGTGCCGATGCCCCGTGCATTGCAACCAAGCTGTCTCGCGCCGATGCCGGCCAGCTGGTGATGAAAGTTCCCGAGGTCGTGGCATTGCTGCAGGCCGGCGGCAAGGTCGATGCACTCGAATGGCATCCGCAGACGAGCTATGCTCATCCCGCCATCTTCTATTACTTCGTGGTGCAAAAGTCGAAGCTCGAGACCCTGCCGCTCGAGAACGGTGTGATCGGCTATTTCGCGGTGAACGTCTACAGCGCGCGTGTCGTCAACTTCACCACGGCTGCCGAAGTGAGCGGCGCTGCTCTGCAGCAGCTGCAGACACAGCTGCGTAGCACGCATTGTATCGGCGCGCAGTTGGTGCAGGAGAATGAGGACGTCGCTCCTTAAACGACCGGCTGCGCGAGGCCCGTCACGACGCTTGATCGGCGCGGGTTGGGAGTAGACTCATACTGAATGTTGCGGGGGAAGCGCCATGCGATATCGCTGTGCGATTTTGGGGTTGGGCCTGAGTCTGCTGGCCGTGCACGCCAGCCGCGTTGCAGCAGCCGAAGCAGATCTGGTGCTCTACGACGCCCACGTGATCACCGTAGATCCGAAGTTCTCGATCGCCTCCGCTGTTGCCGTAAGGGGCGACAAGATCATCGCGGTCGGCGGTCCAGAAATTGCCAAGGCCTATCACGCCCCGACCATGATCGATTTGCACGGACGCACGCTGATGCCGGGGTTCGAAGATACGCACCTGCATCCCAAGGGCAAATCTCCGCGCGACATCGAGGTGACCAGCGCGAATTCAATGACCGAGCTGCAACAAATGCTGCGAGAGAAGGCGAAGCAGTTGGGGACGGGACAGTGGATCACCGGCTCGGGTTGGCAGGAGGTGCAATTCAAAGAGGACCGCAATATCACCAAGGAAGATCTCGATGCGGCGGCGCCGGATAATCCGGTCGTTCTGGTGCGGGCCGGGGGACATTCGAGTGTGGGCAATTCGATGGCATTGAGACTGGCGCACATCGACCGCAACACGCCCGACCCCGCCGGGGGTCTGATCGAGCACGAGGCCAACGGTGAGCCGAATGGGATCATCCGCGAGCGCAGCGATCTTTACCTCAAGCTCGTGCCGCGAGACCAATGGGCGGATGTGAAGCAGAGCTACGTCGATCGGTTGCGCTGGCTGCTATCACTCGGGATTACCAGCTTCTTTGACGCCAGCGGCACCATCGATGATGAGCCGGTCGGCAAGGGTGGCATTGCCAATCCGCCGCCGAATCTGACCTTCCACCGCGCGCGTGAGATCTACGCGGAGCAGCACTACGCGCTACCGCGCGTGACCATGTATATCAGCTATCCCGGGCACGAGCGCCTGGAGGCCTTTGGTCATCACACGGGCTACGGTGATGACTTCGTGCGCATCGGCCCGATCGGAGAGAATGTCGTCGATGGCGGTTTCACGGGTCCCACGGCTTGGCTGCTCGCGGACTATAAGGGCCGCCCGGGCTTTCGCGGCAAGGGGCGCTTCACCGACGCCGAGCTGCAAGCCATGGTCGATGATGCCGCCAGACTCGGCTGGCAGATGGGTCTGCACGCCATCGGCGACGCGGCGATCGTCCAGACCGTCAGCGCCTATGATCGGGCGTTGAACTCGATCCCGGGTCAGGAGCACAAGGGTCGCGATCGCCGCTGGTTCACGTGTCACTTCACCATCATGCCCCCGGCTGCGACCATGGCCACCATGGAAAAAGACAACATCATGATCGCGCAGCAGCCTAATTTTGAGTACGACCTCGAAGATCGATACGAGGAGACCCTCGATCCGTGGCGCCTCGAGCACAACAACTCGGTCGCTACTCCCCACGGCAAATATCACCTGCTGGTAGCCTTCGGCAGCGACAACCTCCCCATCGGTCCCATGGTCGGCCTGTATGCGGCGATTACCCGCAAGGGGCGCAGCGGCGAGGTGCACGGCGCCGAGGAGGCGGTCTCGCGCGAGGCGGCGATCCGAATGTATACAGCCGAGGGTGCCTACCTTTCCTGGGAGGAGAAGGCCAAAGGAACGCTCGAAGTCGGCAAGCTGGCGGACATGATCGTGCTACCGGGCGACCCGCTTACCGTGCCTGCTGAAGAGCTGCTGAACATGAAGGTCGACATGACCTTCGTGGGAGGCAAGCTCGTCTACGACAGGGGGAATACACCGGTACCCGATCTCACCGCGTTCTAACGCCCGCGGCTGCGTTCGACGACTGCCAATACCGATCGGCACTGCCAGATCGCAGTCCTAGGGTGACCCCGGCTGTTATTTCATTTCGACGTACAGGACCCGATAGTCCTGATCGACGCGCAGCTCGGACACGATCGAGTCCTTGCGGTGAAACACGGAGCTTCCCGGCGCGAGCTTGTCAGGCACCTCTTTCTTGACCGGCGTGTTAGCCCCGGTCTTGGTGATGGTGTAGCGACCCGGGTCGACGTAGACCAACAGGGTGTTATAGCGGCGCCTGAGAGCGCCCGGTCTGATGAACCCCTTCTTGTAGGCCACCAGAATCACTTTGACCTTATCGTTGTCGATCAGTGTTTTTTGCGGTGCCCCCTCGCCGCCCTCCATGTCTTCCGGCTCGTAGGCGCTGACGTTGAGCGCAGCCGCGCGCTGCATGGCTTCAGGCGTCTCGCCCGAGGAGGAGTAGATGCCGACCCCGGTTCTGCCGTTGGCAGCCAGCTGCAGCGGGTCAATCGCGCCCGCGGCGCTACCTCGACCCGAAACGAATCCCGCTGCGGCGGCTACCACGACCAGGGAAGTGATGACCGTGAGCTGCTTTCGATGGAACATGTTGTTAGTCCTCTTGTTACGTCGTATCACGTTGTGAGCCAATCGCCCGCGATGGTCTGCCGCTGCATCACCGCAGTCCTCATCGTAGACCAATTAGCGCAAAGCAGACAGCGGCCCGGAACCCGCCGAACCCGCTCGGAGTCCCCGAACCCGCTCGGAGCCCCCGAACCCGCTCGGAGCCCCCTCGGCACGACTCCGCGGCCGTCTCAGAGAATGTAGCGGCTGAGGTCCTCGTCCTTGGCCAGGTCGCCCAGGTGCTGGTCGACGTAGGCGGCATCGATGCGCAGCGACGATTGCGCCCGGTCGCTGGCGTCAAACGACACCGACTCGAG
>JASHTF010000079.1 GCA_030040715.1 Gammaproteobacteria bacterium | reverse complement strand
GCTCCGGTCAGCGCCATAGCTCGCGCGGGCGGCGAGACGATCTACGGCTTTGGGTGCGCCTTGATGTCGTTTTCAACCAGGGCGCGGATGCGTCTGCGTGCATCTTCATCCACAGTCCAAGCAAGAAAGTCAGATTCTGCCGAGTTAGCAAAGGTAGCGGAGGCCCGGCCCGTCGCAACCAAAAATAGGCGTCTCCTAAGGTCCTCAATTTTTTCCAGGTGTCTCCGAGAAAGGCGCGCTGCGGTGACCCTCGGCGCTGGTACCTGTCTATGTCGCCGTCGAACTTTATGTAGATTTCGACCTGGCCAGCGGAGACCATCTCCAAGCCTCCTTTTCCCATTTAAGTGTATTTCCCGTGTCGACCCCTTCCCGTCACCCACCGGCGACCGCTTTGCAGAAGGCAAGCGTAACCCCTCCGGTAGAGCCGACGGCTTGTGCAGCTTTGGGCGAGGTCACCTTAAGACGTCTGATAGCTCCCATGGACCGCCAATTCTGTAATGGCGACCCCAACCCGTCGTTCGACACTGTCTGCTGCTTGATCGCTTGATCGAGGGGCCTCTCGATCCGAACGTTCCTTTATCCGGTTGTCGTAGCCGGGGCGTTCGCTTCGCTGCGCATTCGATGTTGATTGTCTGGCTACGAAACAAGTATCTAAGTAAGGACGCCGTCAGCCAGATAGCGCTTTGCTAAGCGCTGCGCGGTATCGACAGAATAGACAGTTAGCATAATTGCGCTTATTTTGATGCACTCATAAGAAGAAGGGGGGTTGGAATGCATATAACCAAGCGCTTCGCCGCGGAATTCATCGGAACCTTTTGGCTCGTACTGGGAGGTTGCGGTAGCGCGGTGCTTGCGGCAGCGTTTCCGACGCTGGGTATCGGATTCGTTGGTGTTTCCTTGGCATTTGGCTTGACCCTGCTGACGATGGCCTACGCCATCGGCCACGTCTCGGGGTGCCATATCAACCCCGCTGTGTCCGTGGGACTGTGCGTCGGCGGCCGCTTTCCAGCGAAAGATCTGATTCCCTATATCGTTGCCCAGGTGTTGGGCGGCGTCGCGGGAGCTGGCATCCTCTATTTAATCGCCAGCGGTCACCCCGGATTCGACCTTGGCGGCGGCTTTGCTTCGAACGGCTACGGTGCGCACTCCCCGGGAGGTTATAGCTTATCGGCTTGCCTTCTAACGGAGATAGTGATGAGTTTTGGCTTTCTCTTTGTCATCCTTGGCTCAACGCACGGCAATGCGCCTAAGGGCTTCGCGCCCATCGCTATCGGCCTGTGCTTGACCCTGATTCATCTGATTAGCATTCCAGTAACGAATACTTCAGTAAACCCTGCGCGCAGCACTGGTCCCGCTCTTTTTGTAGGCGGCTGGGCACTGTCGCAACTCTGGCTATTCTGGGTAGCGCCTCTTGTCGGCGCCTCGTTAGCCGGCGTGGTCTATCGTTGGATTGGCGGCGACGAACCCGCGCCCACACCGGTGACCGGGCAGCAATAACCGGAGCCGACCCAACCCGGTGACCCGTCACGGTCCGCTTTGCGGAATCTTATTTATAGTTATACATGGCCTTGAAATCGGTAGTCCGGCGGCTAGCAGTCGCCCTGCTACTCATGGTCGCTCTGGACTGGACAGGGCATTTGGGTTGGGACTACCTACGGTCTCTATTTGGAACGCTGGAAGGTGGCGGCGGCGCGCAGTGGCAATTTGCTTTTATTCTTGCCCCGATTCCGATAACACCAGGCGCGCTTGCGGTGCTGATCTCGAAGTTTCCCCGGCTTTCCCTTCCGAAGTTGTTCGTAGTGGTGTCTTGGGTTGCGGCCATCGTCCCAGCCATGCTTTGCATACTTGTGCTGGGCCTGCATGCCTATGTCGTTTGATTGACTTGCCTACGGATTTACGCTGACGACCCCGAGCCGCCTTCCACGGATGTCCGCTGCGGGGCAGATCATCAGGTTCGGGGCTCCACGCCGGGTCGGCGCTTACTTGGGGATGACCAGATCGAAGCTGGCTTTGGGCGCGGTGCCCATCGACACAATGGCTGGCCGCGGGCATGGCATATCCGCGAGGCTGAAGCGCGTCACTACCGTGTACTGCTGCTCTTGAGTGTCGTTGAATTGATCGTCGAGTATGTCTGCGATCACCAATGGCATGCGACGACCCGAGTCGTCGAACTCGCACGTTTCCCATTTGAGTGTGAACTTGTGATTCGGATTTGTGCCGCCGTACAGCATCGTTACGACGAGTTCGTTCGTGGCGCGGTCATAGCGGATGGGGCCGAATTCGTCTGCACTCGCGGGATGAGGCAGCGCAAACAGCCACCCTAGCGGCGCGAGGAAACAAAGAACGACAAGACGGCAGACCCTCGTCGACATCGTAACTCACCGTTCCGGTCCTGACGGCTTCAGCTTAGCAGCTCGACGACCGAGCCTAACGCCGAACTCTACATATCGCATCGGTGCATATTCCGCATGTCGGCTCGCTCCCGACCGGGAGGGCAGCAACCGACCCCGAAGCTGCCCTCAGCGAACGTCGGGTATCGGGCGGCCAAATCAACCCTTCGACACCGCCAGCGCCGCGCTTGCTTCCTTAAGCTGCCTCCAGTTCGGCGCGTACTTGAGCGCCTCCTTGTACTTAGCGAGCGCCTCACCATTCTTGCCCTGCTTCATCAGCACATCGCCCCATGCTTTGAGCGGATCGGCCCAGTGCGGTCCTCGCCGATTTGCATCCCTAAGTTTGGCCGCCGCGCCCGCGAGATCGCCGTGGCGCGCTAATGCCGCTCCCCACGAGTAGTAACCTGCCGGCAAATCCGGAGCAAGCCCTACCGACTTCGCGTACCACTCTTCCGCACCCTTCCAGTCGCCGCGGCCATCGAGGATGTCACCACGGAACCGAAAGCAGTCCACGAAGGTGAGTTTTTCGACCGCCTCGAGTGCCGCATCGGCGTCAGCACGACGTCCCGCCCGCTCTAAGGCAGGCGCGACGTAGCAGATCAAGCTACCGAGGTTGTTCGCAACTCCAGGTCGTTTATATTCGTTTGCAAACGCTTCCCACTCTTGAGCGGCCCTCGGCCGATCGCCCAGCTCGTCGGCTAACGCTGCGTTCACATAGCGCAAAGATGCTTGTGTATAGACATAGGCTTGATCGTCGCGTACGTTGCTAACGGTAAGTTGAGCGGCTCCCGGGTCGTGCAGCAGAACCTGAATCGATGCCAAAAGAGGCGCCGGCGATCCAAAGTTGGTTCCCATCCCGCCAGTCGCTTCCATATCGGCTCTGAGCGCCGCTGATGCGGAAGGCAAGTTCCAGGTCAATAGGTCCCAGGAGAGGTACTGGATTTCGGGTGATTTGCCAGGTCGGCCGCCCGCGAGCTTCTCCATCGCTACGCCTTCCCTGAAGGCACCTTCCTCGTCACCAGCGACAGATAGATATTGCTGAACGTCGTCTTGCGCCCCCCAGTCAGTTGGGTTCAGCTTGACTGATTCGCGCGCGAGCGATATTACCTCGCGCAGCGACCCACCACTGCTCGCGACTGCATTCGCCCAAATATCAAACACACGCGCTCGTTCGATCGGCTCGGTCCGATTGATGGCCGCGCGCGCAAAAGCGATCGCTTCGGTGTAGCGTTCGGTACCAGTCAGATAGGCCGCCCAAAGCGCCGGACGCGCCTGCCCGTAGAGGTACTCGGCTGCCTTACGCGTGAGATCGTCAAGGTCAGCGGCGCTGCCGTGGAGGGTCTCCGGTGTAATGCCCGTGCCGCGCACCGCGAGCGCGAGGCCGTCACCCGATGTCTGAACGAGATCGCCGCCGATGTGAACATCGTGGCCGAAGTGTTCTCTCAGCGTCTGTGACAACTCGCCGATCGACACGCCCGTCTCCGGAACCGCGATACTTATGTCGCGCGTCCAGGCGTTGGTCAGTGTCGCCCTTTCGGTCGAGCTTTGCGTCGCGGCCTGCAATCGAGTCAGCTGATCGAGCAGTGCGTCGGCGATGACAGTTCCGGTCACACCACGCTCGGCCAGAAGGCGGGGTGTCTCGAATGCCTCAATGACCACCCTGCGGGACGTCACGGCATCATGCAGCAGCGCCGCAGCGAGAATGCCAACGACCGTCGCAACTAGGATTACGAACAGGCGCAGCCCCACCCTGAGCCGCTCATCAAGGCGCCTGAGCTTCAGTAGTTGCAGGTTGACCGCTCGTTGCTCATGCAGGTGCTCGGTCTGAACCTCGACCAGATGGCGCTGCGAGTCGAAATAAGCAGAAGCCTTCTTAGCCAGCTCGGGATCGCTTTTGGCCGCCTCGGCAGCGATCGCTGCAGCGGTCGGGTCTACCGAGGTCTCAGGCGTAGAGCCCTGACCGGGGGCTTCAGCTTCCGTGCCCAATATCTCCGAGACTCCGTGTGACTCGGCCATGACCCACCCTCCCTGTTCTCACTGCGCGGCTAAAGCCCGAGACTGCGCTTGACGCGTGCAGGTGGCAGCCGCAGAGCTCCTTCCTCTCGATATCTACGCGCGGCAAAGACAGCCCGTCAACTTCGCCGGGCTGGCGCAGCTAGTTCCGGGCTGCAATTCACCTACCGGCGGGCTTTAAGCCGTTCATTTTGCGAAGCTGGACGTCGTGGTTGGCCGATCAGCGACCGTACACCCCGGCTAAGCCGTCTCAGTCACTTCGCGACCCCATATAGGTAGCCCGTCTCTGTTTTCGTGATACTTGATCAGCTGGCCGTTGCGGCCAGCTGATGGCGGGACGTGCACCCGCGGACTACGAATATTTCGACCCAATATAGCTGCCGGTCGCGACAGGCAGCTATAGAGCAGGCAAAATTGCCCCATTCGAGGGGGGTTCTGTGTGCTGCGTCAGCTTTTGATAGCGCACGGCATTAGCTTGCTCGGCCTCTGCCTTGTAGTGGCAGGGGCTATAGGCCCCCTCTACGCCGGCGGCCGAAAGGCTGAGCTTCCAGCTAGGCGCGATGAGGGCAAACCCGTCAGCACGGCCAGAACAATATTTGCCTTGGCTGTCGGGGCGGTCGTCCTAGTTGGCTCGAACTACTATTTCGCGCGCTACCCACTCCACGGTGCAAGCGCGGTCCTGATGTGGCCTCTCGGCGTCATAGCGCTGCGAGCAATGGTGACGTCAGGGCAAATCCGAAATCCCGGCTCAGGCGAAAGAAGTTTCAGGTTATGGCCTGTATGGGTCGACGTCCTGCGCGCCATAGTCTGCATAATCGTTGGATTTGCTCTTGTCATCGCATGCGCGCTGGTTGTTCGCTACAGACGCCTCCCGGATAGCGTTTCGACAGCTCTCGTGATCGACCTCCCAGGGCTACTTATCGTATTTTTCGGTTTTTGGTTTCTCATCCGATCCAGTTACAAAGCTGTCTGCGGAGTCGCCAAGCGATAGCGCCGCAATCGACCCACCGCGGCCGCCCGCCAGTGACGGCTCTAGGGCGGCCCCGCAGTCCCTTTAGCCCTAAGGAGCCGCGCTAGGTTGTGCGCGCTGCGAGTGAGCGT
>JASHTF010000078.1 GCA_030040715.1 Gammaproteobacteria bacterium | reverse complement strand
CTCTACGGCGGGCGCGAGACCCGCACCGGCTACGACGTCTCCTACAACGATGCCAAGACCCAAGGCACTGAACCCTGCCAGGGCGAGTGCACGGCAACGTGGAAACCCGTACTGGCAGCGGCCAACGCGCAGGCAGGCGGGTTCTGGGAAGTGGTCGCGCGCCCCGACGGCTCCAGGCAGTGGGCCTTCAAGGGCAGTCCGGTTTATAGCTACGTCGGCGACAAGGTGCCCGGTGACATCGAGGGCAATAACCGCCACGTGATCGTGTACGGCGGATCTGAGGGACAGATCGTCTATGCCGACGCGGGTGGCAACGGCGATCCGCGCGATCCGCAGCCTCTGCT
This sequence comes from Gammaproteobacteria bacterium, assembly GCA_030040715.1. GTDB lineage: Bacteria > Pseudomonadota > Gammaproteobacteria > Steroidobacterales > Steroidobacteraceae > FEN-1191. The sequence goes on along the minus strand of JASHTF010000078.1, from coordinate 8,243 downwards.
CGGCAAGATGGATATGCGCTTCGCCGTCGGGCCTCGCCCGGTGCAGGATGCCGCGAACGCGACGCGCGTAGGCGGCGGCGCGGTTTCGGCCACCGGCGGCGGCAGCACGCGCAGTGCGAACAACGGCGCTTCACCCCCGCGCCCAGCGGTTTCTACTTTTGGGCAAGTGGATGCTGCCGTCCGCTTGGGAGGCGGCGCGGGCGCCGGCTTCTACTGGCACACGGTCGTCCTCTTGTACTAACCCTGGCGCCGGCGGCATTGCCCTCGTTGACGGTCAGCCGCTCTCGCGATATCTTACTGACTGGTAATATATAGGGCGCTGCTCATGCCGCAGGTTATCCGCACCATGGAAATTCGGGCTACGCCCAGCACGGTCTGGCGTTACATCGGCACCCAAGAGGGCCTACGGCGCTGGATCAGCCCCAATCTGGAAATCGACCTGAATGTGGGCGGTAGATATCGCTTCGTTGGTCCTGACCAGCAGACCTGGATCTCGGGCACCGTTCTGGAGCTCGTGCCGGAGGGCTGGCTAATCTTGTCCTGGTTGGAAGAAGGTCAAGGATGGGAACACCCCGCACGTTTCGTCGTCGCGCTTGAAGCATCGGCTTCAGGAACGAAAGTAACCGTCATTCACGACGGCTTTGCCGGAACCGGCGGCCCAAGTTGGCCTGACATGGTGGCGGACTACGAGCGTGGCGCTGACCAGCACAGGATCCTGGAAAAACTGGCCGCAGTGGTGAGTGAACGTGAGCGCTGACCCGGCCGACGGACTCCAATCCATTTCCTGACGCAGACCACGGAGAGCGAGCGACATGGATGCCATCTCGAGGCGTAATGTGTTCCAGGGCGGAATCGGGCTTGCGGTGCTGGCTTCCTCAGATGCGGCTTCGGCTGCGGCGCCAGCCTTCCGAGCCCCGCAGGTCAATCTCTATGCGCGTGACCTCCCCCGCACCGTGGCTTTCTACCGACGATTTGGCTTCACGGAAACGTTCCGCACACCCGCGCAGGGAGCGGCTGAGCATATCGAATTAAGGCTCGACGGCTTTACGCTGGGGATCGCGACGCTCGAGGCGGCCGAGCGTCAGCACGGGCTGCACCCCGGCGGAGACGGTCACTGGATCGAAGTCGTCTTACGAACCGACGACGTCGACGAGGCGGTGCGCGAGCTGGTCGCCACGGGTGCCACGCTGGTCTCGGAGCCTCACGACTTTGCCGGCGGCAGGTTGCGCGCGGGCTGGATAGCCGATCCCGACGGCAACCCAGTGCAGATATACCAACAGCAAGCGTAACTGCCCGGGCCGCAGCGCGGCCACGGCGGTCGCCGCCGGCGCGCCCTGGGCGGGTGCGAATCCAACGCGCAGCGCAGGGCTCGGCCAAGCGCGACGGTTGCTCCGGCCAGCCGCTTCATCGCGGCTGCGCCGCGGCCTCGAGGTTTTATTTAGGCCTCGGGTCCACGACAGGGCTGCGCGCGATCCCCCAGTTCGATTAACCTCTGGTCGATCGACATGGATGGCTCAGGAACACCACATGGGTAGCTTGTTAGGCATCCTGATCGCCGGTGGGATCTTCTGGCTGCTCTATCGGCGACAGCAGAGCCGGCCAGCGGCGCCGTTGAGCGACGGCACAGGGTACATGCTGCGGCACGCGGCCTGGGAACGGGCCATCACCTGGCTCGTCCTTGGCTCCGCCCTGGTGCCAGCCGGGCTGGCGGCGTACGTGGTCTGGAAGCCGACCGCCTCGAGGCATCCCCACACCACGGTGCCGCTGCTGCTGATCTGCAGTGCCGTGTTCCTGCTCCTGACGGTGTGGTGCTTCCGCTCCACGCGCCGCCACATCCGTGTCAACGATACCGGCGTGACCCTCTATTGGGGCAGGTCGGCCATCGATATCGCCTGGGCGAGTGTCACGCGGGTTACCACTGACCTCACCGGAGCGCTGCTCATCTGCGGCGCCAGCGGCTCACAGATAGCGGTGAACAAGATGCTGGTGGGCATTCCCACGTTGGTTGAATACATGCGGCGGCATCTGCCGGAGCGCCTCTATTCGGCGGCCTTCGTGTATTACACGCCGCGCGCGCATCTGGGGCCGAGCGCCAGCTGAGCGGCGACGCGAGCAGGCGTACCGTCACTCAGGGCGGTGCGGTCGATGGTGGCGCGCCGAGCAGCGCCGACAGCGCAGGCGCGAGGCGCTCGAGGTTGTCGTACAGCGCGTCGACGTGACCACCGAGCCGCTCAGGGGAGGCGGACGGTCCGAGAGCCAGGAACCGCTTGGGCTCGTTGGCCGCCCGGTACAGGAGCAGCCCCAGCCTGAACGGGATCACGGCGTCCGCGACGCTGTGCGCAATCACGACGGGTATGTGCACGAAACGGATCCGCGCTAATGAATCCATCCGTACGCCGACGATCCATCGCACCGGCAGGTAGGGATATCTCTCCGCCGCCACATCGGCGATGGATGTGAACGCACCGAACAGCACCAGCGCTGCGGCCTGCGGATGTCGTGCGGCCAATTGCACCGCCGGGGCGGAGCCCAGCGAATGACCCCAGATGATGATCCGGCCGGGCGGGACACCGCGAGCCACCAGCCTCTCATAGGCCGCTTCAGCATCCGCGTTCAGGTGCGCCTCGGTGGGGACGCCGGGACTAAGTCCGAAGCCCTCGTAATCAAAGCACAACACGCTGAAGCCGAAGGCGCGCAATTGCTCGCAATGGCGCAGCTGCACGATCGAGAAGGCGCTGTCGGCGTTGCCGTGCAAATGCAGGATCCAGTAACCGTGATCCCGTGCGCGCTCGGCGTGCAGCACGATCGCGGCGAGTGGCGCTGCTCCTGGCGCCTCGATCGTCAGGCGCTCGGAATGTGGCGGCAGCGTGCCGCGCGGCTGCAAGTGGCTGTAGGTGGCCTGAAAGATCAGCTCCTGCTCGTGCAGCTTCAGCCACCCGAGGCTCACGCTCACGAGCAGCACTGCTCCCGCGCAGGCGATCGTCGACGCCCGCCGCATCCATCGCCAGGCATCACCGTCCTTCATGACCGTACTTCATGGGCTTGTCGAAGGCCATGGGCGCGAGCAGGGTCGCCGGGCGGTGCAAGTCCGTGGACGGCCGGTCATACTGCGCCAGCATAAACAACGGAGCCGCACACATGCAGTACTGCCTCACCGCTGCATCCACTCAACATCGCAGTGTGCAGCATCGCCGCGTATCGCTTTGGCGCCTGCAACAGGGCCGTGTGCTCGTCCTGGTCGCATCGGCCGCGGCCGCGACGGGCTCCCCGCTGATCGCTCCCGCAGCTCTGCCGTCGGAACAGCAGGCGGTGGTGCAGGTGGGCGCCGCGCCGGACGCGCTCGAGCTGCAGGCCGTGCCGGTACCGAGCCCCGAGGCCGGCCAGGTGCTCATTCGCGTTTACGCCGCGTCCGTGAATCCTGCCGATTGGCAACCGCACGAGCCCGGCGGCGACGAGCGTGGTGAGCGCGTGCCGGGCCTCGATGTAGCCGGCGTGGTCGCCGCCGTGGGCGCGGGCGTCAGCGATCGGCCGGTTGGCCTGGCTGTTTTTGGAATCGTGGACCACACCGATCCGAGGTTGAACGGTGGCTATGCGCACTACGCCCTCGCGCGCGCGAGCAGTACGGCGCCCAAACCCCGACGCTTGAGCTACGCGCAGGCAGCGGGTCTTGGAGTCGTGGGCGTGACGGCGCTGCGCGCCGTCGACGAGGCGGGCATACACGCGGGACAGCGGCTGTTGATCACGGGCATCGCGGGCGGTGTCGGCAGCACTGTCGCGCAGATCGCCCACGCGCGCGGAGCGCTCGTGCTCGGAACGGCCTCGCCGCGGCACGATGCGTACCTGCGCTCGATCGGTGTCAGCAAGGTCATCGACTACGCCCGGAGCGACGTCGCGGCTCAGGCCGGTGCGATCGACGCCGTGATCGACACCGTGGGCGGCAACGAGGCGCTCGAGACGCTGCCTGCGCTCAAGCCCGGCGGACGATTTGTAACCGTCGCCCGAGCACAGCCTGGGACGGGACGCTGCCAGACTGCGCACGTTGAGTGCCTCGGGTCCCCCGGGCATGCAGCCGAGGCGCCGCTCTCGGTGCTGCTGCAGGTCGCCGAGCTGGCCGAAACAGGCGAGCTCTCGATTCATATCGACCGCACCTATCCACTCGCGCAGGCAGTCGAGGCGCTGCGCTACAACCACGCCGGCCACACGCAGGGCAAGGTCATCATCGCGGTCACGCCGCAAGCGCAGGCGCGCTAGCCCGAGCTGACGCTGGCATCCGCAGGTACTGCGCGCCTGCGAACATCACGCCGGGGAAGATCACGCCTGGGAAGATGACCGTTCCGGCAATTGTCGGTATCGTTGCCCTCTCCCACTATTGCGAGGCCTGTGTGATGACGCCGCGTACCGCCGGCTTGCTCGTCAGTCTGATGGCTCTCGCCGTCGGTGCCGGCGCGTTGCCGATGGCCACGATGGCGGCGGACGGCGGCACGGGTAATTCCAGTCCACCTTCCCCGGCGGGCGTCGCAACCGCACCCGCGGATGCTGCGCTGCTGCATCTTGCCGACGAGTACTTCGACGGCTTCTACTTTCCGCACAACCCGACCGCCGCGACCTCCGACGGCATCCATCGCTACGATGGCCAGCTCGAAGATTTCAGCCATGCGGAGATCGACCAGCAGATTCGCGCGCTGCATGATTATGAGCGTCGTTTCGCCGCCGTCGCGGCCAACAAGTTGTCCGAGCACGCGCGCGGCGATCGCGAGCTGCTCCTCGCCAGCATTCACAGTCAGCTGCTGACGCTCGAGACCATCCGGCCCTGGGCCAAGAATCCCGACACCTATTCTTCGGCGATTACCGCCAGCGCCTTCACCCTCATGGAGCGCAACTTCGCCTCGCCGACCGAGAGGCTACGCGCGCTCGTGGCGCGCGAGCGGCAGATGCCAGCGGCGCTCGCGGCCGCGCGCATCAATCTCGATAATCCACCCGAGGTCTTCACGCAGATCGCCATCGAGCAGCTGCCCGGAGACATCAGCTTCTTTCAGCAGGATCTGCCGTCCGCCTTTACCAGCGCCGACCCGGCGGTGCAGGTGCAGTTTCGCGCCGTGAACGCCCAGGTCGTGGCAGCGCTGGAAAGCTATCAGACCTGGCTCACGCGGGAGTTGCTGCCGCGCTCACACGGCAATTTTCGACTCGGCCCGCAGGTCTTCAAGGCCAAGTTGCAGTACGACGAGATGGTCGACACGCCGCTCGATAAGCTGCTGACCATCGGCATGGCCGACCTCAGGCGCAACCAAGCCGAATTCGCCCGCGTCGCCAAGCAGCTCGAGCCGAACCGGACGGCGCGCGAAGTGCTGGCGGAGCTCGCGGCCGACTACCCGTCGCCAAATCAGCTGCTCGACGTTTTCAGAAGCAGCTTCAACAGCCTGATCGCCTTCATCCGCCAGCGCCAGATCGTCACGATTCCGTCGGACGTGCAACCCATCGTGCGTGAGACGCCGCCTTTCATGCGGGCGACCACCTTCGCCTCGATGGACACACCCGGTCCCTACGAGAGTGTCGCCAAGGAGGCCTACTTCAACGTCACGCTGCCGGAGCCCTCCTGGTCGAAGCAGCACATCGCTGGATTCATGGCCCAATTCAGTTACCCCGTCATCAGCAACGTGGCGGTCCACGAGGCCTATCCCGGGCACTACATCCAATTCCTGTGGATGCAGCACATCGACGATCGCGTGCGCAAGCTCATTGGTGCCAACTCCAACATCGAGGGCTGGGCGCACTACGGCGAGCAGATGATGCTCGACGAAGGCTATGGCGAGTTTCGTGCCGGACCGAGCAACCCTCAGGAGGTGCTACGGCTGCGGCTCGGGCAACTGCAGGATGCGCTGCTGCGCGACGCGCGCTACGTCGTGGCGATCAAGCTGCACACGCAACAGATGACTCTGCCGCAGGCCATCGACTTCTTTGTGAATGAGGGTTACCAATCGCGCGAGGTCGGCGAGGTCGAGACCAAGCGCGGCACCAGCGACCCGACCTATCTGTATTACACGCTCGGCAAGTTGCAGATCATGAAACTGCGCGCAGATCTCGAGGCGCGCGAGGGCAGTCGCTTCAATCTCAAGGACTTTCACGACGCCTTCATGCAGCAGGGCGTGCCGCCGATCAAGCTCGTGCGGCGAGCGCTACTGCATGACGATTCGCCGACACTGTAGCGGCGGCCCGGGCGCCACCCGGGAGGCCCGGTAACTTCAGTGTGTCACCGCGGCGGCGCTCGCGAACGGCTTGCGAAACTTCAGCACGAAGTTGTCCGCCTCGCCGACGGCGATATAGCGCGCCCGATCCTTGTTCCCGAGTGCCAACGTGGGCGGTAGCGTCCACACGCCTCCCGGCCAATCCTTGGTATCGCGCGGGTTAGCGTCCATCTCGGAGCTGCCAGCCAGCTCGAATCCGGCCTGCTTGGCGAGCGCGATGGCATAGTCCTGACGCACGTAGCCGCTCTCAGCCTTGGGATCCTGGGGCCGATCGTTGCGGCCGCGATGCTCCTCGATGCCGAGGAGGCCGCCGGGCTTGAGCGCCCGGAAGCACGCGGCCAGCGCTTCGGGCGCATAGCCGCCGTTCATCCAGTTGTGCAGGTTACGAAACGTGAGCACGACGTCGGCCGAGCCCGGTGGCGCGATGTCATAGTGTCCCGCGCCGAGCGCGGTAGTGACGATGTGGCCATAGTGGTCGGGATGGTCCAGATAGCGCTGGCGCCAGTGCGCGGTGTCCTCGGCATCATTGCTCGGCGGCAGCGCGACGTAATAGTGCCCACGCGCCGCCAGATAGGGGCCCAGAATGTCCGTCCAGTAGCCCCCGCCCGGCCACAGCTCGACCACCGTCTGCGTGCGCTCGAGCCCAAAGAAGGTCAGCTCCTGGAGCGGATGGCGTGCGCGATCGCGTGCGACATCGGCAGGCTGGCGCGCCGCGCTGGCGATCATCTCGGCGAGCACTGGATCCGCCTTGTCGGCGGCGGCCGCAGCCGGGCCCGGGCCGGCCAGCGCCAGAACGGCCAACGTCAAGACCGGTGTGCTCAGAGTGAGCAGTGCATGCAGTGCTGATCGCGTCCTCACGGGTGCCCCCTTTTTGGACCGGCTTCGCGAACCCCGATTATCCCAGAATCGATCGACTGGGTCAGTCGTTCACTGCAATCAATACGTGCGAGGCCTTGACCAGTGCGGTGCAGGCGGCCGCCTCGACGATATGCAGCTCGTCGACGGCCTCGTTGGTGACGATAGCCGCGAGCGTGCGGTCGCCGGCAAGCTGGATCTTGACCTCCGTGTTCACCGCGCCACGGATCACCTTGCTCACGGTGCCCCGTAGCTGATTGCGCGCACTGATGCGCAGTTTCGCGTCGGGCGACAGCAGCACCGAGCTGGCCTTGATCAGGGCCACCGCCTCCCGTCCGGGCTTGAGATCGAGGTCGCGCACCGCCTCGTTGGTGATATTGGCGAAGATCTCCAGGCCATCGCCGAGGTCCATGACGACGTCGGCATTGACTGCCCCTTTGCGTATCGTCTTGACTTTGCCACGAAATTGATTGCGTGCACTGGTCTTCATGATGATCGCTCCCATGAGCCGGCTGAGCTGGTCGAAGTCGTGAACCTGGAGTTGCATCTGGGCCAGCAGCCGGCGATAACCGGACTCCAACAGACGGTAGAGACGCACCAGCTCGCGGCCGTGGTCGGTTAGACGGCTGCCGCCGCCGCGCTTGCCGCCGGCCGTGCGGATCAGCAGCGGACGCTCGGCGAGATTGTTCATCGCGTCGAGCGTATCCCAAGCCGCCTTGTAGCTCAGTCCGACCTGCCTGGCGGCACGGGTGATCGAGCCACTGCGCTCGATGCCCTCCAGCAGCTCGATGCGGCGCGCGCCGATGAAATCACGGCCTCTGCGTGCGAGCCAAAGGCTTCCTTGCACCGCCAGGGATCGTCTGGGCGCTGCGCTCATGCAACCTCCATATCGGCCCATGATCGACAAGCGGCGCGCGCTGTCAACCCGGCCATGGGCGCCGGTGGCACCGGCGCGCGACGATCCGACGCGCCCGAGCGCTACGCTCTCCGGACCCGAGCAAACGTCACGGCACTTGAAACCATCGGCCCAGTCCGTTATATATATGACTTCATAACGCTACACGATAGCTCACACGTTGATATATGCGGTCTGACCAATTGAAGAGACGTTCACGCGGCGCGCGCTTGCTGGGCTTGAGCCCGCTG
>JASHTF010000077.1 GCA_030040715.1 Gammaproteobacteria bacterium | reverse complement strand
TGATCCATTGCTCGGCCTGAGCCACGGCCCGCTGCCGGATGCGACGCGGGATCAACGGATCGATGCTGCGCCCGATGCGATCGAGCAGCATGAACAGGCTGTTCAGACGGCCCCGGGCTGGGAAGTAGTTGCGCTCGTGCTCTGGCGGCACCACAAACAGCTCGCGGATGTCGATCGCACGCGGATTCCTGGCTCGTGCCCGGTAGGTGCACAGCACCAGCAGCGGCACCATCACGGTACGCGACCAGTAGGACACCTTGTACAGCTGGAACGGGAACCACCGAGGCAGCAGCATGATCTCGACCGGGATGTAGGGCACGGCGCGCCACGGAACCTGACCAAACATGGCCAGCGTGATCCGGGTGAAGACATTCGAGCGCGCGGCGCCGCCGTGCTGCAGGATCGCCTGGCGCGCACGCTGCATATGCGGGGCCTGCGGATTGTCGCCGGCGAGCTTGAGCGCATAGTAGGCTTTCACGCTGCAGCTCAGATCGAACGCCCCATCGTGGTACAGCGGCCAACCGCCGTGCCGTGCCTGATGCGCGCGCAGGTAGCGCGCCAGCTTGACCTCGAGCGCGCCGTCGATCTCGTCGAGGTAGTGCATCATCAGGATGTACTCGGCCGGAATGGTGCAATCGGCTTCGAGCTCGAATGACCAATGTCCGTTCAGATGCTGCTGATGCAGCAGCGCATCGCGCGCCGCAAGGATGGCGCGCTCGAGTGTGCGCGCGCCCCGCACCGCCGGCGCGGGCTTCGCACCGCCTTCCCAGCCGACCGTCTCGGCACCGGCGCCGATGCCGATCCTCGAGGCCGCAAGCTCCGAGCCCGCAACCTCCGAGCTTGCCGTGTCCGCCGTGATAGCGCCCGCGACGGCACGATCCGCGCCCGCAATCTCCGCCACGGCAATCTCCGCCACGGCAATGTCCGTCACGGCAATATCCGATGCGGCCATCTCCGCTACCGCGAGCTCGGGCGTCGCCAGCGTCGCGGAAAGCTCGGCGCTCGCCCGCTCGGTCTGGCCGGAGGGTGTGGTGCCCACGGCCGCAAGCTGCGCCGGCTTCTGCGTCGCCGTGCCCTGCGCTGGCGCCCGATCATATGCAGATTCAATACTCACAGGCATCGCCCTCAGCTGCCCGACGCCGATCGCAACGTCGCGGCACTCTCGCGCTCCCACTGCTGCCGGATCGGCGGGTGCAACTCGGCCCCCCCGCGCGCGCTCGGCTGGGTGATCAGCGGCAGATCCCTGGCGGCGTACTCGAACAGTCGTTCGAGCATGCGATCACTGCGCACCGCGAGGTTGGCGCAGGTGGTGACCAGCTTGACCTGGCGGCGCGAGATTTTGACCTGCGAGCCGGCCGTATACAGCGGATTGTCCTTGATCGAGCGTAGCGTCAGCAGCGCCAGTCCGATCGCCCAGGCGCAGAAGCGCCGGATTCCGCTCTCCTCCACGGGAATCAACAGCGTGAAGGCGAGCGCGTGCCGCAGATGTCCGTGCGCGATCCCGATGAGCTCCCACAAGCTGTCGCAGAAGGCCTGGGCGTCACGTGCCACCAGCAACGCCAGATCGAATCCGCGGCGCGCGAACACCTCCTGCGGCAGCCAGCAGGCTCCGCGACGGCGATCGTCCCACAGATCTTTGAGGATGTTGGTCATCTGTAGCCCCTGCCCGAAGGACGGGGCGAGCCTGCGCAGCGCACTGGCGCGCGCATCGATCTGCGGCGAGTAGGCGCAGAACAGGTCCGTGAGCATCTCTCCCACCACGCCGGCCACGTGGTAGCAGTAGCTGTCCAGATCCTGCAGCCGCGGCAGTCCGCTCGGGCTGGCGCTGCGTTGAAAATGGTGCATGCCGACGCACATGATCTCGACGCAGCGGCCGACCGCCTTCTGCGAGCGGGTATCGAGGCTGCGGCATAGACGCAAGACGCGATCCAGATTACGCACCAGGTCGCGCTCGAAGTCCGAGGTCTGATCGGAAAACCGCGGTGCCAGCTCGGCAGCCAGCGCGCGCGCATCATCGGTATCATCGGCGCATGAGGGGTCGTAGGGGGCAGCGACCAGCTGGCTGAAGCGCGCCAGGTAGCGCAACTTCTCCCCGGCATCGAGTGCGGGCTCATCTTCGATGGTGTCGGCAATCCGGCACAGCAGGTACGCCGTCGTGGTAGCCTCGCGCAAGCCCGACGGCAACTGCGGGATCGTCAGCGCGAAGGTACGCGAGACGTGTACCAGTATCTGGCTCTGATAATCCTCGTCCGAGCCGTGCGCAGGTCGTGTGACTTCCCGAAGCATGGGGCCTCATCGCAGCTTTGGTGTTTACTGTTTTCGCCGCCTCGTTGGCTGTCCAGGGCCCAAACGGCGGCTCGGCTATCCGAATGCGCCTACAGCGTACGTCGGCCCGTGACCGCGCCGCAAGTCACAACCATAAGCAGCATCCGGCGAGCAGCATTCGGCCCGAGCCGCTACACTGCGCGCCCTCGGGGGTGCTGAATCGGGTGCAAAGGGTGGTTGGTGCGCTGCTAGGCCGGGGCAACGGCGACGACGCGCAGGCGTCTGAGCCCCCCGGACGGCGCACCATCGGCGGCGCACTCCTTGCTGCACTCCTGTTGACGATCGCGGGCCGGCCGCCACAGGCCTTCGAGCCGCCACCCTGGCTCAATCCAGAGACCGCGCCGGTACTCCCGATCCCCGATATCGAGACCGACCCCGACAGCGGCAATACCTTCGGCATCATGCCGACCTGGCTGCAGAAGAACTCGCAAGGTGAGATCAGCCGCATCGTCGCGCCGGACTTTTATATCAATAACTACTTCGGTTACGGGTTCGGCGGCAGCATCTTTGACTATCTGTCGGACAATACCCAATGGTACGTAGGCGGCGATATCGAGGAGCGCGTCGAGCGGCAATTCGATAGCAAGTACCAATCGGGACGGCTGCGGCAGGGCAAATGGTCGTTCACCGTTCAGGCCGACTACGATCGCATCGGCACGCCGCGTTTCTTCGGCATCGGCAACAGCACCACACTGCAGGACCAGACCAACTACACCAGCGAAGCGCAGCTGCTCGAACTCAATCCCGGCTACAACCTCAATCCGCACTGGCAGATCGGCTATCTGTTCCGTTTCCAGAACGTGGACGTGTTCCCGGGATCGCTGCCGCATCTGGTATCGATCCAGAGTCGCTTCGGCGCTGCCTTCAGCCTCGGCGATAACCACGAGCTGAGTAACCAGCTGCAGGCGGTCTATGACACGCGCGATGACCTGACGGCCCCGACCCACGGCGTAGAGCTGGTCGGCTATACCGGCTATGCGAGTAGGTACGGGTTCATGAATGCCTCGCTGTACCACTCCGCGGGCTTCGATGGGCGCGTCTACCTGCCGATCGACGCCCGTCAGATCGTGGCTCTGCACACCGCCCTGCGCTATGAGCTGAATGCGCGGCAGCTGCCGTTCTGGGCCTACAGCACTCTCGGCGGCGAAACCAGCGTCATCGGCGGTGAAGACACGTTGCGCGGCTATGGCATGGGCCGCTTCACCGACCGCAACTCGTTCGTGGCGAACCTGGAGCTGCGCAATAGGGTCGCCTCGATCAACGCCGGATCAGCCAGCATCGACCTGGAGGTCACGCCTTTCATGGATGCCGGGCGGGTATTCGGCCGGCCCAGTACCGATCCGGTCTCGCACCTGCACTACGTCGGCGGACTGGGATTGCGCGGCATCGCCCGTCCGTTCGTGGTTGGCTACGTGGACATCGGTGAAGGCAGCGAGGGCCCCGCCGCCTTCACCGGCATCAACTATCCGTTCTGAGCCCGCGCGGATGCGCCTAGGTACTGATGAGCGGCTCGACGTCGCTCAAGCGGGCGAGCGCGAGCAGCGACTCGGGCGGCTGCGCGTAGTGCAGCGTCTTGCCGCGTGCACGCGCCTGGGCGAGCCAATCGATCAAAAGCGCGAGCCCGGCGCTGTCGGCCGCGGGGACCCCTGACAGGTCAAACGTCAGCTCGGTTCCCGCCGCGCCGATCAAGTCGAGACCGAGGTGCCGCAGCGTACCGACGTTGGCAAATCGCAACGGCGCCTCGAGTCGATAGCGCGCGGCACCTTCGCGCACGAACGCCGGTCGCGCCGCGCTGGAGTCGCTCACGGGAACCTAGCCGTGCGTCCGCTGGATCGCGGCCGGCGTCTGGCCCTGCTCGAGGTGCGCGATTACCGCGTCGAGTCCCTGCCGATCGATCTGCTCGCCGAGGTCCTGCTGAAAGCTCTTCACGTAGCTGACGCCCTCGATCACCACGTCCCAGACCTTCCAGCCCTGATCGGTGTGAGCGAGCGCATAGTTGACCTGCACCAGCGAACCGTCGTCCTTGCGCACCTGCGTCGCAACGGTCGCGTACTGGGTGTCCGCGCCGCCGCGGTAGGGAAGTACCCGCAGACGGTTGGCGGAGAAATCCAGCAGTGCTGTGCCGTAGTTCTTGAACATCGAGTTGATGAAGGCAGTGACGAAGCGCTGCCGTTGGTCGGGGGTAGCGGCATTCCAGTGGCGTGCGAGCACCTGCTTCGCGGCCAGCTCGGTATCAAAGTGCGGCAGCAGCACGGCGTCCACGAGCGCGCGCAGCCTGGAGGGGTCCTGCCGATACTCTGCGCGGTGGGTATCGAGCGCCTTAAGCAGCACGTTGGCCGCGGTCTGAGCCAGCTGGTAGGGCCCGCTGGCATCGACTTGCGCGGCGAGTGCGCTGTCGGACGCATCCGCCTCTGCGGCCGCGGCGCGCGCGAGCGGGACACATAGGGGGGCGGCGAGGCACAGGGCGATGAGAGTCCGGCGATTGGTCGCGTGCATGTCAGAGCTACCTCTACAAATGACCCGTCAGTGAGGCCAATGAGCCGTCAGTGCGGTGGCGTTCCACGCGGCGGCGCCCCGGCGGGGTTGCCGGGTCCGGTCGCGGCACCGCTACCGTTGCTGCTGCTACTGCCGCCGCTGCTGCTGCCGCCGCTGCTGCCACTGCCGCCGCCGCTGCCGCTGCCACTGCTGCTGCCGCTACCGTTGCCGCCATTGCCGCCGCTGCTGGCGCTATTGGCGAAGAACTTGTTGATCAGATTCTCGAGCACCAGGGCCGACTGCGTGAATGAGACCTGGCTGCCGGCATGCAGGAAGGTGTCGGACGCGCCCGCGGTAATGCCGATGTAGTTGGCCCCGAGCAGCCCCGAGGTTTGGATCGCGGCGTTGCTGTCATCGGGAATGCGGTTATAGCGGGCCTCGATCCCGAGCCGCACCACCGCCCGATAGTCGTTCGGATCAATGCCGATGGTATCCACCTGACCGATGCGCACTCCCGCCATGGTCACCGGAGCCCCTACCTTCAGGCCACCGATATCATCAAACTGTGCGGTCACGGGATAGGTGGCGCTTCGGGATGACAGCTGTAAGCCGCTGCCGGGCAATTGCGTAGTCAGAAAGGCAAGCGCTGCAAATCCGAGCACGACAAACAGGCCGGTGCCGATCTCGAGCGGACGATTACTCTGAGCCATGCATTATCCTTACAGAAAAACCGCCGTGATGACGTAGTCGAGCAGCAGCACCAGTACCGCCGAACTGACTACGGTACGGGTGGTCGCCAAGCCGACGCCTTCGGCCGTGGGCTCGGAGTAGTAGCCCTCGTAAACGGCGATCAGGCTGCAGACCGCGCCGAACACCACGCTCTTGATGAAGCCCTCATTCAAGTCATGCAGCGCGACGGCGGCCTGGGTCTGGGACCAGAAGGTCCCCGGCTGAATCCCCATCAGCCCCACTCCCACCAGCTGCGCGCCATAGAGGCCGATGCAATCGAAGATGGCGACCAGCAAGGGCATGGCGATCAGGCCGCCGAGAAAGCGCGGCGCCGCCACGCGCCGCACCGGGTCGACCGCCATCATTTCCATGGCCGCCAGCTGATCGGTGGCAGCCATCAGACCGATCTCGGACGCGAGCGCTGTGCCAGCGCGTCCGGCAAACAGCAGCGCGGTAATCACCGGCCCGAGCTCTTTGATCAGGCCGATGGCGGCGGCCACGCCGAGCGCCGACTCGGAGCCGAACCGCTGCAGCAAATCGTAGCCCTGCAGCCCCAATACCATGCCGACGAACAGCCCGCTGAGCATGATGATGATCAGCGAGCGGGCGCCGCTGTTGTAGATTTGCTGAACCACGAGTCGCGGCCGCGCCAGTGCCGGAATGCATTGGCCGAGGAGCTGCGCGAAGAACAGCCCCACCGCACCCAGCTTGCGTAGCGACGCGAGCAGCCACGAGCGCCGCGCCACTGCGGTCAAGATCTCCGCGCTGCTTGGATGAGTCGACACCCAGCCTCCTCCCCGTGCCCAGATCCGTGCTTACTCGAGCAGCTGCTGGTAGTAATCCGGCGCC
>JASHTF010000076.1 GCA_030040715.1 Gammaproteobacteria bacterium | reverse complement strand
CCGGCAGCCAGCAGCAGTGCCCCTTGCGAGCGGTCGCTGCCGCGTCGGTGAACGTAGGTCCAGGGCTCGATCCGCAGGCCTTGCTCCAGCTCGACGTGGCCGTCGACGGCGCGCAGCCGCTCGAACGGTACCACCGCGTCACAACCGCCGGGCAGCACCGTTCCCGTCATGACCTCGATGCAATGTTCGGACGAGGCGAGTGCCAGCGGCGCGTCGCCCGCCGCCTGAGTCGCCTGTAGCCTGAAGGATCGGCGGCCCTGCAACGCTGCGCCTGAGTCGAGCGCTACCCCATCCATCATGACCCGGTCGAAGGGGGGCTGGTCGCGCTCAGCGTATACATTTTCCCGCAGCACCGCTCCGGTGCATTGAGCCAGAGGCAATGACTCGATCGGCAGGCACACCAGGTGGCCGCTGATCAGATCCTCCGCCGACTGTGGATCGAGCATAGGTGCATTTTACAGCGGCTGAGCCCGCTGGATGCGCCTGGGCGGTATTCGTGCCAGCATAGCAGCCAGTGCGCGGCTGCCGAGGCGCCAGCGCGCCCGTAGCTCAGTTGGATAGAGCATCAGGCTTCGAACCTGAGGGTCGGGAGTTCGAATCTCTCCGGGCGCGCCACCGACACAAGGGTCCTTTCCGGTCACATGGGTAACGGAGTCATCAGATTGCGGCGGCGTCGGCCGCATCGTCGGTGGGCGGCGCGCCTCCGCGGCGCGCTGCTGCCATCGGCGGCAGCCCTGTGTATGGGACTTGCCACTGCCGCCGGAAGCGACCTGAAGACCGAGCTGGCACGCTGCGACGGTTGCCACGCCCCAAACGGTCGCGCCGAGACGATGCCGTTCACGGGACGCATCGCCGGTCAGAATGAGACTTATCTCATCTACATACTGCGGCAGTATCGCGCCGGCCACCTGTCGGGCGTCAACGCTGCCATCATGACCTTTGCGACCAAGCAGCTCGACGATGCACAGATCCGATCGATCGCGCAGCATTATGCCCAGCTACAATAGTCGTCTGAGGAAACGACCGCGGAGCCGATGATGAGCTCGATCGCTTTCGAACTGAACGGTAAGCCCGTCACCGTGAATGTTGAGGCGGATATGCCGCTGCTTTGGGTGCTGCGTGAGGTGCTCGGGCTCACGGGTACCAAATACGGCTGCGGGCGCGGCCTGTGTGGCTGCTGCACGGTGCACATCGGCGGGCAGGCGGCGCGCAGCTGCATGGTTCCGGCGCAAAACGTCGCCGGGCTCGCCGTGACGACGATCGAGGGCCTGGCGCCAGACAACGCCCATCCACTGCAGCGTGCGTGGCTGCGGCTGGCGGTGGCGCAGTGTGGCTATTGCCAGGTGGGCCAGCTGATGACGGCGGCGGCGCTGCTCGCCCACGGCGCCGAACCCAGCGACGACGAGATCGACGCGGCCATGAGCGGTGTGCTGTGCCGCTGCGGCACCTACCCCCGCATCCGCGACGCGATCCGTCTGGCGGTGGCGCTCCAGCGCGCGGGTGCGTCGAGCAGTAGCTCAGGTTGACGGCGCAGCTTCCAGTGCGCACTCCCGCGCCGCGGCTGCGTGTAGCGCTACTTGGCGCTGTCCTGCTCACCTTTGTGGCTGGTCCCGCACGTGCGGCAGAGCCGACGGGCGACGCGGCTCGAGGCAAGGAGCTATCGGGCGAGTGCTCGGTCTGCCACGACGGCGATGGACGTACACGCATGGCCCTGTATCCGCGTATCGCTGGACAGACTTACGAGTACCTGTTTCAGTCGATGAAGGAATTTCGCACCAAGGAACGCAGCCAAGCCTATGCCTCGCTGATGTGGCCCTCGGTGGCACAGCTGACGGATCAGGATCTGCGTGACCTGGCGGCCTACTACAGCCGCCTGCCCTGGTAGCCAAGCCGCTCCTCTACCGACCTGTCGACGGTCGCCCGCTGGACCGTCGGGCTTGTCGTCGAGCTTCGTCGAGCTTCGTCCAGCTTCGGCGAGCTCGGTCGAGCTTCCGCTCGTCGCGTTCGCGACGGTGATCGCGCGCCGCGCTGTAGGACAAACACCGACGGAAATTTTTGCATGCTCCGACGATGGCATCGGCAGGGGCTGCTGCTGCAGCACTGCGGCGGTTGTTACAAACCCGGAAAACATTTTGCCGATAGGCCCGTAACGACAAGGCGGGAGACAGGAATGACGGATATGTCAAATTGGATGGTCGGGCGCTCGAGCGTCATTCAGGCCGTGCGCGACCTGGTTGAAAAGGTCGCGCCGACCGACGTCACGGTGTTGATCTCGGGCGAGAGCGGCTCGGGCAAGGAGCTGGTCGCCCAGGCGATTCACGCGCGCAGCGCGCGCAGCTCCGGTCCCTTTCTCGGGATCAACTGCGGCGCGCTGCCGCCGACGCTGATCGAGTCGGAACTGTTCGGCTTCGAGCGCGGCAGCTTCACCGGGGCGGCGCGCAGCCACGCCGGCATGGTCGAGCGCGCTTCGGGCGGCACGCTGTTTCTGGATGAAGTGACCGAGATGAGCTCCGACATGCAGACGCGGCTGCTGCGCTTCCTCGAGACGCAGCGGTTCTTCCGCGTGGGCGGAACCCAAGAAATCAAGACCGACGTGCGCGTCATTGCCGCGACCAACCGTTCGCCCGTGCAGGCGGTGCGCGACGGCGCACTGCGCGAGGATCTGCTCTATCGATTGGCGGTATTCCCGATCAGTTTGGCGCCGCTGCGCGAGCGTGGTGACGATGTCATGCTGCTGGCCGGCCACTTCCTGGCAGATCTCAACGCCCGGCATGGTACCTCGAAGGTGTTCGCCCCCGCGTCGCAACAGACGCTGCGTGAGTACCAATGGCCCGGCAATGTGCGCGAGCTGAAGAACGCGATTGAGCGCGCGTTCATTCTGTGCGAGCGCGAGCTCGAGCTGCAGCCGATGCATATCCATGCACCCGCGGGCAGTGGCGCTGCGGGGCACGATCAAGAGGGCGGAGTGCGGGTGCCGATCGGCTCGTCACTGGCGCAAGCGGAGCGCTGGTTGATCGAGGCAACGCTTGCCCACTGGGCAGGGAACAAGAACCGTGCCGCCAAGACGCTGGGATGCAGTTTGAAAACGCTGTATAACAAATTGGCTATGTACGAACGACAGGGCGTGGAGGCGCATGAGCGGCCGGGACACGGACGGCAGGGTATCGAGGCACATGCCTGAGCCGGGATCGAGCGCACGCGGCGCATGTGGCGCCTGATTCCCCCCAACCATCTGATTTGCGAGCGGTGAGCCTATGGCCAAGATATTGATAGCGGATGACCATGCGATGGTCCGAGCCGGCCTGAAGCAATTTCTCGAAGAGGATCGCAGCATCACCGAAATCGGAGAAGCCGCCTCGGGTAATGAGACTCTCGATAAGCTCCGCGCCGGCAGCTGGGATCTGGTGCTGCTCGACATCAATATGCCCGACCGCAGCGGTCTGGACATCCTGCGCTACATCCGCGCCAGCTACCCCGACACCAAGGTGCTGGTGCTGAGCGGCTTTCCCGAGCGCCAGTACGCGATCAACGTACTCAAGGCGGGGGCGGGCGGCTACCTGCCGAAGGAGTGCGCGCCCGAGGAGCTGCTGAAAGCGGTGCGTGCGGTACTGCAGGGTCGCCGCTATGTGAGCGCCAATCTCGCCGAACTGCTGCTGTCGGACCTGGACGGTGACAGCGATCAGCCCCTGCATCGACGGCTGTCGGAGCGCGAATTCCAGATTTTCTGCAAGCTTGCGGCCGGCCGCGCCGTCTCATCCATCGCCGATGAGCTGTGCCTGTCGGTCAAGACGGTCAGCACCTATCGCACGCGCATTTTGGAAAAGATGAGCCTGGCGACCAACGCCGACATCACCACTTATGCGCTGCGTAATGGCATCATCCAATAGCATGCCGCCTGCGGGCCGCCATCTGTAGGTAGCTTCCCATTGCACTCCCATGCAAACGTGAATTTACTCGGACGGTGCGCTCAGCCTAGGCTCGGGCCGTGAATGCATGGTTCGAGCCGGCTCAGATGAGCTCGCGTAACCTCTCGGTCCTGCTGGTTGAAGACTCACGTGTGCTGGCCGAGCGGCTGCGGGAGACGCTGCTCAGCGTGCCCGGCGTGCAGCTCGCGGGAACGGTAGACAGCGAGGCGGATGCCGTCGCGGCGCTGCACCGTCAACCGGTGGACGTGTTGCTGCTTGACCTGCATTTGCGGCAGGGGACCGGATTTGGCGTACTGCGTGCGATTCCCACCGACCAGCCGAAGAAGCCCGTCGTCATCGTGCTGACCAACTACGACTTGGCCGAGTACCGCCGCGCAGCGGCAGCACTCGGCGCGCAGCATTTCCTCGACAAGCTGCGCGATTTCGATCGGCTGCCTTCGCTGCTGCAGCAGATCGAAGCCGATCTCGCCGATCCCGGCGACAACCCCGGCAAGCCGCACTGAGCCTACCCCGCTGAGTGCGTCACCGGCGCCGCCCCGCGCGGCAACCGCCGGCAACCCCCGGCAACCGCAGCGACTTCAGGCGAGCTCAGGCGACCAGGCGAGCTCAGGCGACCAGGTGACCTCAGGCGAGCGGGCGACCTCAGATCCCGGATGCGCGGCGCGACGCTGCGGGCCGATCGGCCGCCGCCGTACGCGTGCTCGCGGAGATTCCCTGCGACGGTAGGCGTGCCTGCACCACGGTGCCTCCGCGTTCCCCCGAGCTGGTCTCCAGCGTGCCGCCGAGGCTGGTCACGCGCAGCTGCATCAGCGCCAGTCCATGCACGGCAGTGCTCGACGATGGGTGATGCTCGATACCGACGCCGTTGTCCTCGACCAGCACCGTTAACTGCCGGTCGCTGTTGCCGATTTCGATGCGCACGTCGGTGGCGTGCGCGTGCTTGACGACGTTGGTCAGCGCCTCCTGAACCAGGCGGAACGCCAGGATCGAGACCTCCTCGGCAAGCAGCGGCTCGTCCTCGGGATAGCCTTCGGTGTAGCTCAGACCGGCGCGGGCGCAAGTGTCCTGGGTGACCCAGCGCAGCGCCGCGAGCAGTCCCATGTTGTCGAGCAGGGTGGGACGCAGGTTCTCCACCACCCGGCGCTTGAAGTCCACCCCTTCGTCGAGCACCTTGAAGACGCGCTCCCAGCGTGCCTCGACTTCCTCGGTTGGATTCGACCAGCGCTTGTGCAGCCAGGAAGTATCCATCTTCACGGCGATCAGCAGCCCGCCGAGCTCATCGTGCAGCGAGCGGGCGAGCTGCGCCTTCTCCTTCTCAGTTACCTGCTGCAGCCGTCGCGACAGTGCCGCGAGCTCATTGATGCGCCGTGCAGACTCGTCCTTGCCGCTAGCGCGCTCGGTCGCGACCGCCTGGGGGCGCAACAGCAGCGTTGCGCCCAACCCGAGCAGCGCGATGCTGATCGCCAGCAGCGCTGCGATCTCCCCTTGCGTCAACGCCTGCAGGTGGGCGCCTTGTCGGTCAGCCTCGGTGCTGAGGGTCCGTTCGGAGACGCTCAGGCCCGCGATCGAGTGGCTGATCTGCAGCGCCGTGCTCTGCGTCGGGCTGCTGGCCGACGCTGGATGCGGGGACGTGGGCCGGGGGGCGCTCGCCGCTGACTGTGCCGACGTCGACACCGGCGGGGCTGCCGAGCGTATCGCATCGCTCGTGGCCGCCGACGGCGGCGGCGTGGGCGCCGACGAGATCGTCTGTGACGGCACGTTGAAGGCGGAGTCCAGCTCGCCGAGCCGCGTTGCGATCAACGTGCGCAGCCGCGCGAGCGCCTGTCGCTGCGGCGCCGCCGCCGCGCCCGCCTGCGCGTGCAGCAGCTCGGCGTAGCGCCCGAGCGTCGGTTCGACGTGCGCGCGCGCGGCCTGGTAGGAACGGATCTCGGTGCTCGCGCGATTCAGCAGGAAGGAGCGCTGCGCGGCTTCGGCCTGCGCCAGCGTGGCGGATAGCTCGGCGAGCAGCCGCTGGCGCTGCTGCGACTCAGACGCGACGCGACTGGTGGAGCGCTGTTGCGCGTGCTCGAGCTCGAGTGACAACGCCAGTCCGAAGAGCGCAATCAGTAGCACCAGGGCCGCGGCGCGCCACGCGTTTGCCGTTGGAATCATGCGAAGCCCGTTGTGAGCGCGCTCCTACAACGCTTGCGGCGCGCTGCCGACAATATAGCCCAATACACAATGAGATGCTCGATCGGCTGCCGGCAAACGATGCCCGAAGCTGCACAGGGCGGCGGCTCGCGAGCCGAACAAGTAACCAGGTGCTGACCCATGCTGCATTACTGCGCTGTGTGCTGATCGTCTGCACCGCAGCCGGA
>JASHTF010000075.1 GCA_030040715.1 Gammaproteobacteria bacterium | reverse complement strand
GGTGGTGTTCATGCCGCACGCAGCGCGTGCACCGGTCGGGCCGGTGGCGAACAGCGCGCTCGAAGACATGGATCTGCTCAGCAGTGATGTGCCGTTGAATGGCGACCCCGACATGGACTACGACTTTTACGAATGGGCCGTCGCTCAAGCGAACAGTGGAGCGGTCCCGGTGTCGCAAGATGCTTCAAGGCCGCCATCGACGGGAGCGTGAGGCTTCGTACCGTAGTGCTTGCTGCCTGTGTGTGCGGCGGGGCGCTGCCTGGGGCGTGGTGCGCCCCGCCGTCGGCGCAGGCTGTCAGCCCGCCGCCCGCCAACGCAGGCCTGCTCGAGTTTCTCGGTTCGGTGGATTCCGATGACCAGGAGTGGCATCAATATCTGGCAGACAGCACCGCAACGGCGCGCCCAGTGCGCACCGATGTTACGCCTGCGCCACGCCCCGACCCCCCGCCGGCACAGTCCCCTAATTCCGCCAATACCAGCACCAGCGCCGGCAGCGCCGCGGGGCGTACGGCTCCCCCTGCGAACAATAGCGCTGCCGCTGCGGGCAACAGCGCGGCTGGGTACGGCAACGGATTCAGCACCGGGTACGGCAGCGGATCCAGCGCCGGCAGCGCGAGTGCTCCCCAGGGCGGCGTTGCCGGCCCGAGGCGTGCGCCCTCCTCGCAGTCGGCCCCGCCCTCGAATACCGGCGCACCCCCGCCCGAGGTGAATCAGCGATGAAGCGGCTGCGCTTGATCTGCTCGATACTGCTGCTGGCAGCGGTGGCGCCGGCCTGGGCACAGCCGAGCGCTTCGCAGCCGCTCGCCTGGTCCGCGCTGTCGCCGGCGCAGCAGCAGGTGCTCGGCAGCATGCAGGATCACTGGGACACCCTGCCGCCGCTGCGCCAGCAGGCGCTCGCGCGTGGCGCCTCACGCTGGCTGTCGATGACGCCGGACCAACGCAGCAGCGCGCGCGAGCGTTTTCAGGCCTGGCAGCGGCTGCCGCCGGAGCAGCGCGCCATGGTGCGGCGACGCTGGCAGCAATTTCAACGACTGACGCCGCAGCAGCGCCAGGACATACGGCAGAATGTGAGGGCGTTTGGGCGCCTTCCACAGCAGCAGCGGGCGCAGCTGCGCCAGCGCTGGCTCAGCGCGACCCCGGCGCAGCGTCAGATGATGCTGCAGAACATGCGTCAGCGCCGCCAGCAGCGCTTCGGAGGGTCGCCGCAGTCCGGCTTTCGCGGCCAGTTTTCCCATGGCGGCGGGTCGCGGCCACGGTGATCAGACCGCTTTAGACGACCGCTTTTAGACCGATTTGACCGCCGCGATCAGCGCCGACCCCATGCTTTGGGCGTCGCCGTATAGCATGCGCGTGTTATCCAGATAGAACAGCGCATTCTCGATTCCCGAGAATCCGGCTCCCTGACCGCGCTTGATCACGATGACATTGCGGGCCTTGTCCGCATTCAGAATCGGCATGCCGTAGATGGGGCTGCCGCGATCGGTGCGCGCCACCGGATTGACGACGTCATTCGCGCCAATGATCAGCGCCACATCGGCGTTCTCGAACTCGGCATTGATCTCGTCCAGATCGGCGATCAGGTCATACGGCACGCCCGCCTCCGCGAGCAGCACATTCATGTGCCCGGGCATGCGGCCGGCGACCGGGTGAATCGCAAACCGCACGCGCACGCCGCGGTCGATCAGCAGCTGGCAGAGCTCCCAGATCTTGTGCTGCGCCTGCGCGACGGCCATGCCGTAGCCGGGCACGACGATGACCGACTGCGCAAAGGCGAGCATGACGCCCGCGTCCTGCGCCTCGATCGGCTTGAGCGAGCCGGTGACCGTTGCGGTGCCGGCCGCCGCGGTCTCGCCGAAGCCCGAGAACAATACATTGCCGAGCGAGCGGTTCATCGCCTTGGCCATCAGTTGCGTGAGCAGAGTACCGGCCGAGCCCACGACCGTGCCGGCGATGATCATGGCGGCATTGCCGAGCACGAAGCCTTCGAAGGCCACCGCCAGTCCCGTCAAGGCGTTGTACAACGAGATCACCACCGGCATATCCGCGCCGCCGATGGGCAGCGTCATGGTGATACCGAGCACCAGCGCGAGTACGAACAGCGCCGTCACCACGCTTGCGGTCGCGTCGACTTGGGCGACGATCAGCACCCCAGCGACGAGCGTCGCGGCGGCGATCAACAGGTTCACGACCTGTTGACCGGTGAAGCGCAGCGATCTTTGGATCAATCCCTGTAGCTTGGAGAACGCGATCAGACTACCGCTGAAGGAGACCGCGCCGATGATGCCGCCGACTACGGCCAGGGCCGCTCCCGACAGTGTCGCCTCGCCGCCGCGGTAGAGCTCGATCGCCGCGATCGAGGCGGCCGCGCCGCCGCCCATGCCGTTGTAGAGCGCGATCATCTGCGGCATGGCGGTCATCGCCACTCGCCGTCCACTGATCCACGCGATCGCGCCGCCGATGACCATCGCGGCCAGCATCAGCGGATAGTTGTGCATCTCGGGGAAGAAGAAGGTCGCGAGTGTCGCGACCACCATCCCAGCGCCGGCCCACACGATGCCGCTGCGCGCCGTCACCGGCGAGCTCATGCGCTTCAAGCCCATGATGAACAGGAACGCCGTGACCAGGTAGCTGCCCTGGATCACTGCCGCTGCACCGACGTGGCTCATCAGTGACTCCCCTTGGACGGGGCGTCACCGCCCTTGGGAGGCTCACCCGCCTTCGGGGCGTCACCACCCTTGGATGCAGCCGCTGCCTTGCTCGACTTGAACATCTGCAGCATGCGTTCGGTCACTGCGTAGCCGCCGACGGCGTTGCCGGCCGCGAGCAGCACGCCGACGAACCCGATCGCCTTCTCCAGCGGCGTGCTCGCCGCACCCAGGGCCACCATGGCTCCGACCAGCACGATGCCATGCACGAAATTGGAGCCCGACATCAACGGCGTATGAAGTATTACCGGCACTCGCCCGATCACCTCATAACCGGTGAACGCGGCCAGCATGAATATGTAGAGTGCGATGATGCCGGTCATGATGCCTCCGCCAGCGTGCGGGTCGGTTCATGTTTGATCTCGCCCGCGTGGGTCAGACAGGACTGCGCGTAGACCTCGTCCTGCCAATCGATGGTGAGCGCGGCCTCCTTGCCTGCCGCAGGTTTGCTGAGCGCAGGCTTGAGGAAGTTGTAGAGATTGCGCGCGTACATGTCGCTGGCGTGGTAGGCCAGCTGCGCGGCCAGGTTGACCGCACCGATGATCTTGACACCCTGGTGCACGACGGTCTGTCCGGGTTGTGTGAGCTCACAGTTGCCGCCCGATTCGGCGGCGATGTCGACGATGAGAGCGCCGGCCTTCATGCGCTCCACCGCAGCGCGGGAGACGATGCGCGGCGCACGTCGGCCCGGGACCGCAGCCGTGGTGATCACGGCGTCTGCGGCCGCGATACGCGCATCGAGCACTTCCTGCTGGCGTTGCTTTTCCTCCGCGGTGAGCTCGCGCGCGTAGCCGCCGGTACCCTCGGCCGACACGCCGGTATCGACGAACTTCGCGCCGAGCGAGCGCACCTGCTCGCGCGTGGCGCTGCGCACGTCGTAGGCCTCGACCACCGCCCCGAGCCGCTTGGCAGTGGCGATGGCCTGCAGTCCGGCAACCCCGACACCGATGATCAGCACCTGTGCCGGGCGGATCGTGCCGGCGGCGGTGGTCAGCATCGGCAGAAACCGATCGAGCGTATCGGCGGCGATCAACACCGCCTTGTAGCCCGCGATCGATGCCTGCGAGGACAGCGCATCCATCGACTGCGCGCGCGAGATGCGCGGCACCAGCTCCATCGCGAAGCTGGTGAGACGCCGCTCGCACAGTGCCCGCACCTCAGCCAGGTGTGCGTGGGGTTGCATGAATCCGATCACGATCGCGCCCGCGCGCAGCGCGTTGATCTGCTCGATGGTCGGTGGCTGCACGGCGAGCAGCACGTCGCTGCGGCCGAGCACCGCGGCGCTGCCCTCGGCCCACTCGACGTTGCGATACAGTCGGTCCGGGAATTGCGCCAGGACTCCGGCCCCACGCTCCATCAGCACCTGCGTGCCGGCCGCAGCCCATTTGTCCGCGAGCTCGGGGACGATGCTTACACGCGTTTCCCCAGGTGCACTTTCCCGAAGTGCACCAATCGTCACTGGCATATTTAACTTCTCCTAGAGTGCCGTCGCTGGTGGGGGCCGGCACCCCGTGCCTGCGACCGCGGGTGCGCGATCGTGTGCGGGCGGGCCTTTATCATTGAATTATCACACAATCCTGCCGTATCTTACATGGCATGGACGCAGCAGGTGACAGCGTCGAGTGCGATTTTGCGCTGTTCGCGCCGCACAGCGCGACGCACGGCTTGTCGCAGATGGTGTTGCGCACTGACGTGGCCGGCATGCCGCTCGAGTGGATCGACTACCGCGAAGCGGCACGCATCTATCATCAGGAACAGGTGGCGTACACCTGCGGTTCGTTGCTGTACCGCCTTTACGGGGGTGTCAGCTCGGTCAGCGGCCGGCGCACGGTGCTCGAGGTCAATTCGATCATCGCGACCGTCGGGCACACGGGCAACCCCGGCAACACCCGGCACGATTACGTGCCGCCGCTGAATAACGAAACCCTGTTCCGTCGCGACGCCTACCTGTGCATGTACTGTGCGGGGCGTTTCCCCGGCCGCGAGCTCTCGCGCGATCACGTGCGCCCCTTCAGTCAGGGCGGGCACGATGTGTGGACCAACGTAGTCGCAGCCTGCCGCCGCTGTAATAACGCCAAGGCCTGGCGCACGCCCGAGCAGGCGAAGATGCAGTTGATCGCCGTGCCATTCACTCCGACCTACGCCGAGTACATCTTCCTCAAGGGGCGGCGCGTGCTGGCGGATCAGATGGAGTATCTGCAGGCCCACTTTCCGCGCAGCAGTCCGCTGCACGATCGCATCGCACACTGGCTGAGCTAGGCGCGCTCGCGACAGCCGGCCCTGTGCCGCGCCGGCTACAGCGCGGCCCGCAGCGCACGCCGGCCGTCAGGGCCGCTTCACCCATACGCGGCACCAGCCGTTGGCGCTGACCAGCTTGCCCGGAAACAGATTGCACGGGCGCCAGGGCTGCCCGGCGTCCCCCTTCAACTGCAGGCAGGTGCTGCAGGTCTCGCCGGGCTTGTAGTTCGTGAACTGTTTCGGATCGACCTGAGTCGCATCGGCGTGATAGCCGAGCGCCACTGCGGTGGGATCCGAGGGCATCAGGTGCGGTGGCTCTGAGGCCGCGCGCGTCGGGCCGGCGGCCAGCGTGCTGGAGCCGCCGGCCAGCAGCGCGAGCTGCATCAGGGCATCACGGCGCGAAATCGACTGGCTCATTGGGGAACCCCTAATTTCCTGGAATCGGAGAGCGCAGTCTAGCCGAGCGCGCCCGGGTATCGGAGCGCACGCTCGAGGCGGTGCTGCGGCGGGCCTGTGTGGTTGCGGTATGCTCCACTGCAGCAGCGGCATCCCGCTCGTCTTACTGCACCTCGTGGGGGTTGGAAGTGAGTAAAGCCACAGCATCGAGCGACATCAGCGCGGTCCTGCACGAGCAGCGCAGCTTCCCGCCGCCGGCCGAGTTCGCCGCTCGTGCCCGCATCCGCACGCAGGATCTCGCACAGCTGCAGCAGCAGGCGCGCACGGACTTCGAGGGTTTCTGGGGCGAGCTCGCGCGGCGACAGCTGCATTGGCACAAGCCCTTCACGCGTACGCTCGATTCCAGTCGGGCCCCGAACTTTCGCTGGTTTGACGATGGCGAGCTCAACGTCTGCTACAACTGCCTCGACGTACAGCTGCGCGAGCGCCCGGATAAGCTCGCCATCATCTTCGAGGCCGAGGCCGGCGCGGTGCGCCGCCTCAGCTACCGCCAGCTGCACGCGCAGGTCTGTCGTGTCGCCAATGGCCTCAGGCAGATCGGCGTGCGCCGGGGCGATCGCGTCATCATCTATCTGCCGATGGTGCCCGAGGCCGTGATCGCGATGTACGCCTGTGCGCGCATCGGCGCCATCCACTCGGTCGTGTTCGGTGGTTTCTCGGCCGCCTCCCTGCGTGATCGGATCGAGGACGCGGAGGCCGAAGTGGTGTTGACAGCCGACGGTGGCCAGCGCGGAGGCCGTACCGTGGCGCTCAAGGAGGCGGTCGACAAGGCGCTGTCGCAGGGCTGTGCGAGCGTGCGCAATGTCGTGGTGCTGCGGCATCTCGGCGTGCCGGTGAGCATGCAGGCCGGGCGCGACCGCTGGTGGCACGATTGGGTCGAGACCCAGGCGCCGAGCTGTGAACCCGAGTGGCTGCCGGCCGAACACCCGCTGTTCCTGCTGTATACCTCGGGCTCGACCGGTAGGCCCAAGGGCATACAGCACGCCGCCGCCGGCTATCTGCTGCAGGCCAAGCTGACCTGCCAGTGGGTGTTCGACCTGCGGGATGAAGACGTGTTCTGGTGTACCGCCGACGTCGGTTGGGTAACCGGACACAGCTACGTGGCCTATGGGCCGCTCGCGTGCGGGGCCACCGTCGTGATGTATGAGGGTACGCCAACCTATCCCGACGGTGGGCGCTTCTGGCAGATCTGTCAGTCGCACGGTGTCACCGTGTTCTACACGGCTCCCACCGCTATTCGGGCGTTGATGAGGCTCGGTGATGCGATTCCGGCCCGCTATGACCTGTCACGGTTGCGGCTGCTCGGCAGCGTGGGCGAGCCGATCAACCCCGAGGCCTGGATCTGGTATCAGCGTGTGATCGGGCACGGGCGCTGCCCGATCGTCGATACCTGGTGGCAGACCGAGACCGGCGCGATCATGATTTCGCCACTGCCGGGCGTGACCGCGACCAAGCCCGGCTCGTGCACGCTGCCGTTGCCGGGTATTTTTGTCGCCATCGTCGATGAGCGCGGCGAGCGAGTGACTCGGCCTGACACCGGGGGCTACCTGGTGATTGAGAAGCCTTGGCCGGCGCTCGCGCGCACTCTGTGGCGCGACAACGAGCGCTATATCGCGACCTACTGGAGCAAGTTCGGCGGACGCTATTACGTCGCTGGCGACGGCGCTTATCGCGACGCCGACGGCTACTTCTGGGTCGTGGGACGCATCGACGATGTGCTCAATGTCGCCGGACACCGGCTCGGGACCATGGAGATCGAGTCGGCGCTCGTGGCCCATCCACGGGTCGCAGAAGCCGCGGTGGTGGGCCGGCCGCACGAGATCAAGGGTGAAGCGGTGTTCGCCTATGTCGTCTGTCGCGGCGCGGCGTCGAGCGGCACGCACTCGCTGGCGGAGGAACTGCGCGACTGGGTCGCTGAGCAGCTCAGCCCCATCGCTCGGCCGGATGAGATTCGCTTCAGCGAGGCTTTGCCGAAGACGCGCTCGGGCAAGATCATGCGCCGCCTGCTGCGCGCGATCGCGCGCGGCGAGGAGATCACCGAAGATGTCTCGACGCTCGAGAATCCGGCGATCGTCGCGCAGCTGCGCGGTGAGACGGTGGCGACGGTGGCGACGGTGGCGACTGCGGCGCGCGCGCGCCGCCGTGGAGCCGGCGCGCGCGGGGCCGGCAGGACCGGAGGCAGGCGGCGGGCGGCCAAGACGACCTCCGCCCGCGCT
>JASHTF010000074.1 GCA_030040715.1 Gammaproteobacteria bacterium | reverse complement strand
TCTTTGAAGACCCGCGGCGTGACAGGAAGCAAGATTTCTCCCTCATCAGCGCACTGATGGTGAATCTCACATCATACGAACCGCGACGTGGCGGCAGCGTTTCCAGGAGATTACCGATAGGAAAGGTGTGTGGTGCTCGCCGGCGAGGCTGCCTGAGTCCTAAGGCACAACGCCTGCGGCCGAGACGGAGGGGGTGTGAAGCGCCCCGACTTTTCCGCAGGCCCCATTACTTGAGACTGGGCAACCATTGCATCATCCCGGCCAAGATCGGCTGCAGAGCGGAGACGCTTCGACGGTGGGTCACGCTCTCACAAGTGGAGGCTGGGACACGCCCAGGGCTGAACAGTTCGGAGCATGAACGGCTGAAGCAGCTCGAGCGTGAGAACCGCGGGCTGAAGCGCGCTAACGAGATCGTAACTGACTGGCAAACCAATCTTCCGCTCTGTATTAACGCTTAACGTCAACAACGCATAGAGTTACACGCGTGATCTGTTGATTCCACCGGCGAATCACCTCGAGTCCCTCAGGGGTGATCGCGTTGGGCAGTACAGCATCCGGGCACCGACGGTCAACGAGATTGTACGGCGGCGGGTGCCGTGACTGCGGAGATAGCACTACGTTTCTCCCGCTGCTTCGGAACGACCGCGCAGCTGTGGCAGAACTTGCAGGTGCAGTATGATAGGTATAAACCAATATGGGCCAGAATCAGGTGAAGGTCTGGCGCGTGGCCGATCTCCACGACGCCGAGATGCTCAAAGGCGACTATGTCCATCACGTCTATCCCTGGCATGCCCACGCGGAGATGAGCCTTGGGCTGGTTATCGACGGCGCGGTTCACCTCCGCACCCGATCGCGCGAAGGAGTGGCGAAGTCCGGCTCGTTCGTGCTGATCAAC
This sequence comes from Gammaproteobacteria bacterium, assembly GCA_030040715.1. GTDB lineage: Bacteria > Pseudomonadota > Gammaproteobacteria > Steroidobacterales > Steroidobacteraceae > FEN-1191. The sequence continues at coordinate 6,613 of JASHTF010000074.1, read as the reverse complement.
GCAGAAGAGCCGCATCAGGGTGTGAGCGCATCTTCGCGGGGATGGCGTTGTCGCACGATCCACATCACACCAGACATTGTTGATGAAGTGGCCCGCGACCTCGGTAGGCCCGCGGCGGCGGGCAGGCCGATTTTTGCCAGCCCTACCTTTGAAGATGCGGAACTCGCGACTGATCTGCTTCAATTACACTATGAGTCAGAGAGTGGGCTGGCGCCGTTGCGGCGGCAGACTAAGTTGCTTGCGCTCATCGGTAAGCTTCTCGCCCGTCACGCCCATACGTCTTGCGACTACTCCCTCAAGATCCGGGAACCGTCAGCGGTCCGGCGCGCCCGGATCTACCTGGAAGAGAACCTGACCGATAAAGTTACCCTGGATGCTTTGGCATCTGCAGCCGAGCTCACCCCATTCCGTCTACTGCGCGCGTTTCAGCGTTCGGTTGGGATGACGCCTCACGCCTATCAGATTCAAGCGAGAATTCGATCTGTTCGTTGCCTTCTGGCAGGCAATACGGCGCTGGCGGAAGTGGCCGTCGCCGCCGGCTTCGCGGATCAGGCGCACCTGACCCGTGTCTTCAGCAGCGTCATGGGGGCAACCCCAGGTCAGTATCGGGCGGCGTTCGCGTCCGGATCAGCTCGAATTTAGCCCGCAACCCGCGCCTGCAAATTCCTTCAATACGGTGAGCCTAGGCTACCGATAGGCTGAGGTGGCTACCGCTCGGAACCGGTCGGCAGCAATCCCGACGCAACAACATCGAGTGGAGGACGAAGTTGCCGGCGAAGAGGGCATCAGCAGTCACAGCCGGCGCGCGGGCGATCGATTCCAACTATGAGCTGGGTGACCGCTACGACCGGACCGAAGGCCGCGTCTTCCTGACCGGAGTTCAGGCGCTAGTCAGGATCGTGTTTGACCAAGCCCGACTGGATCGGGCGGAAGGCCGCAGAACGGCGGGCTTCGTTTCGGGCTATCGGGGCTCGCCGCTGGGCGGAGTGGACCAGGAGCTGTGGCGGCAGAAACGCCGGCTGGATGCCCACGACATCCGCTTCGAGCCCGGCATAAATGAGGATCTGGGCGCAACCATGCTCTGGGGGACGCAACAGATCGACGCCTTCCCGGGTAAGCGAGTCGACGGTGTCTTCGGTCTCTGGTACGGCAAGGGCCCGGGGGTAGATCGCACCGCCGACGTCTTCCGCAACGCCAACGTGATGGGCACTTCGGCGATGGGGGGCGTCCTGGCCGTCGCGGGCGACGATCATGCAGCCCAGTCCTCGACCTTCCCGCATCAAACCGATCAGGTATTCGAGGGGGCAATGATGCCCATCCTCCAACCTGCCGATCTCGAAGACTACCTTTCGTTCGGATTACGGGGGATCGCGTTATCACGCTTCTCCGGCCTCTGGGTCGGGTTCAAGGCCATTGCCGAAACGGTGGAGAGCGGCCAGGTCGTTCGCCTAGAACCGTCGCCCCGGTTTCGGACGCCGGTCGATTTCGAGCCTCCGCCGCATGGACTGTCGTACGATCCGTCGCTGCAACTGCCGGCGCAGCGCGCAGAATTGGAGCGACGGCTGGTGCTGGAGCGACTGCCCGCCGCAGTGGCCTTCGCGCGCGTCAACAGCTTCGACGCCACCCGGTTTGGAGCTCGTGACGCGACGATCGGCTTGGTAACCGTCGGCAAGGCGCATCATGACACGATCCGCGCCCTCCGGCAGATGGCCATGCCGAATGAGAGGGCAGAGTCCTCAGGTATCGCACTTCACAAGATCGGACTAGTCTGGCCGATCGACCAGGAAGCGATCCGCCGCTTCGCGCGTGGCAAGCGCGTGCTCTTTGTGATCGAGGAAAAACGCGCCTTCGTCGAGGCGCAAATCCGTCAGGCGCTTTACAACCTGTCTGCCTCGGAGCGCCCGGTCATTGTTGGCAAGACACTGGTTACCGACGAGCCGCTGTTGCCAGCGATCATGGAATTCTCACCGCAGATGCTGGCGTCGGCATTGAGCCGGGTACTGGCGGATGCGGGGCTGGAGGTCCCGAAGCCGCGAAGCCACGCTGCCGCTCCGTCCGCAGCTGCCAATCTTTCGGGCCTTCTGACGCGCAAGCCCTTTTTTTGTTCCGGTTGCCCACACAATACCTCTACCAACGTGCCAGAAGGCAGCTTCGCGGCAGGCGGGATCGGCTGCCACATTCTCGCCATCAGCGAGGCTCGGCGAACCCGCACGCACAGCCATATGGGCGGCGAGGGCATCCCGTGGGTGGGCCTGTCCTCCTTCACCACGATGCCGCACCTCTTCGTTAATCTCGGCGACGGCACCTATCAGCACTCCGGCATCCTCGCAATTCGCCAAGCGGTTGCGGCAAAGGCCCGGGTGACGTACAAGATTCTCTTCAACGATGCCGTCGCCATGACGGGCGGTCAGCCCCCCGAAGGGGCGCCGAGCGTCGGTTCAATAGCCCGGCAGGTCGCAGCCGAGGGCGTGACTCGGATAGCGCTGGTGAGCGATGACCCCGACCGGCATGTGGACCGCAGCCTGCTTCCCGCCGGGATCGACATCCAGCATCGCGATAGGCTCGACGCCGTCCAGCGCGCGCTGCGTGATTATGAGGGCGTCTCCGTGATCATCTACGATCAGACGTGTGCCGCCGAAAAGCGCCGCCGCCGCAGGCGCAAGGAAATGGCTGATCCCGACGTCCGTATCGCCATAAACGCCAGAGTGTGCGAGGGCTGTGGCGATTGCTCGGTGCAATCGAACTGCATCGCGGTCGAGCCCCTGGAGACTCTGTTCGGGCGCAAGCGCGTGATCAATCAATCGGCGTGCAACAAAGACATCTCCTGCGTGAAGGGCTTCTGTCCGTCGTTCGTCACGATTTCCGGAGCGACGCCGCGCAAGCCGGACAAGGCGGAGGGAGAGGCCTTTGACGCGCGCTTCGGCGACGACCTGCCCGAACCGTCACAACGCGGACTGGAGGACGGCCAGCGCTACAGCATTCTCGTCACCGGAATCGGCGGCACGGGAGTCGTCACTGTTGGCTCCGTCATCGCGATGGCCGCCCATCTGGAAGGCCGCGCCGTGCGAATGCTGGATTTCACCGGCGTCGCGCAGAAGAACGGCGCGGTCGTCTCGCACGTGCAGATCGCTGACTCGGACGAGGAGGCAGACGTTGCGCGAGTCCCAGCGGGTGAGTTGGATCTGCTCATCGCCAGCGATCTGGTCGCTGCGACATCCCCTGACTGCCGGTCGTGCTACGCAACGGACAGAACCTCTGTCGTCGGCAATCTCGATCTAGCGCCCCCGGGAGATTTCGTTGCGGATCCAGGGCTGGCGCTCGACGTCCAGCGACATCGCCGCCTGATCGAGCAGACAACGCTCGCCGGAGCAGGAAGCTATCTGCGTGCGACCACACTCGCCAACCGCCTGTTCGGGGATGCCATCGCGGCAAACTTTCTCTTGGTCGGTGTCGCCTTGCAGAAGGGCTTATTGCCGGTGTCTGAGGCGGCATTGCTGCGTGCTATCGAGCTCAATGGCGTTTCTGTGGAGCTGAATAAGACCGCCTTCCACCGCGGCCGCCTCTTCGCGGCGCATCCGGAGGGGATCGACCTCATACTCAACGGCCGAGCGAAGGCGCCGCCCACCACCTCGATCGACGATCTGGTCGCGACCTTTTCCAGCGAGCTCGTCGCCTACCAGAGCCGAACCTATGCGGACCGCTATCTTCGCCTCGTCGAGGCTGTCCGCGATCGTGAAGTAGAGTTATTTGGCGGTGTTGGCAAGCTGACAGAAACAGTTGCTCGAGCCTATCACAAGGTCCTCGCCTACAAGGACGAATACGAGGTGGCGCGCCTGTATTCCGATCGGAGTTTCCTGGAGGGACTGCAGTCGCAGTTCGCGGGTGATCTGAGGCTCACGTTCCACATGGCGCCCCCTGTACTCGCGCGATGGGACCCGCAGACCGGACGTCGCCGCAAGATCGCGCTGTCCGGACGGGTGCTCGCGCCGATGCTTAAGCTGATGCGCTACGGCAAGGTGCTGCGCAGCACTTGGCTCGATCCGTTCCGGTATCAAGCCGATCGCGTCCAGGAACGCCAAAGCATCCGGGATTTTGAGAGTGACGCGGAGCTGGTTTTGAAACGGCTCGACGCCGGCAAAGCGGACGTCTGCATAGAGCTGCTCGCCTGGCCGCTGGAGACGCGGGGCTATGGGCCAATAAAAGAGGCAAGCCGTGCGGCAATCGAACCCAAGCGTCAGGCACGTCGGGCAGCGCTTCAGTCCCAGCCGCAGCTCCAAGCGGCGCAGCAATCGGCGGCAAGCTGAAACCCGCAGGCAAGTCGCTGGACGCCATTGGTGCGTTCCTTTCCGAGCGACTCCGCGGGAGCGTGCGGTCGTAGGTCATGAAAGCTCGACTGTCAATGGCCTCAATTGGTTGCGACGAGCACAATCTCGATGTCCGTCTCGGCCTTGATGGTAAGCGTCTTCTCGTTGTCCGCCGCAATTCCGTCGCCGACCTCGAGCCTCTGACCGTTAACGGTCACGACACCCAAGGCAGGCGCGAGATAGGCATGTCGAAGATCGCCCATCGGGTATGTCAGCTCGGATCCTGAGAGCAAAGTGGCACCGAGCACCCGAGCGTCCGCGCCGATAGGCAGCGCGCCAATATCTCCCGGGAAGCCGCTCGCCAGGACGACCAGCTGATTCGCGCGATCGGCTTTGGGAAAGCGACGCGAGTCCCAGTGGGGCTCACCACCCGGTTTTCGCGGGCGCAGCCAGATCTGGAATAGGCTTAAGGGCTCCGGCCCCATGTTGAACTCAGCATGCCGAATGCCCGTTCCGGCGCTCATTGCCTGCACATCGCCAGCGCTGGTCAGGCCCACGCTCCCCATGGTGTCCCGATGAGTCACTGCCCCGCGGCGGATGTAGCTGATGATCTCGATGTTGACGTGATCGTGAAAATCGAAGCCACGCCCGGGAGCAATTTCATCGTCGTTCCAGACCACCAGCGAACCCACCGGTGAGTTGGTCGGGTTACCCTCTGGCGTGACTCTGAAATGATGTCTCGCCTTAAGCCAACCGTAGTCAGCCGTGTCGAGCGTTTTGGCGGGTCGAACCTGCAACATGACGATTGTCTCCTTGGCTCGCGGCGTGGCTCTTCATGAATCAATTCGGCCGAAGGCGACACCGTTCCGGCGGTACCTAAGCTATCCTCGAGGAACTGAATGTAGGAGACCTTGTCGCCCTTGACGTGCGCCAGCAGAGAAAACGGCGAGGTAACGTCTTTGCCCGACGCGCGGCCGCGATAGGTGAAGGACCCGAACATCGCGACGGTCTCTCCCTGAACAAGAACTTCGCGCACCTCAAATGCTCTGGTTTCCCAGATCCGACCGACGTCTGGATCACTTGGGCTGGTGAATTACTCATGTCCGGTCTCCTCTTTTTTGTGAGCAGTTCCATGAACTCGCCAAGCGGTGAGAACAGAGTAGGCCGCTTTGTAATATAGGGCTAGCCTATATCTCTAGATGCTTATCATCGTTTCTAGAGATATAAGCTCAAGGGCGTAAGGCTTGGCCAACCCCCGCGATCCGCTGCTTCGCCAGTTCGGGCACCCCAAGCGTGGTGGGTTCTCTCGATGTCGGGAACGGGTGGGCGACTGCGTACCCTTCGGCCAGGACCCGCCGGTCACTGCCTCAATTTGCCTCCTCCATACCGGTCATCCGTGCGTAAGCGCCGGAATTCGTCGGTCCCGGCCACTTTGAGGCACTGCCCTGCCAGATTTGCCAATAGCGGTTCAAGAGCGCCGTCGGCTAACTGCGGTCCTATGTTGGCCGATAGATTTCAGCCACCGCTCCTCGCGGGAACGGGATTGAGCTCACGAGCTTGAAGGTCCGTGGCGCTGCAAGACCAGAAAACAGCGGGAGGCCTTTGCCGACCGCGACCGGATGCACCAATAGCGCGTATTGGTCAATAAGTCCCGCAGCAACGAGGCTGCGGGCGAAGCCGGCTCCGCCGTGCGCAATAATTGGCTTGCCAGCTTGGGCCTTCAGCTTCGCGATCTCCTCTACCAGATCCCCGCTCGCGACATAGGCATTTGCCCAACTATCGCCTCCGGGCTGCAGCTCCGCCCGCTGGCCCGGACGCGCGTTGGCAAGCGCGTCTCTAAGCGCTGCTGTCGTGTTGGTGCCCTGTAGGACGGCAGATCCCTGCTTCGAGAAGACCGCTTTAGGTATCTGGTTCATCGGCGGTGCGTACACATCAGTGGAGTTTGGCCAGTAGGCGGCCATATCATGGAAGGTACGGCTGCCCATGATGTGAAGGCTCGCTTCCCACACGGTTTTAACCGTCCAGGCGGCCGCCGCGTCATCGTGAGTGTCAAAGATCCATTTGGCTCCTCCGTCCTCGCTGGCTACGAAGCCATCGATCGATATAGACATCTTCAAGATCAGCTCTCTCATCGCATCCTCCAGGCTGCTTTTCAGAACGACGAATCAGACTGATCAATTTCGACCGATCGAGCCGCCTTCGGCGCCTCCGATCCTTGGCACGTCACCGTTTATTAATGCCAGAATCGCCATGATGGCCTACGCCCGAATACCGAGCGCTCCAGCCGTTCCGAGACTCGGTCGAGTCCT
>JASHTF010000073.1 GCA_030040715.1 Gammaproteobacteria bacterium | reverse complement strand
ACCAGGAACGCGATCGGCGTGGCCAGGCAGGTATGCGCCAGGATCACGCCCAGGTGCGTCTGTACCAGGCCGATCTTGCCGAGAAACGCGAAGTAGCCGACCGCCATGACGATCTGCGGCACGGCGAGCGGCATCAGCAACATCAGTTGCGCCACGCCCTTGCCACGGAAGCGCTGGCGCACGATCGCGAAGCTCGCCGGTACGACCAGCAGCAGCGTCAGGACGGTCGTCGACAGCGCGATCAGCACACTGTTGTAGGTCGGTCGCAGCCAACTCGGGTCGCTGAAGTACGCGCGGTAATACCCGAGCCAGTACCCGGGCGGTGGAAATTGCAGCGACACCGCATTCGAAAACGACATCGGGATGACTATCAGCAGCGGCGCGGCGATGAACAGCACCACGACCACACCGGCGATGCGCAGCAGTCGGTTCATCGCCGCCATGCCCCCACTCGCTGCAACGCCCCCACTCGCTGCGACGCCCGCACCAGCCGCGAAGCCCGCGCTAGCCCCATAGGCGGTCGAGCCCAAACCGGTGGTGATACAGCGCCAAGATCGCGAGCGTGATTGCCAGCAACACCATCGCGATCGCAGCGCTCGGTCCGAAGGCGAGAAACTGCTCGAGCTGATTGCCGATCAGGCCCGAGATCATTTCTTCGCGCGGACTGCCGAGCAGCACCGGTGTTACATAGAAGCCGAGGCACAGAACGAAGACCAGCAGGCACCCGTTGGCAATGCCGGGGGCGGTCAGCGGCAGGTAGATGTGCCTAAACAGGCTAAATCCGCGCGCACCGAGACTCTCGGCCGAGCGCAGCAGCGTAACGTCGATCTTCCGCATGACCGTGTAGATGCTCATGATCATGTACGGCGCCAGAATGTGCGTCATCGCGATCGTGGAGGAAAAGCGGGTGAACAGCAGCTCCGGCGGATGCCGCATGCCGAGCGCGCGCAGCAGCCCGCTGATCGGGCCGTCGTGGCCGAGCAGTACCATCCACGCGTAAGTGCGCACCAGGAAGCTGGTCCAGAAGCTCATCGTCACCAGCACTAAGATCAGCAGCGCCACGCGCGGGCGGGACTGGGTCATCAGATACGCGAGCGGGTAGCCCGCGAGCAGGCAGCACACCGTGACCGCAAGCGCAGTCAGAAACGTGTTGATGATCACGCGGTGGTAGAGCGCGTCGTGCACTACCTTAGCGTAGTTATCGAGCGTCAGATGCGGCTCGGTCACGCTCATGATCGCCACATCGATCAGCGGCAGCACAAAGAAGATCAGCAGATACGCTGCGATCGGCGCGAGCAGCAGCCATGGACCCAGCAGCCGCTTCGGGCCCCCGCGTCCCGACCGTTCGAGCGGGGCTGGCGGCGCCTCAAGCGTTGCGGAAGGTGGCACCGTAGAGCCGCAGCCAGTTGCCGTGGGTAATCTTGTCGATCTCGGAGGGCGAGAATCCTACCGCGCGCAGTCCCTGCGGGATCACCCTCATGTCGTCGACCTTCTGAAACCATTCGGGCGGCGGTACCTTGCCCGGGCGCGCCGCCGAGCCAGCGCCGTAGTCGATGCCGCGCGTCCAGCGGCCCTGGCGCATCCACGCGTAGTCGGGGGCGGTAAAGTTGTGACTGCGATCGGTGCCGATCGCGATCGAATCAATGCCGGCGATCTCCACCGTGCGCGCCACCATGCCGCACCAGGCTTCGAGCGAGCGGCAATAGTCATCGCCGGTAATGTTACGGTAGGTCGCGCATCCCATCACGCCGCCGCTTTCGGACAGGGCGCGCAGCACCGCGTCCGACTTGTTACGACGGTGATCGAACAGCGCGCGTGCGTTGGCGTGGGTGACGGCGATCGGCTTGGCCGAGGCCTTGATCGCATCGAGCGTGGTGCGATCACCGACGTGGCTGCAGTCGACCAGGATGCCGGCGGCGTTCATCTCGTGCACCACCTCACGGCCGAAGCGCGCCAGCCCCGAGTCCTCGGTCTCGTAGCAGCTGCCGCCGAGGTCGTTCTGGTTGTTATAGGTCAGCTGCACCACACGCACGCCGAGCTCGGCGAACAGCTCCACGAAGCGGATGCGGCCATCGAACAGGTTGGCGTTCTGAAAGCCGAGGATGACCGCAACGCGGCCGCTACCCGCGATGCCCTCGACCGCTTCCGCCGTGGTCGCGATCTGAGCGATGTCCGCGTTCGAGCGCACCAGATCGCGCCAGCGGGCGATCGAATCGAGCGACTCGACCGCGCCTTCCCAGAAACCGCAGGTCACGACCACACCGCCGACCTCGGCCGCCTTGAGTGACTCGAACGAGGCACGGTCGAAGTGTCCGCATTGCAGGCCGTCGATGATCATGAGTGCTCATCCCCCATCATGGGTACCCGTCTCCCGTGGTGCACGCATCCGACGCCGCCGCGCTCGCGTCCGACGCCGCCGCGCTCGCGTCCGGTGCCGCTGCCGCGTCCGGTGCCGCCGCCGCGGCGATGTAGCTGAAGTCGGTCTCATCGTCGCCGTCCGGTCGGCCGATGACGCGGCCATCATCGAGGACAATATGCGTGCCGGCGTGGCGGCGCGAGACCGGATTATCGGGCTCGAGCGCCTGCTGCGCGAGCTCGTACACCCGCCACCACAGCGATGGCTCGATCGGCGTGCCCCGCTGCATCGCCATCCACAGCAGCGGATCGTCATGACGCAGCTCGCCCGTCCGTCTCGCCGGAACTGACTCGAGCAGCGCGCTGCCTCCGCTGGGCGCTGCCTGGTACGTCGCGCGCAGCCCGGTGCGTCCTGCCAGTGCGACGGCGGTGTGCAGCTCCTCCGGTTCCCGCAGCCCGCTGACGCCGATCCGAGCCTGTCCTGCTCGTTGCGTCAGCTCGCCCAAGAGATCCAGCACCGCGGGCACGACGATCCACGCGTGCTGATCGCCGGCATCGAGCCGCAGCTCGCCCGACCCCGGCCCCTCGTCGCAGATCCGGATGCGCGCCGGATCGGCCCGGTTCAAGTCGGCGAGCCGTGCCTCCAACATCGCAAAGCCTCCGAGCCCGAGCAGCTGCGAATACATCGGCACATCCTTCAGCGCCAGGAAGAAACCTCGGGGCAGGGCGGTCAACGACAGGATGCGCTCCGACATCATGCGCATCTCGCGCGGCATGATCTGCAGCGCCTGCGTATCGGCCACGACTGGGGTAGCGGACGGGGCATGGGCCGCCCTCGCGCTCACGCGACCGGCTCCGGCGGATAGAAGGTCGGACCGTCGTAGCCCGCGGTCAGATCGGCTGCGATGGGGGCACCGTGGAACAGTACGCCGCGCAGATTGCGATTGAGGAAATCGCGCGTCTTGTCGATGCCGTGGATGGTCACATTCATCAGTCTGACCAGACGGATCGGCACGAAGTCCGCCGCGTTGATGTTAGCGAGCGGTGTGTGGTACCGACGCCCGCGCAGGCTTTGGATTCGCGCCACCATGTGGCGGTGCTGCGGGTATTCGAGCAGCCAGCGCGCGACCGTGAGCGCTGCCGGTCGGCACTGCAGATCCGCATACAAGCGCTGCAGCTCGCCGCAGACATCGAGGCCGAGCTCGCGCGCAGCCGGGACTTCCTCGCGCCCACCGCGCCGTGGCTCCTCGGCCGAGCGCGATTTGTACCAAACGTACCGATAGGCGTCCGGCCGGCTCATGTCGGTCGCGAGCGCCCACTGATACTCGGTGCGGATGTACTCACCGAGCGACTCGAGCGTCTCTGAAGGATTTACGCTCAGCTCATCCTCGCCTTCGATCCGAGCTGCGAGCGCATCGACCTCGTCGGGAACGAGCTCGAGCAGCAGTGACAACAAGGTCTCGAAGGCCTCCGGCCGCAGCCTGCGCTCGAGCCGCGCGGCGAGCACATCGAGCGGATATTCGCGGCGTCGACCGCCGATGCACCCGGTGTCGCGCAGCTCGACGAGCGCCGGCACGATCGTCTCGAGGTCGGCCGCCACCTCAGCGCTCGCATCGAACGCTTCGTAATGCGCCCGATCCTGGCGCCGGAACACGATGGCGGCACGCACCAGTCCCAGCAGCCGTTCGATGCGCGGATCGCCGACGTCCAGGCGCAGCGCGCGCGCCGCGGCGATGCCGTGCTCGCGCGCCGCGATCCAGGCGTCGATCAGGCGCGGATGGTTGTGGATGAAGAAGATCAATCCGAGCGCCGAGCCGTTGCCGACACCGATGAAACGGCGCATCGGCCGTGTGAGCGTGACCGCGGTGCTGGCAGCGAGACGCGCCAGATGCTCGATCAGGTCACACGAGAACTCGCGCATGAGGTAGGCGGTCAGCAGCTGTGCCTCGAGCGGTGCACCGAGGGCATGGTCGGCACCGAGCGCAGCAAACGGGCGGGTACCGAAGGTGCCATTGCCGTCGATGCCGGTGTTGCGCATCAGGTAGCAGACCTTCCCGAGCTCATCGATCGGAGGCTTGGACCCGGAGGCGAGTGCCGCGAGCGCCTGATCGAACACACGCAGCGAGCGGTTACAGCGGCACCAGGTCAGCGTGTTCGGCGTGGCCCGCCCTTGGTAGAGCTTCGGCAGTTCTTGGCGGGCCGCTGCGATATCGGTGTCGGTCGCAGGGCCCTCGTTCAGAGTGCCCATCATGTCCCAGGCCTGCCCGATGATGCGGCCGGTGCGCGCGGTGCGGCTCGGCGGGCGCGAGAAGGCGATGAAGCTGAACTCCTGACGCGGCGCTTGAATGGAATAAACGACGGTGCCGGCGGCATTCGCGTCGACCTCGAAGCGCTGCGGCGTGATGCGCCAGCGCTCGCGCACCAGCTTATTGACGAGCGCGCGAGCGCGGCTGACCCGGGTCGGCTGCATGGCGGCGAGGGTCTCTGGGCGCATCACTTTGCGGCCGCTGCGCGGCAGCGGCCTGCGCCCAGTCGAGGAATCCAGCGGCGCGAGCGGCGAGGTCGCGGTCATCGTAATCGCCTCGGTCGCCTCAGCCCGCGAGGCTTAGCTGGATCTTCATGACGGCGTTCGCGCCCTGACGCAGCGGCCCGAGCAGGCGCTGCAGATCGAAACGCAGCTGCGGCATCACCAGCGAGAGCGCCGCGATGCATTCGCCGCGAAAATCCAGCACCGGCACTGCGATGCCGACGACGCCGCTGCCGGACTGAGTATTGCTGAGCGCATAGCCCCTGAGCCGCGCCGATGTGAGCACTGCATCGTCGGCCAGCGGTGCGCCCCCGCGGCGCAAGCGCTCGACCGCCCTGGTGTCGGCATAGGCGGTGAGGATGCGGCCGGAAGCGGAGTTGGCCAGCGACAGCGTGGTGCCGATCTTCTGCTCCGCGCGCAGCACGCTGCGCGATTCGACGCGCTGAATGATGCACGGGACGCCGCGATCCAGCATCGCGAGCGATGCGGTCTCGTCGACCGCGTCGACCAGCGCCTCGAGCGCCGGGCGTACCCGGGTGCCGAGGTCCGCCTGCTCCAGGGCGGCCGCGACGATGCGCGAGCTGTGCAGGGTCAACCGATAGCGCCCGTGCTCATCCTGCTCGACCCAACCCGCCGCCATGAGCGTTAGCAACCGCTGGTACGCCGTCGGTTTCGACAACCGCATCGCCGCGGCGACATCGGGCAGCCGCATGCCGGACGGACTTGTGGTCAAGTGCTCGAGGACGGCCATCGTCTTCAGCACGGTCGAGAGCGGCCGCACTCCGTGCGATATTTTCTTAGAATATATTGTATTCAAAACAGATCTAGCGTGCGCTTTTTTGCCCGAGGACGTCAAGCATCGGCCTCCCACCCCGGCCGCGCGGCGATGCGACCGCAGGTGCCCAGCTGAGCGGAACCCTCTCTTTCTTATGCGATGATGCAGCGAGGGCATCAAAGCGAAGGGGAACGCATCATGCCAACGACACTGGAGGTACCGGCGCGTCAGGGCCGCGCGGGATTGGTCCGGCGCGGCCAGGCGCTGCGCGTGATCAATACCCTCGGCCATCAGGTAGTCGACTTCTGGGGATTCGGCGCGGACGACACCACCCTCTATCTGTCGATGTCGCACACCCGAGTACGCGCCGGCCACGTGAACCCTCGCGCTGGCGATACGTTGCTCGACAGTCGCCGCGAGCCGATGATCCTGTTCGAGTCAGACGACTCCCCCGGGGTCCATGACTCGCTGCTCGCGGCCTGCGATCCCAACCGCTACCGCCAATTCGGCATCGCCAGCTTTCACGACAGCTGTGCGAACAACATGGAGCGCGCACTCGCCGCGCTCGACCGCAAATCGGCCATCTGTCCGCAACCGCTTAACCTGTGGATGAACATCCCGTTCACGGCCGAGGGACAGTGGCAGTTTCGCGAGCCGGTCTCGAAGCCCGGCGCTGCGGTCGTGATGCGTGCCCTGGTCGACTGCGTCATGGTGATGTCGGCCTGCCCGCAGGATCAGTCGAGCGTACCGGTGAACGCCGGTAAGCCGGTCGCGGTGCACTACCAGTTGCTTGACTGAGCCCTCAGCGCCGCTGCGGACGCTCGCGCGTCTGGCGCCGCTCGCGTCGCGCAACCCAGCGCGGCTGCTCGCAAATGTGGCCGAGAAACTCGAGCACGGTGTGCACGCCCAGGTAGGAGGTGAGGCCGGTGCCGACGTCGAGCTGCGGATTCACCTCGACGAAGTCGAAGCCGATGACGTCGGCGCGCTGCGCGATCTCCCGTAAGGTGTCGCGCAGCTCCGCATAGCTCATGCCGTTCGGCTCGGCGGACACACAGCCCGGCACCAGTGAGATGTCGAGCACATCGACATCGATGCTCACGTAGCAGGGCGCATCGGCGGGGACCAGCTCCGCCAGTCCTCTGGGCGTCAGACGGCGAAATTCCGCCATCATCACGACCCGATTGTCGTGCTGCGCGGCACCGAACATCTCCGCGCTCTCGCGCAGACTGCGAATGCCGACCTGGGTGAGGCTGAGGACGTGCTTCATCGGCCGGATATGACGAAACGGGTGCTGGTTGGTAAAGCGCAGGTCGTGGATGAACGGCGCGTAGTCGCTGTGAGCATCGAAATGCACCACGTGCAGCGGCGTACCGAACGCCCGTACTACCGGGTAGGTGATGGAATGATCGCCCCCGAGCACCAGCGGCATCGCACCGCGATCGAGAATCTGGCGCACCATCTGCGTCACGTTCTCGAACGTCCCCTCGACATTGGTCGGCAGGATGTCGGCATCGCCGGCATCCACGATCAGGCCGCGCGACATCTCGTATTCGAGGTATTGCTTGCCGGTCTCGGGATTGTAGAACCCCTTGCTGCCCGAGCCCACAAAGCGCAGGGAATGCTCGCGCAGCGCCCGCGGTGCCATGCGCGAGCCCGGCAGATAGGGCACGCCCTCGTCGAACGGAACACCCATGACCGCGACCGCGGCCTGTAGCTGCTCGAGGTCGGTACAGATCGGAGCACGCAGGAAGCTCGGTATTCCGACGAACGGACGATCGACACGCACCTTGGCCATGGCACCTCTCCGGCCGCGCGCGGCTCAATCGCTGCGCACGCGCTCCTCGTAGTTCTGCGCCCGCAGCGCCTCGGCCCGTACCACTTCCTTGGCGTGGTTGCGCAGACGGAAAAATACATTACTGCCCTTCAGATCGAGATCGCGCTCCGCGGGCAGCAGCTCCGCCACTCGGATCTCCTCGACGATCCTAGCCGGGCGCGACGAGAAGATGAACAGCCGGTCGGCGAGGAAGATACCTTCCTCGACGTCGTGGGTGACGAAGATGATCGTCTTGCGTTCCGCGCGGCTGATCTGCAGCACCTGCTCCTGCAAAAACTCCCGCGTCTGCGCGTCGAGCGCGCCGAACGGCTCGTCCATCAGCAGCACCTGCGAGCCGGCCGCGAGCGTGCGCGCGAGCGCCACACGCTGGCGCATGCCGCCGGAGATGCGATTGATCTGATAGCGCTCGAAACCCTGCAGGCCGGTCATGGCAAGGTACGAGCGCGCGATCTGATCCTTTTCAACCGGCGACAGGTCGGTACGGTACTTGAGCCCGAACTTGATGTTGTCCAGCACGTTCAGCCACGGCAGCGACGAATACGACTGAAACACCATGCCCTTTTTGCGATCGGGGCCGACGACGCGCTCACCCTGCAGGAACACCGCGCCGGTCGTGGGCGTCTCGAGCCCGCCGACGATGCGCAGCAGCGTCGTCTTGCCGGAACCGGAAGGACCGAGGAACACGATGAACTCGCCCTCGTTGATGGCGAGCGAGATCTCATCGAGCACCAGCGAGGCGCTCGCACCGTGGGCGGTCGGGAAGGCCTTGCTGACCCGATCGATCAGCAGAAACCGCGCGGCCGCTTCCGTCGGTTGGGCATTCATCAGCGTAGATACGAGAACAGGCGTCGGTGCAGGACGCGGATCACCTGGT
>JASHTF010000072.1 GCA_030040715.1 Gammaproteobacteria bacterium | reverse complement strand
TGCGAGGATTCACCGCGCCCGCCTGCGTCATCGTCAAGCACGCCAATCCGTGCGGTGTCGCCGTGGGCGCCGGAGCGCTCGAGGCCTATCGTGCTGCCTACCGCACCGATCCGAGCTCCGCATTCGGGGGCATCATCGCGTTCAACCGCGCGCTCGACGCGGCAACCGCGCACGCGATCGTCGCGCAGCAGTTCGTCGAGGTCATCGCGGCGCCGTCGATCGCGACCGACGCGCTCGCGGCGCTCGCGGGCAAGGCGAATCTGCGGGTACTGGAGACCGGCGATCTGGGCATCGATACCGAGGAGGAATTGGAGCTGCGCTCGGTGACGGGTGGCCTGCTGCTGCAGCAGCGCGACGGCGCCGCGCCTCCGATCGATGCCGCGGGACTGCGCGTCGTCAGCCGCCGCCAGCCGGCGCCGGGAGAGGTGGCGGATCTGCTGTTCGCCTGGCAGGTAGCGCGGTTCGTGAAGTCCAACGCCATCGTGTTCGCGCGCGATCGTGCCACCATCGGCATCGGCGCCGGCCAGACCAGCCGCGTCTACTCGACGCGTGTCGCGGCGCTGAAGGCCGGCGACGAGCGGCTCGAGGTGCGCGGCGCGGTGATGGCCTCGGACGCGTTCTTTCCGTTTCGGGACGGCATCGATGTTGCCGCCTCCTATGGCATTGCCGCGGTGATCCAACCGGGTGGCTCGAAGCGCGACGACGAGGTGATCGCCGCCGCCGATGAGCACGACATGGCGATGGCGCTCACGGGCGTACGTCACTTCCGACATTGATCAGCTGACGATCGCATGAAGGTCTTGATCGTGGGTAGCGGTGGGCGCGAGCACGCGCTCGCCTGGGCCTGTGCCGGCTCGTCGCGGGTGCATGAGGTGCTGGTCGCGCCCGGCAACGCCGGCACCGACGGCGAGCCAAGCGTGCGCAACGTCGCGATTGCGGCCGATGACCTGGCCGCCCTCGTGCGACTCGCTCAGCGCGAGCGGCCGGCGCTCACGATCATCGGCCCCGAGGCGCCGCTGGTCGCGGGAATCACGGATGCCTTCGGTGCCGCCGGGCTGCGCTGCTTCGGACCGGATAAGGCCTGCGCGCGGTTGGAAGGCTCGAAGGCGTTCGCCAAGGCATTTCTCGAGCGACATGCGATCCCGACCGCAGCCTACCGCTGCTTCACCCGCGACAGCTACGACGGCGCCTGGGTGCGAGCCCAGCGGCCGCCCATCGTCGTCAAAGCGAGCGGGCTTGCGGCCGGTAAGGGCGTCATCATCGCCACGAGCGCGGCCGAGGCGGATGCGACGGCGCGCGCGATGCTCGGCGGGCGCTTCGGCGAAGCCGGCGCGCAGGTCGTGATCGAGGAGTTTCTACCGGGTGAGGAAGCGAGCTTCATCGTGCTGGCCGACGGCGAGCAGGCGCTGCCGCTCGCGAGCTCGCAGGACCACAAGCGGCTGCTCGACGGCGACCAGGGGCCGAATACCGGCGGCATGGGAGCCTACTCACCGGCCCCGGTATTGACCGAGGCACTGCACACACGCGTCATGCGCGAGATCGTCACGCCGACGCTCTCGGGCCTGCTGCATGAAGGCACTCCCTACACCGGATTTCTCTATGTGGGCCTGATGATCGGCCCGGACGGAGCCCCACGCGTGCTCGAGTTCAACTGCCGGCTCGGCGATCCGGAGGCGCAGCCGCTGCTGATGCGCCTGCGCTCGGATCTGACCGAGCTGTGCGAGGCCGCGCTCGAGCACCGACTCGAGCGCGCGCAGGCGCAGTGGGATCCCTCGAGCGCCCTCGGCGTCGTGATCGCCGCCCCCGGCTACCCCGACAGCCCGCAGCTCGGACAGGCGATCGAGGGATTGGAAGCGGCGGCAAAATTGCCGGGCAAGGTGTTTCACGCCGGCACGCGCCACGCGCAGCAGCGTGTGCTCACCAGCGGTGGACGGGTGCTGTGCGCGGTGGGCTGCGGGGCGGGAGTACGCGCGGCGCAACGTCAGGCGTATGCGCTGGTCGAGCGTATCCGTTTCCCCGGCATGCAGTATCGCGGCGACATCGGCCAACGCGCGCTCGCGCGCGAGGCGGCCTCACAAGCTCAGGCGCAGGAATAGCTCCGGTGCATCGATCTTGAGGCGCACACTGCCGTTGAGCTCGTTGGCGTTGGCGTGCTGCACCTGCAGCTCGACCAGCTCGTATTGAAAGCCCGCGCCGACCGCGAAATTGGGACGCCAGCGATACTGCAGGTCGGCGTGATACTCGCCCAGCGAGCCGCTGCCCGAGTCCGCCGTGAGGTGGAAGTATTGTCCGCGTGCGCTCAATGACCAGTAGCGTGCGATGCGCCAGACGCCGTCGAGCGCAAACGTGGCGAACGGTCCCGCCGCGCTGTAGTCCGAGCGCTGCGGACTGCTCGGCGTTTGCGCGGTCGCCTCGGTCTGAATCAGGTGCACACCCAAACCGGCACCGAGCTCGACTCGATCAGTGCGCAGGAATGAGTAGGTATAGGTGAAGTCGGTCTGGCGCCAGTCGATCTCGGACTGCACCAGCTCACCGGTCGTATAGGTCTGATTGCCGAACTGGATATTTTCGTCGAGGACGGCGCTTCCCTGTCGGCGCAGATCGATGAAGTCCAGCCGCACTCGGCTGCGCTGATCCATGCGCACCATGAGCTCGATCTGACCCTGTATCGCTTGATTGGTCAGTCCGAGATCCTGCTCGGCGGAGAACGGCGTGCCGGGAGTCCCCGTGGAGCTGTTGAACGTGCCGGTGGTAGCGACGTGTCCATAAAAGAAGATGGCATCGAGAGCGAGGTGATCGGTGATCGGGCTCGGGGTGGCGATCTCAGTTGGAGTCCTGCGCGAGCGCGCCACCGGAGGTGTCGCAGCGGGTGTGGCCGAAGGTGTCGCGGCGGGTGTCGCCGAAGGGAGCGCAGCCGGTGTCACCGAAGGTGTCGGCGCTGGCGGCGTGGAGTTGCTCGACTGATCGGCATGCGCCGTCACCGCGGCGGCCATCAACGCCGCGCCGATCCACCTGCATCGCATCCGCTGAGTATCTACCGACCCCGGCAGTCGCTGCCGTGACGCAGTCGAATAATCCTCCGGCCGACGGCCGCCGCGCCAGCGTCGCCGCCCGGCGACGCTGGGTTACCCATCTATTTTCGGCTCGCGGTTCGCTGCCGCGGCCTTATGCACACCGCAGCCGACGCATCGGAGTCTCAGCCCGCGGGGCGTCCCTTTTGTAGCTGCGCCAGCGTAGCGCGGGCGTCATTGATGCCCTCAAAGGCGCGAGGAGAGCTCACCGCGGATTGCAGGTTCTGCATCGCGGCCTGTTGCTCGCCGCTGCGCAGCTGCGCCATGCCGAGGTGATAGCGTATCTCCGGCGCGCCGGGCGACTTGTCGACCGCCTCCTGCAGCAGCGACTCGGCGCCATGGAAATCGCCGCTCTTGAATTTCACCCAGCCGCGCGTATCCATGATGGTGGGGATGGATGAGGCCGAGAGCTGGTCGGCGAGCTTTTCGGCCTGACCGAGACTCGCGGCATCATGACGGTAAGTCACCAGCAGCATCGCCAGATTGTTGGCGGCGAAGGCGGACTTCGGGTCCTTTGCGATCAGGCCCTGGTAGAGTGTGATCGCGTCCTGGGGACGACCGAGTGCTACATACAGGCCGCTCAGCTCCGTGAGCAGTGAGGCGGCGCCCTGAGTCTTGCCGATGCCGAGCTGTAGCGCGTGGATGGCATCGTCATTGCGCTTGGCACGCACGAGCGCCAGCGCCTCGCCATGATAAGGCACCGCCCACGTCGGCGCGGCCGTTATCGCATCCTGATAGGCGGCAATCGCTGCGTCGAGCTTGCCGTCGGCAAATAGTAGCTCCGCTTTGAGGTTGCGTGCGACGCCGTTAGCGGGCGAGTGCGCGATGACCGCCTGCACGCGTGCCATCGCGGCCGCGGGCTGCTTGCGCGCCATGTCGAGCCGCGTCAGAGCGGTCAGCGGCTCGGCGCCGTCAGGCTCGAGCCGTAGCGCGTC
>JASHTF010000071.1 GCA_030040715.1 Gammaproteobacteria bacterium | reverse complement strand
TGGTCGCTGTACGGCACGAGTGCCTCGCCCGCGGCCCGTGCGACCGAGCTACTGTTCAGCGGCATCACCGCGGGTGCCGCGATGCTGCCGGAGCGGTTGCACGAGGCGCGCGTCATCGAGCTCGACCCGCACCGCTTCCGCGTCGAGGCGCGTGAGGGTCGGTTCGAGCTGCGTGCTCACAGCGTGCAGCGACACTGTGATGACATCGCACGCCCGTTCTTCGGTGCACTGCCTCGCAGGCGCGTGCCGCGGCTGACGCGCTGGGGGTGGTCGCTGCTGCTGGCGCTGCTGCGCGTCGGGCCGCTCGGGCGTCTGATCACACGGCGCGGCGAATGAGGTCAGGCGTTGCGCCAGACCGTTGCCAGCCACGGCTGCTGTTCGCGCGGCAATCCGGTGGGACGGTAGTAATGCTCGAGCTCGACGAAGCCGGCATCCGTCAGATGGCGACGCCAGACGGCTAGATCGTGAAACACACCATAGCGTCCGCGGCTCCAGCCTTCCTCGTTGGCCCCGCGCGGATTGGAGCTGAATAGAACGCCCCTGGGCTTCAGCGTGGCGTGCAGCTCGCGCAGCACGCGCGGCAGCTCCTGCGACGGAACATGAAATAGCGCGGCGTTGGCGAAGACCCCATCGAAGTGCCGCGCCGGCAGATCCAGCTTGAGAAAGTCCTGCTCCCATACCTCGCAGCCGCTCTGGGCGCGTGCCCGCGCGGCGAACGTGGCCGCGCCCTCCAGCCCGATCGCTCGGTGTCCGAGCCGCGTGAAGGTCGTGAGGTCGCGACCGGGGCCACAACCGAAATCGAGGATGGTGAACGGTGCTTGGCCTTCGATGTGACGAAGCAGCGCCTCGATGTTCTGGCTGACGTCATGGTCGCGCGTCGCGGCGACGAATTGCTCGGCACTCTGCTCGTAGTACGAGAGCGTCGTGCCGGAGATTGCGCCCAATTCGTGTGAGTCCAACCGCGCCTGAGGCTTGGCCGACGCCTCGGCGCCGGGTGAGCTCGGCCGCGACTCGACGGACTCAGGCATCGGCGGCGAACGCCCGTCAGGTACCCGCCACGAGAACGACGAAGCTGTTGGGCACGATCTGTTCATAAGTCGCGCCGTGGCCGTGGCGAGCCGTGACCAGCAGGACGTCATGCGTTCTTTCGTCGAGCGCCATGGCGCGCGCGCCCGAGGCCGTCTGCGTCGCAGCGCCACCCAATCCCGTCAGGGCCAGTCCCACGCCCGCCATCTCGAGCAGCCGCTGGTGCAGCTTGCGCATGACCGATTCTCCGAGTGCTCATTCCCCCGCGTGCATTGAAGTCCTTTTCGCACTCGTTCTCAACAGCCGCCCGCGCGCCGGCGTTGCGCCCGGATGCGCTCGCACTCGCCCACGCCGCACACGCGTATCCGTGCCTGCTCAGCTGGCCGGCCGACCGGCATTCGCCTGCTGCTCGCGCGGGGGCAGCGTGATTCGATAGCGGGTAAAGCGTCCACGCTTGCTCGAGAGCTGCAGCTTGCCGCCGAGGCGCTGCACATGGTCGCGCACGATCGACATGCCGAGACCGTGCCGGCGGGGGTCCGCGGCCGTCGTCAGCCCCGGCTGAAAGAGCAGACCCATCAGCCGGGCGGGCGCCACCGTCGGTGCCTCATCCGGCTTCATCCATCCGAGCTTGACGGCCGCGGCGCAGATGCGCTCGGCATCCAGCCCGCCGCCATCGTCCTGTACATTGAGCTCGTAGCCGTCCGCCCCGCGAGCGACGAATTCGATCACCAGCGTGCCGATCGCGGGTTTGCCGTGCTCGACGCGTACGTTGCTCGGCTCGATCCCGTGCTCCACGGCGTTGCGCAGCAGTTGCCCGAGCGTATCGAACAGCGTACCGACCCACTCCTCGGGTATCTCTTCCAGCCCGAGGGTGACGAGACCCACCCGCTTGCCGTGCTCGGCGGTGGCCTTCTCCGCGAGCTGCTCCAGGGCTTCGGTCAGCTTGAGCTGCAGCGACTCGTGTGCGGCCGGCGCCGCACTCGACTCGGTCCCCGGCGGGGCACCGACCTCGCCGTCGGCACTCTCATAGGACTCGATCGGTACGTGCACTGCTGCGCAGTCGACGGCGATCGTGATGTGGCTGCAGAGCTCCTCCAGCACGACCATTGTCGGCAGCAGATCATTGCCGGTGGCCGCGTCGCGCGCCTCGACCTCCCCTAGCGCCGACTGCGCGCTCGCCAGGCGCACGCTCACGGTCGGCAGATGCAGTCCGAGCATGGCGTCGGCGAGCGTGCTGAGCTCGGCACGCAGCCGCTCGATCTTGCGGCGGAACGCCGCATGGTCGCGGGTTGGAGTGCGCAACGACACCCGCACGCCCTCTACGGTCTTGAGGGCGATGCGCAGGAAGCTGCGCAGACTCTCCGGCTCCGCGAGCAGCAGTGAACGATACAGGTCGCGCTGGTCCCGCAGCATGTCCAGCTCGAGCTGTACGGCCGGCGATACCTGGGCGACCGTCTGAGTGGTGTCGTCGGTCATGACATCACCGCCGCGTCGAGCGGTGCGGCGTCGTTGGCGATGAGCGCGCAGGAGGCGGTGAGGGCGTGGCAGGCGAGCTGCGCGTTTGCGAACCGCCCGTCCGGATGCCGGGCCATGAAGCACTCCAGCAGCGGCTCAAGTCGAGCGCAGTCGGGCGGCAGCGGTGGCCGCGGACCGTAGACATGCCGCTGCATGATCTCGACCGCGCTGTTCCCGGAGTAGGGGCGGCTGCCGGTGAGCATCTCGAACAGGATCACGCCGACGCTGTACAGGTCGCTGCGTGCATCGAGCGGTAGGCCCTGAGCCTGCTCCGGGCTCATGTAGTACGGCGAGCCGCGCAGTACGCCGGCAGCGGTGTTTGGCTCGGTACTCGGCCCCCCCTTCGCCAGACCAAAGTCGATCAGCACGATCGAGCCGTCGGGCCGCAGCATCACGTTGGGTGGCTTGAGATCACGATGGATCAGGCCGGCGCCGTGTATGACCACGAGTGCGGAGCAAATGCGCTGGGCGTATTCCAGGCTCTCGAGGACGGTGATCGGTTGCAGCAGGCGCGTCTTCAAATCGCCGCAGGGGAAATATTCCATGGCGATGAACTCGCGACCGGCATGAAAGCCATAGTCGTAGATCTCGACCACGGCCGGGTGCTTGACCGCGCAGATCGCCGCGTATTCGCGTGCGAACGTCTGCGAGTCCTCGGCGCTCTCGCCGGCGGCGGGCTTGCTGATCTTGAGCGCCACGTAGCGCCCGAGCGCGGCGCTATGCGCCAGGTACACCACGGCGCGCGAGGACTCGCCCAGGCGGCGCACGATCGAGTACTGCGGCAACGCCAGCTGTGCCGCGTCGGAGTCGGAGCGCGAGCTGCGTGCAGCGGCCGCGGTGCGCTGTTGTCGCGGCCGCAGCGCCCGCCGCACGGCGGTGCCGAGCAGCTGCGCGTTCAGCAGCCGCCGTGGCAAGTAATCGGCCGCTCCGAGACGGATCGCCTCGATCGCCGCGAGCTCGTTGCCGCCCGTGGCGACGAGTACCACCGGTGGCGTATCCTCGCGCACCCACAGGCGCCGCAGTGGCTCAAGTCCGCCGGCGGCCGCCTCCGCCGACTCGTCCAGGGTTATGCCGAGCAGCATCACGTCGATGCTGGCCGTCGAGGTCTGTTGCGGCGGGGCGCTCTCGAGCTGGGCCGGCTCCATCTCTACGACGGTCGCGTCCGGCCATAGGATCTCGATGTGATGCCGCAGCCAGGTGCGCACCTGCCGCTCGCCATCGACTACCAGCAATCTCGGGTTCATAGCGGTCGCGGATGCGGCACGGGGAGCGCATGTCCGGTGGCTAGCCAGGCGACGAC
>JASHTF010000070.1 GCA_030040715.1 Gammaproteobacteria bacterium | reverse complement strand
GGGTTTTGGCACGAACGGCCGAAAAACTCCCATTAGGTAGTCAGATGGCATGCGACTATGCTTCCAATCCATGACAACTCACCCTGGGCGCGCGAGAGCATAATCGACGGCGAGGATCGTGATGAACCGCCTCACCGCAGTCGCTCGCTTCGAGTTACCAGAGCGTCCTCCGCAGGCTTCAGACGCGATGATACCTGCTCCCATCGACGCCAGCTGCAAGACTCGGCGGCTACGCGCCGACGCCAAGCGCGCCAGGACGTGCGGTAGCGGCTGCATCTGGCCGCGCGGACTTCGGGAGCGCTATGGAGTTTCGGGCCCGACTCTATGGCGGTGGGAGCGCACTGGGAAGCTGCCTGGCCGTGACGTTTTCATCGGCGGTCGCGCTGTGGGCTGGCGACCGGAAACTATCGAACGCGCTGAGCGCGGCGAGGCGCTCCCATCCAGCCGTAATGGCGGTAACTTGCGTAGCTGACGGCGGGTCATTGCCTGAGTGGCGCAGATGCTGTATGCATTGGCGATACCATTGCCGCGCTGCGCCGAGCCGGCTTCTGAGCCCAGCCAAACCGAGCTGTCTGATTTCATGAGGAAACGATGAAGTTCGAACCGGTCGATGTGGTGGTGATCGGAGCCGGGAATGCTGCCTTATGCGCTGCGCTAGCGGCGAAGGAGTTTGGCGCCTCGGTTTGCGTTCTCGAGCGGGCGCCCCGAAACGAGAGTGGTGGCAACACGCGCTTTACGGCGGGGGCGATGCGGGTTTGTTACTCCGGTGTCGAAGACCTGAAACGATTGATGCCCGATTTGGGACCAGAGGAAATCGACCGCACCGACTTTGGCACATACACCGAGGAGAACTTCTTTGACGATATGTTTCGGGTAACGCAGTTCAGAACGGACCCCGGGCACGTTGAGACGCTGGTGACCAGGAGTCTCGAGACATTGCTGTGGATGCGCGAGCAAGGAGTGCGTTTTTCTCCCCTTTACGGGCGCCAGGCTTTCAAGGTGAATGGAAAATTCAAATTCTGGGGTGGTCTCACCGTTGAGGTGGTGGGCGGCGGCCCGGGCTTGGTAGATCAGCTCACGCGCACTGCCCTGAGGGCAGGGATAGAAGTTCACTACGACGCGCGCGTGGTAGCACTGCTGTTCGACGGAATCAACGTCACCGGTGTGCAGGTTCGATTCGGCTCGGAGCTGCACGATATTCGCGCCCGATCGGTAGTGATTGCATCGGGTGGATTTCAGGCAAACCCGGAAATGCGGACGCGCTACCTCGGCCCCGGCTGGGAGCTGGCCAAGGTCCGGGGAAGCCGTTTCAACACCGGTGATGGCATCTGCATGGCGATGAAGATCGGAGCCGCTAGCACAGGCAACTGGTCCGGGTGCCATGCGGTTGGCTGGGACCGTAATGCGCCCGAATTCGGTGATCTGGCCGTGGGCGATGGCTTTCAGAAGCACAGCTATCCCTTTGGCATCATGGTGAACGCCACCGGCAAGCGGTTCGTGGATGAGGGCGCGGACTTCCGCAACTACACGTATGCCAAATACGGCCGCATCATTCTGGAGCAGCCGCAGCAATTCGCCTGGCAAATTTTCGATCGGAAGGTGACCGCGCTGTTGCGGGACGAATACCGCATCCGACGCGTTACCAAGGTCACAGCGCCCACGCTGGCAGAGCTGGCGAGAAGACTGGACGGCGTCGATGCGGGTGCGTTCCTCGAGGCAGTAGCCGAATACAATGCCGCCGTCCGGACCGACATAGCGTTCAATCCGAACGAGAAGGACGGCCGGTGTACCGTCGGGCTGGACATCCCCAAGTCGAACTGGGCCAACACGATCGACGAACCCCCGTATGAAGCTTTTGGGGTAACGTGCGGAATCACCTTTACGTTCGGAGGACTTCGAATCAACAACGATGCACAGGTGCTTGACGAGGACCTGCGGCCGATTCGAAACCTGTTTGCTGCCGGAGAGCTCGTCGGAGGTATCTTCTACTTCAACTATCCGGGCGGCACTGGTCTCACGTCGGGGTCGGTATTCGGTCGCGTTGCCGGGCACGCCGCAGCACGGGCCGCATCATCCGAACACGGCGCTGTCCGCGCTTCGGCCGGCTCGACTCAGGCGTGACAGCGCCGACGCAACGGGTCGATGACGTGTCGATAACGTTGATATCGGCTACTTGCTCCCGATAGCGCCACTGCCGGCGATGGTCCCGGGTGGCAGGCTGCGCGCGTAGGCTGCGATCTCTCCTGGTCGTGTAAACCAGACCTGCTGACGCTTCGGGTGCTGGACGATATATCGCAATGCCTTGCGCAGTTGGATGAAGCGGAACGGCTGGCCGACGACGAACGTGTGCAGCGAGATGCCGCACACCAGCGGGTAACGCTCCGAATATTCCAGCATGGCCTCGAACTGATCCACGATCATCTGACCAAAATCGGTCGCTGACTGCATGCGCGTCAACATCGTGACGCTGTCGTTGAGCTCGATCGGATAGGGCACCGCCAGGATCGGGCCGGCGCGGGTGCTCATCCAGAAGGGCTGATCGTCCGCCGGCCAATCCATGAGGTAGGCATAGCCGGCCTCCTTGAGCAGATCGGGCGTCACGAGGCTCTCGGAAATCCAAGGTCCCATCCAGCCTTGTGGAGCGCGTCCGTGGATTCGGGTCAATGTCTCGGTGGCTTCACGAATGAGCTCGGCCTCGCCGGCCTCGTCCAGATCAGCCTGGCGCTCGGAGTTGGTCCGCCCGTGGCCGACGATCTCGTCGCCACGTTGCGCGATTCGGCTCACGATCTGCGGAAAACGCTCGGAGACTGAGGAGTTGATCAGGTGGCACAGCGGCAGCCCCAGTTGCTCCACCAGATCGAACACGCGCCAGATTCCCACTCGCAAGCCGTAGTCGCGCCAGCCGTAGTTGCGTGGATCGGGAGGCGGCCCCAAGCTCGTCGGAGTGTGGCCGAGCCCGCCACCAAACGCGAAATGCTCGACGTTGAGCGCGAGATAGAAGGCCAATCGTTTGCCGTCCGGCCAACTGAAGTCCGGCCGCTCGGTGATGGGCGAATAGTCGTAGCGATCGTGATGGGTGAGCCGCATTGATGTCGCTCCGCTGAGCTATCGACCGCACCGTTCAGGCGCGTTGCCTGAACAGTGCCGACAGCCAGCTCCGTAGAACCCTCAAGAGAAGCGCGAAGCCGGCGATAGGCTTGGCAGCGGACGTCGGTGGCGGCCCGATCGTTGGTTGACGCTGCTTATCGACCTGCGATCTCGCGGTGGCGGGCTCACTTGACTCCGTGGCCATGCGCTCGGGCGCGGTGAGCTGCACGGGTTCAGACGAGGCGCCGTACGCTGCCGCCAGGCTCGCCTTCAAATTAGCCGCGAACTGGGCGATGAGCTGCGACGCGACCCCCTGGATGACGCTGGTGCCGCGGCCGTACTGCGCCACGGCACCGGTGAAATGGACCTGCGTCAGCACCGTGACGCGCGCGCCGGTGCCCTCCTGCGCCACTGTAAAGGTCATGTCGGCCTGCACGCCGCCTCGGCCTTTGGCGTCGTTACCCTTGCACTTGAGCCGCGCCTCGCGGCTCGCCGCGTTGCGTTCCGCGAACATCGCTGTGCCGACGAACGCGAGGGCCACCGGTCCCAGCTTGACGCTGACCCTGCCCTTGTAGGTCACGCCGTCATCGCTTACTTCCAATAGCTCGGCACCCGGAATGCACGGCATGATCCGCCTGATGTCCAGCAACGTGTCCCAGGCCGTGGTCGGATCGAACGGAAGGTCGAAGCTGTTGGTGATGTCCACTCTCGTGCCGTGTAAATGTTCAGGAGGTGCCGAGTCTGGGAAGGTCGCACACCGGCAGCGCCGAGAGCCTTGCTTTCAACCTGCACACCGCGACGGCGTCGCTGACTGCTCGCGCACCGCCGCCGAGCCGGGCGCGCGATCGAAGCGGCTTGGATGGCGCTGCTGCCAACCTCCGATCAGCTCCCACGCTTTAGCGACACGCAACACGGTTGCCTCGTCAAAATAGCGCCCCACGAACTGGACCGACAACGGTAGTCCGCTGGCTGACAGGCCGGCCATCATCGCGATGGCCGGGTGGCCCGTTACGTTGAAGGGAGTGCGCGCCTGGCGCGAATAGGTCGATTCAATCGCGATCGGATCATCCAGACGGCAGGCGGGCTCCATGGCACTGGCGCAAAGTAATACGTCCACTTCACGAAATGCGCTCTGCACGGCAGCGAGCAACGTGCTGCGCAAGCGTTGGCTGCGCACGTAATCCTCGGCGGTCAAGAATGCGCCTGGCAACAGTCGGCGCCGCGTGCGCTGGCCGTATTGGTCGGGTTGCGTCCTGAGCCAATGTGCGTGCGTGGCCCAGCCTTCCGACTGGAGAATGATCCGGCTGACGGCAGAGAAGGTGTTCAGGTCCGGCAGCTCTATCGTCTGCACCGTGGCGCCGGCGTCCGTGAGTGCTGCCGCGACGATGTCCAAGGCCGCTGCGACTTGCGGATCCGCCACCATGTCGTGCTCGTGAAAATGCCGCACGTAACCGATGTGCAGTCCACTGACGTTGGGAGCATCCGGCAGAACAGACAGCTCGCGAGGACTTCGCGCCGCCTGCTTCCCCGCGGGCTCCGTCGGCGTCGAGCAGGCAATCGTCTCGAGCAACAACGCCACATCGTCCACTGAGCGCGCCATCGGCCCCACGTGATCGAGCGTCGCCGCCAGCGGAAAAACCCCAGCGCGCGCCACCAGCCCGTAGGTCGGCTTCAGACCGATGACCCCACACGCGCTGGCGGGATTACGAATCGAACCGGTGGTATCGGTCCCGATGGCCAGTGGCAATAAACCGGCTGCCAGTGCAGCGCCACAGCCTGAGGAAGAACCTCCGGGATGATGCTCGGTGTTCCAAGGATTACGCGCCGGCGGAAAAGGCAAGTCAAAGCTGGGGCCCCCGAGCGCGAATTCATGCAGCGCAAGTTTTCCCAGTACGACGGCACCGGCTTGCCGCAAGCGCGCCACGACCGCCGCATCCGCGATGGCCGCGTGATCCAGTCTGAGCCGCGAGTGGCACGTCGTCGGCAGGCCGTGCACATCGATCACGTCTTTGATTCCGATCGGCAGGCCGTGCAATGGACCCCGATAATGTCCCGATCCGATTTCCGTCTCGGCTCGGCGCGCGGCGGAACGCGCGCCCGCGTGATCGCAGGTGATAAAAGCGTGGATCATCGGATCCCACTGCGAGATACGCTCTAACGCAGCCTCGATCAGCTCCACCGGCGATAGGCGCCGCTGTCGGACTGCCAGCGCGAGCGCGTTCGCGCTCTGCCAATGTAACGCGGTCACTCATCACC